>NZ_AOPZ01000159.1 GCF_000414115.1 Streptomyces aurantiacus JA 4570
GGCCCTCTCCTCGAACCACGTGTGCAGACACCGCTCCGCGGGGGCCGTCGGCCCGGCGGTGTTCCATTCCGTGACGACCTGATCGTGGAGAGTGTCGTTCAGGACGGGCAGGTCCAGGGCGGGTCGCCGGTCCGCTTCTTCGGTGGTGAGGGCGTCGACGAGGCGCGTCATGGCGGTTTCCAGGTAGCCGATGACGAGCTCGGCGTCCTGGGACTGGTCGATCTGGGCGTCCAGGGAGAAGGAGTGCCCGAGGTCGTCGACCGAGAGGGCCACGGGGTAGTTGCTCCGCTCGATGACGCCGGCCAGGGACCGGACGCCGGCGCGCTCCAGCTCGCTGTCGTCGATGCGGTCGTCGGACTCCAGGTGCCGGTAGTTGAAGATCGCGTTGAACAGCGGGGTCTCGGGCGGCACGTCGCTGTGGCGGTGCGCGACGGCCAGGGGGGTCTGCTCGTGGCGGACCAGGTCCCGCAGCGTCCGGTCCATGCCGCGCACCAGGTCGCGCACGCTCGTCCCGGTCAGGTCGACGCGTACGGGCAGGGTGTTGATGAAGTTGCCGAGCATGCGCTCGACCCCTCGCGGTCCCTGGAGGCGGCCGGACATGACGGTGCCGAAGACCACGTCGTCGCGGCCGCCGCACGCCGCCACGACCAGGGACCAGCCCGCGTGGAACAGGGTGGCGGGGCTGACCCGCAGTTCCTTGGCGCACGCCCGGATCCGCTCGCCGAGGCCCGTGTCCAGCGGGCGGCGCAGGTCGAGTACCCGGCGGCCGTCGCCGTGGACGTCCTGGAGCCCGAACATCACCGTGGGCTCGGTGACGTCACCGAGCGCGGCCGCGAAGTGGTCCGCCGGGTCGAGCTCCTGAATGCGGTGCTGGACGTGGGCGATGAAGTCGCGGTACGGGGCGGGCGGGGCGAGCTCGGCCTCGCGGCCCGTCATGTGCGCGACGATCTCTCGGAACAGCAGGCCGAGCGAGGTCGCGTCATCGATGACGTGGTGCAGGTTGAGTGCCGCGAACCACCTGTCCGTGCCGGGCTGCCGGGTGGCGCGCAGGCGGATGAGGGGGGCGCGGTCCAGGCGCATCGACCGGGGCCGGGCGAGCAGGTCGCGGATCTCGTCCTCGGTGTCGGTGCCCGTGGGCACGTCGAACTCGTCGAGTTCGAGTTCGGCGTGGCGCACGACCACCTGGACCGGCTGCGGCAGGCCCTGGGTGAGGACCGCCGTGCGCAGCGCGTCGTGCCGGGCGACGGCCGCGCGCAGGGCGCGGGCGAATCCGTCCAGCCGGTCGCGGCTGTCGAAGGAGAACACGCCGGAGAGCACGTACGGGTCGCGGCCGCCCTCCTTCAAGTGGTGGAACAGCATGCCTTCCTGGAGTGCCGCGAGGGGATACACGTCCTGGATGTTGGGGGCGCCGCCGGGAACGGCGGCGACGACCGACGCCAGTTCGTCCTCGGTCAGGGACACCAGGGGCAGCATGTCGGGGGTGATGCGGTCGCAGCCGGCGGGGATGCCGTTCGGCGGGACGGTGAAGGCCGTGCGCGGGGGGACGGGGGTGTCGGATCCGGTGTCCGGCGCGTCGGGGTGCGCCGGGTCGCGCGGTGCCGTCCCGTCGATGGCGGCGGCGAGGTCCGCGAGCGTGGCGGCGGCGAAGACGGCCTGGAGGTCGCAGTCGACGCCCTCGTCGAGCAGGCGGGCGATCAGCTTCGGGATGAGCAGGGAGTGGCCGCCCAGGGCGAAGAAGTTGTCGTGGACGCCGACGCGGTCCTCGTCGAAGCCGAGCAGCTGTGCGCAGACGGCCAGCAGGGTCCGCTCGGTGGGGGTGCGCGGCGCGACGCGGTCACCGGACACCGCGAAGGCGTCGGTCTCGGGGGCCGGCAGGGCCTTGCGGTCGAGCTTGCCGTTCGCGGTCAGCGGCAGCGCGTCGAGGCGGACCAGGGCGCTGGGGACCATGTGCTCGGGCAGCGACTGTCCGAGGTGCTTCAGGAGGACGTCGTGGAAGGAGTGCGTGTCGACGGGGTGCTCCGGGTCGAGGACCACGTAGCCGACGAGCCTCGGGTCGCCGGGGCTGTCCTCGCGGGCCAGGACCGCGCAGGCACGCACGGCGGGGTGGCGGCCGAGACGGTCCTCGATCTCGTCGGGCTCGATGCGGAAGCCGCGCAGTTTGACCTGGTTGTCGATGCGGCCGAGGTACTCCAGGGTGCCGTCGGACAGCCATCGGACGAGGTCGCCCGTGCGGTACATGCGGGCGTCCGGGTCGTGCGCGAACGGGTTCGGTACGAAGCGCTCGCGCGTCAGAGCGGGGTTGTTCAGGTAGCCGCGGGCCAGGCCGACGCCGGCGATGTGCAGTTCGCCGGCGCAGCCCACGGCCTGGTGCCGGCCCAGGTCGTCCAGGACGTGCAGCTGGATGTTCTGGATGGGGCGGCCGATGGGCACGGTGTCCGTGGCTCCGTCGGGCGGGCAGGTCCAGTGGGTGACGTCGATGGCCGCCTCGGTCGGCCCGTACAGGTTGTGCAGCCGTGCGCGGTGCTGCGCGTAGTGCCGGGCGGGCAGCTCGGGCGGCAGGGCCTCGCCGCTGCAGAAGACCTGGCGGAGCGTCGTGCAGCGGGCCCATCCGGCGTGGTCGAGCATGAGGCGCAGCATGGGCGGCACGAAGTGCACCGTGGTGACCCGCTCCGCCTGGATCAGCGACGCGAGGCGGGCCGGGTCCTTGTGGGCGCCCGGTGCGGCCACGACGAGGCGCGCGCCGGTGACGAGCGGCCAGACGAACTCCCATACGGAGACGTCGAAGCTGAACGGCGTCTTCTGGAGCACGACGTCGTCGGTGTCGAGGGCGTATTCGTTCTGCATCCACTCGATGCGGTTGACGGCCGCCCGGTGCTCGACCATGACGCCCTTGGGGCGGCCGGTGGAGCCGGAGGTGTAGATGACGTACGCGAGGTGGTCGGGGGCGACGCGGGCGGAGGCCGGGCGCCCGCCGTCGGCGCCCAACTGGTCCTGGCCCCCGCTGCCTTGGCCTTGGTGGTCCTCGTCCTGACGGCTGTCGGACGCCGGTCGCCCGTCGCTGTCCACGCGCAGGACGACGCGCGCAGCGGACAGCACGGAGGCGTCGGTGGCGGCCTGGGCGAGGACGACGACGGCGCCGGAGTCCTCGATCATGTACCGGACGCGTTCGGCCGGGTAGTCGGGCTCCAGGGGCAGGTAGGCGCCGCCCGCCTTCATGACCGCCCACAGGGCGATCACCATCTCGACGGAGCGTTCCATGCACACGCCGACGACCGTGTCCGCGGTGACGCCCCGGCGGCGCAGCTCGGCGGCCAGCGCGTCGGTGCGGGCGTCGAACTCGGCGTAGGTCAGGGTGCGTTCGCCGAAGACGAGGGCGGTGCGGTCGCCGTGGCGGGCGACGGCGTCGGCGAGCAGGTCGGGCAGCGCGCGGTCGGCCGAGTAGGGCCGGTCGGTGCCGTTCCATCCGTCGAGCCGGCGGCGTTCGCCGTCCGACAGGTGTGAGGCGTCGGAGAGCAGCTGTGCGGGGTCCGCGACGAGGGCGCTCAGCAGCGTCTCGTAGTGGCCGAGGAAGCGCTCGACGTCCGCCGCCGCGAACCGTTCGGCGTCGTACTTGAGGTGCAGCGTGTAGGCGTCGGCGGCGTGCTCGACGACCTCCAGGTGGAGCTTGAACTCCCCTTCCTGGGATATCTCCTCCACGAACCGCAGCGAGCGGACGAGGTCGAGACCGCGGACGTCGTCGTCCGTCAGGCGCATCATGCGCTGGTTCTGGAAGACGTAGGAGACCTGGAAGACCGGTGCGGAGTCGGGGTCGGTGCGCAGGTTCAGGTCCTGCACCGTGCGCGGGAACGGGTACGCGGCGTGGTCGAGGCCGTCGGCCATGACGAGCGTCAGCTCGCGCAGGAAATCCGTGAACGGCACGTCGCCGCCCACGCCGTGACGCACGGGCAGCATGTTCACGAAGTAGCCGACCGCGTCGTCGTACGCGGCGTCGGGGCGGCCCAGGGACGGCACACCGACGATCAGGTCCCGCTCGCCGCTGTAGCGGTGCAGCAGCAGCTCGTACACGGCGAGGAAGAGCACCGCGGGCTTGACTCCGCGGGCCGCGCACAGGTCGCGTGCCCGCGCGGCGAGCGCCTGGGGCAGCGGGCGGGCGACCGTCTCCCCCGCCACGGCGGTGCCGGGCGCGGGCGCGCGCTCGATGTCGAGGCGCAGCACGGGCAGGTCGCCGGCCAGGGTGTCCCGCCAGAAGGCGCGGTGGCGGGCGCCGTCGGGGCCCGCGAGGAAGTCGGCCTCCCAGCGCACGAACGCGTCGTAGGCGTCGTGCGGTGCCGGCTCCCGCGTCGGCGTGTCGCCCCGGAGCAGGGTCTCGTACGCCTGGAGCAGGTCACGGAGCAGGACGGGGGTGGACGCGCCGTCGAAGACCAGGTGGTGGAAGACGAGCAGCACCAGGGTCTCGGGCGCGTCGGCCGTGCCCGCCGAGTACACGACGGCCCGTGCCGGGGCGTCCTGGTACAGGTCGAACGGCGCCTTGGCCTGCTCGCGGGCCAGGGCGATCAGGACGTCGTCGGGCAGCCCCCGGGGGACGGTCTGGTGCCGGAAGGGCAGGTCGGCGTCGTCCGGGCGGTGCACCAGGTGCGGGGTGCCCTCGTCCTCGGCGATCACGCTGTGCAGGAGCGTGTGCCGGGACGTGACGTGCCGGAACGCCTCCTCGAACACCGCGACGTCGAACGGCGCGGAGGTGCGGAAGCACACCGGCACGTTGTACACGTCGGCCGTGGGCCGCAGCTTGTGCAGCAGCCACAGGCCCTTCTGCCCCTCGGACAGCGGGCGCCGGTCGGCGCCGCCCTGCCGCGCGGCCTGGAGCCGCTCGTAGAACGCGAGCACGTCCTCGGCGGTGTGGAGACCCGCCTTGAAGCCCGCCAGAATCTGATCCTCGTTCACGCGACCGGTGCTTCCTTCATGAGTGCCTTGAGTTCTTCGAGTCCGACGTGACCCTGCCGGAACTTCTCCAGGGCCTTGGCCCGTGCTGCGCGCACGTCCGTTGCTGGTGCTGGTGTCGCGTGTGTGTCCGGTGCCGGTGGTTCGTCCGCGTCCGTCCGGGCGGTGGCCGGTGCGCGCTTGGCGGTGAGCCGTTCCGCGATGCGCTCCAGGGTGGTGAGTCCGACGATCTCCCGCGTGGTGAGCGTGAGTCCGAGGTCGGTCTCGACCGCGCGCCGGAGGCGGACCCACATGACGGAGTCGGCGCCCAGGCTGTGCAGGTCCTTGTCCGGCGGGAGCTCACCGGGCTCGAAGCCGAGGGCTTCGGCGAAGTGGTCCGTGAGGTAGCTCAGGATGTCGCCGCCGTCGGTGACGGGGGCGGGCTGCGGCTGTTCCGCCTCTGTCCCCGCGTGCGCGGGCGCCTCCGACGAGGGTGTCGCGGAGGCGGGCTCCTCGGACGCGAGTGTCGCGGTCAGCGGGCCTGTGTGCCCCACCCAATAGCGCTTGCGCCGGAACACCGTCGTCGGCAGCGGTACGAGGCGGCGGCGCCGCCCGTCGTGCAGGGCGCGCCAGGGGATCCGGCCGCCCCGCACCCACAGCTCGGCGAGCCGGTCGAGTTCGCCGTCGGCGGCGAGCGCGCGGATGAACGCCTCGCCGTGGCCGCCCGTGAGCAGGTCGCCGAGCGTGCCCGCGCCGGCCTCGGCATCACCCAGGTACAGCCGGTCGTACGGCGGCTGCCCGTCCAGGTACTCCGTCAGCGCGCGCAACAGCCCCGCGCGGGAGTCCGTCACGAACGCCAGCCGGGCCGCCTGGGGCTCCCGGCCCGCTTGGAGGGTGTGGGCGATGTCCGCGAGCGCGGCGCCGTCGCCCGCGCCCGGGGCGCCCGTCCGCTCGACGAAGTCGTGCAGCTGGCGGGCCGCGGTGCGCAGCCGGTCGGGGTCACCGGCGGACAGCACGATCAGCTGCGGCTCCTCCGTGCGGGGAGGCGCCGCTTCCGCGGCCTCGGCGGCCGGTGCTTCCTCCACAACGAGGCTGACGTGGCTGCCGCCCGCTCCGACGGAGTTGAGCAGCGCGCGCCGGGGCTCGCCGTGGCGTGCTTCCCAGGGGGTCAGGGTCTCGCACACCCGCAAGGTCCCCTCGTCCAGGCGGAGTTCGGGGTTGGGATCGCCGATCGGCGCCCGGGGCGCCAGTTCCCGGTGACGCAACTGGAGGACGACCTTGGTGAGCTGGGCGATGCCCGACGCGGCCTCGGGGTGGCCCAGGTTGGACTTCACCGAGCCGACCGCGACGGGCTCGTTGACCTCACCGAACACTTCGCGCAGGGCGCTCGCCTCGACGGCGTCGCCGAGCGCGGAGCCGTTGGCCGCGGCTTCCACGTAGCCGATCGTGGCGGGGGCACAGCCAGCCTTCTCCAGCGCCTTGCGGGCCACGGCGATCTGCGTCCTGCGGCTCGGCGCCATGAACTGGCCCGCGCGGCCGCCGTGCTGCGAGGCGCTGCCCCTGATGACCGCGAGGACGGTGTCGCCGTCCCGGCGGGCGGCGGCCAGCGGCTTCAGCAGCACGGCGCCCACCGCCTCGGCGGGCAGATAGCCGTCGCCGTCGCGGAAGCTGCGGCTGCCGGGGTGGCTGCCGAGCAGGCCCGCACGGGACAGGGCCCGGTATTTGTCGGGGTGGATCGTCAGGTTCACGCCTCCGGCGATCGCCAGCTCGCTGTCGCCGCGCAGCAGATCGGCGCAGGCCAGGTGGATCGCGGCGGCCGACGACGCGCACATGCCGTCCACGGCGAGACTCGGCCCTTCGAGGCCGAAGAAGTGCGAGACGCGGTTGGCGATGAGGTTGTACGACGCCACCGAGGTCAGGGCGGAGCGCACCACGTCGGCGGTGTCGGCGCGGTACATCTGGTACATCGCCCCGACGTACACGCCGACCTGCCGGCCGTAGGTGTGCTCGATGGCCTCCTGGGTGACACCGCTCTGCTCCAGGAGCTGCCACGCCGTCTCCAGGAACAGCCGCTGCTGCGGGTCCATGGTCTCGGCCTCGCGCGGCGAGATGCCGAAGTGCAGCGGGTCGAACTGGTCCACGCCGTCGAGGAACCCGCCCCACTTGCCGCAACTCTTGCCGGGCGCCTCGCGGTCCGGGTCGAACAGCGCGTCGTGGTCCCAGCGGTCGGCGGGGACTTCGGTGACGCAGTCGGCACCGGTGCGGAGCAGTTCCCACAAGGCGTCGGGGTCGGCGGCGCCCGGGTAGCGTCCGGCGAGGCCGATGATGGCGACGCCTTCTTCGGCACGCGGGTCCCGCGCGGTGCGGGGCGCGGTGGCCTGGGGTGACGCGGCCGTTTCGGGAGCCGTGTCCGGCGCGGACGTCAGGGGTGCCTTGTCCGGCGCGGGCACGGGCGAGATGGCGGGCACGGACGGCACAGCCACCGGCACCGGCACCGGCACGCCCAACAGCGCGCGCAGGGCGTCCTCGTGTTCCGCCACGAAGTACTCGGCCAGCTCGGTGACCGTCTGCACCTCGAAGAACAGCGTCTTGGGCAGCGTGCCGAAGTCGGTCTCCAGCTGGGCGATCAGGTTCATCGCCAGGACGGAGTCCATGCCGTAGCGCTCCAGCGGCACTTCGGCGTCGAGCCGGTCCGGGCCGAGCTTGAGGGCGGCTGCCAGCTGCTTGCGCAGGTGGCGCCGGGTGCGGTCCAGCAGGGCCCGGTCCTCGCCCGGGGCCGAGCGGTGCGGCCCCTCCTGCGGCGCCTCCGGTGCCCCGCCGGGTCGCCCGGTCAGGCGCGGCAGCAGCGCCTCGCGCCGTCCGGCGACCACGAGGAGCCGGCCGTCGTCGAGGCCGGTGCGCCGGGCGTCGATCCCGACGCGCAGGGCGCGCAGGGCGCTCTCGGTGTCCAGGGGGACGAGGTCCATGCGCCGCAGCCGTTCCTCGGTGGCGTGGTCCACGCGCATCCCGCCGTCGGCCCACAGGGGCCAGTTCAGGGAGAGGGTGAGGCCGTGCCGCAGTCCGGCGGCCGCCAGGCGGCTCCGGTGGGCGGCGTAGGCGTCCATGAAGGCGTTGCCCGCCGCGTAGTCGGCCTGGCCCGCGTTGCCGAGGGCACCGGTCATCGACGAGTAGCACAGGAACAGCTCCAACGGCTGGTCCCGGGTCAGCTCGTCCAGGTGCACGAGGCCCGCGACCTTCGGCGCGAGGACGTCCCCGAACTCCTCCGGCGTCTTGTTCACGGCGAAGTTGTCGCGCACCGCGCCCGCGGCGTGTACGACGCCGGTCAACGGCCCGTGGGTGCGCGCGACGTACCGCACGAGGCGCTCGACGGCGGCCCGGTCGGTGACGTCCGTGCGCTGGTGGTCCAGGGCCAGACCCGCGGCTCGCAGGTCTTCGACGGACCGGCGCTGTGCTTCGGTGAGTGCCGAGCGCCCGGTGAGTACGACGGTGGCGCCGGTGGTCGCGGCGGCGATGTCCGCGGCCGTGTGCAGGCCGAGGGCTCCGGTGCCGCCGGTGATGAGGTAGACGCCTCCCGCACGCCATGCGGCGGCGGGCGCCGCCTGCGGCGGGGCGAGCTCCGTCAGCCGCCGGACCTGGCGACGGCCCGCGCGGTGGCGCACTTCGGGCGCCGTCCCGGGCACCGTCTCCGCGCGGAGGCGCTCGGCGACGACGGCTGTCGCGGCGCCGTCGAGGCAGTCGACGAGCTGGGTGCGCAGCTTCGGGTTCTCCAGCGAGACGGTCTTCAGCAGGCCGCTCAGTCCGGCGAACACGTCCTGGCCCGCGCGTTCCTGGTCACTGTCGCCGACGAGCACGACCTGAAGGACCGCGCCTCCCCTCAGCCCACCGGCCAGCAGGGTGCGGGCCCGTGCGAACACGTGGTGTGCCGCCGTCAGATATGCCTCGTCCAAGGGGGCGTCGGCCGCCACGTCCAGGACTTCCACGCGTGCCTCACCCGGCAGCGCGGCCGTCAAGGCGGTCGTCAGGTCGGCCGTCAGCCCGGACTGCTCCCCCGGTGCTGACCGGCGTACCAGGATGACGTGCCGTTCCGGGGCGGGCGTGCCGTCGGTCCCGGCGTCGGCGTTCCCCGCCCCGGCGGGGGCCTCCTCGTTCTGCCATATGGGATACGTCAGGAGCACCTGCTCCTCCGTCGGCGCGGAGGGCGGGGCGGAGGTCGGCACGGGCCCGCCGTCCGGCTCGACGTCGAACCAGTGCCGCTCCCGCGCGAAGGGGTAGCCGGGCAGGCTCAGGCGGCGCGGGCGGGCCGTGCCGTCCGTGTAATCCACGTCATCCGCGTCATCCGCGTCATCCGCGTACATAAGGTCCCAGTCCACGGCCTCGCCACGGGCCCACAGGGCCGCGCACTCCTGGGGCGCGACGACACCGGCGCCCCCCGTGGCCCGCGCGAGCGCCTGCTCCTGCGGTACGCGGCCGCGTACCCAGTCACCCGCGCCACGCGGGTCGGCCAGGAACGTGTCGAGGGTGCGTCGCAGCGCCTCCAGGGAGGACGCCGTGAACGCGAGCCGCTCCTCAAGGGCGGTCCGGCCGGTCTGGAGCGTCCAGGCGAGGGAGACGAGGTCGCCGTCGGTCAGCTCGTCCGCACGCGCCCGCAACCGCCGTGCGGCTTCGACGAGTTGGTCGTCGGTCGCCGCGGACAGGGGCACGACCACGGTGCGCGGCCGGGTGGCGGGGGCGTTCTGGGCATCGCCGGTCGACGGCTGGTACGCGGCCAGGACCACATGGGCGTTGGCGCCGCCCGCTCCGAAGCTGGAGACGCCCGCGACGCGCGGCCCGTGCCACGGCTCCAGGGTCCGCTGCACGGTGAACGGCGTCCCCTCGAACTCCAGGTGCGGGTTGAGCCGGCTCGCGTGCAGGCTGGGCACGAGCTCGCCGTGGCGCATCTGGAGCAGCACCTTGGTGACCCCGGCGATGCCCGCGGCGCTCTCGCAGTGGCCGATGTTGGACTTCACCGAGCCGACGGCGCAGCGCGGGGCGGGCGCACCGGTGGCGTCGGCGGTGCGGCCGAACGCCTTGACGAGCCCGGCGAGTTCGATGGGGTCGCCCAGGGAGGTGCCGGTGCCGTGCGCCTCCAGATAGCCGACCTCGTGCGGGGCGGTCCCGGCGCGGGTGAGCGCGCGGGCGATGACATCGCCCTGGGCCGCGGGGTTGGGCACCGAGAAGCCGTGGGTCCTGCCGCCGTGGTTGAGGGCGGTGCCCTTGATGACCGCGTGGATCTGGTCACCGTCGGCCACGGCCCGCTCCAGGGGCTTCAGCAGGACGGCGCCCACGCCCTCGCCGGGCACATAGCCGTCGCCGCCCTCCCCGAAGCTGCGGCAGCGGCCGTCGCTCGAGGTGAACTTGCCCTGGCTCAGCATCACGTACTTGTTCGGGTGGACGCTCACGTTGACGCCGCCCGCGACCGCCGCCGCGCACTGGCCGCTCCTGATCGCCTCGCAGGCGAGGTGGATGGCGGTGAGCGACGAGGAGCACATCGTGTCCACGGCCATGCTCGGGCCGTGGAAGTCGTAGAAGTACGAGACGCGGTTGGCGACGGACGAGGGGCTCCCGGACAGGGCGACGCGGTGGCCCCGCGCCTGCGCCTGGGCGCCGTGCAGTTGGTACTCCTCGTACATCACGCCGACGAACACGCCGACCTTGCCCGTGGCGACGAGGCCCGCCTCGGCGGATTCGCCGGGTTCGGCGGACTGCCGGGCCAGGGACTCGCCGGTGTACCCGGCGTCCTCCAGGGTGTGGTGGACGCACTCCAGGAACAGCCGCTCCTGGGGGTCGAGGAACTCGGCCTCGCGCGGCGAGATGCGGAAGAACAGCGGGTCGAAGCGGTCGACGCCGTCGAGGAAACCGCCCCACCGCGAGGTGCCCTCGTGGTCGCGCGGGTCCCAGCGGTCCGCCGGGACCTCGGTGATGCAGTCCCGGCCGGAGCGGAGGTTCTGCCAGAACTGGTCCAGGTTCTCCGCCCGCGGGTAGCGGCCGCTGACGCCGACGATCGCGATGTCGGTGACGGGGGCGGGGGCGGGGACAGGTGTGTGGTGGGCCGTGTTCTGCGCCTCCGGCCGCGAGGGGGTGGTCTCCGTCCGCGTCGGCGTCGGCGTCGGCGTCGTCGGCGGCGGCGGCGTCGAGGACTCGTCCTGCGGGTCCGCCGCGCCGAGTGCGGCACGCATCCGCTCCGGGTACTCGTCGGCGAAGTGCTCGCTCAGTGCCCGGATGGTGCGGACCTCGAAGAACAGCGTCTTCGACAGGCCGCCGAAGGTGTCCTCCAAGTGGCGGGTGAGCTCCATCGCCATCATGGAGTCCATGCCGTAGAACTCCAACGGCGTGTCCGGGTCCAGGCGTTCGGGCTCGACCTCCAGCGCCGCGGCGAGCTGTCCGCGCAGGTACGGCAGCGCGCGCTCGGCCAGCGGTTCGTCGTCAGCCGGTGCGGCGGAGGTCGCTCCGGTCTCGGCGGGGAGGACGCGCGCGAGCAGGCCGGTCAGTTCCGCGCACACCCGGCCCTCGGTGTCGAGGAGAGTGATGTCCAGCTTCGCGGACGTGTCGCCGGGGCGGCTGCCGTCCTGGTACCTGATCCAGGCGTACGCCGTCTCCGGGGTGGCGGCCAGGACCTCCAGTTCCTGGAGGGCGAAGGGCAGCGCGGGGCGGGCGGGTCGCTCGCCGGGGCCGTCGTGCGCGCCCAGGCCGAGCCGGGGCCGTCGTGCGCGCCCAGGCCGAGACCGATGGTGGCCTGGAGGGCGCCGTCGAGGATGCTCGGGTGCAGGCCGTAGGCGCCGGTCGGCTCCGCCTCCCGGGGCAGGCGCAGTTCGGCGAGCGCCTGGGGGCGTCCGGCGGTGTCGGTGCCGACGGTCAGCTCCGTGAGGGAGCGGTGCGCCGGGCCGTACTCCATGCCCACCCGGTCGTACAGGTCGTAGATCCCGGCGCCGGGGAAGACGGTCCCGGCGCAGGCGGCACGCAGGTCCGCCAACGGAAGCACGGGATGTTCGGCGGGCACCCGGGAGGCATGCGCGCGGCCCTGGCCGGACAGCGTCGGCTCGCCGTCGGGTCCCACGGTGTGCAGCGTGTACGCGTAGGCGTCCGCGTCCGCCGGCTTCAGGTGCAGCCGCACCTCCAGGCCCGCCCGGTCGCAGACGGCGGGCCGCAGCCACACCACGTCGCTGAGGCGGACTCCCGCGCCCGCTCCCAGGGTGCGGGCGACGGCCTCGCGTGCCATTTCGAGGTGCGCGGCACCCGGCAGGACGCGCAGGCCGCGTACCTGGTGATCGTTGAGGAAGGGCTCGTCGCCGTCGAACACGGCGCGGTACGCGATCCCGGCGGCGTCGCCCCCGGTGTCCTGCGCGGGGCCGTGCAGCAGCGGGTGCGCGCCGTCCACGGACACCGCCGGGGCGGGCGCGGTGCCCGGGTTGGGGGCGCCGCTGCGTCCGGCCCAGTAGCTCTCGTCCGCGAACGGGTACGTCGGCAGGGCGATCCGCGAGGGCCGGGGCCCGGCCGCGTACAGCCGCGGCCAGTCGACGGGGTGACCCGTGACCCACAGGGCGAGCGCCTCGTCGTACTCCCCCGCGGCGCACCGGCGCGCGGTCTCGGCGAGCCGCCCGGCGTCCGGCGCGGCGGGGGCCGACGCGGCCGACCGGCGGGACACGGTCCCCCGGTGCCAGCCTTCGTGTGCGTCGGGGTCCGCCACGAACGAATCCAGCCTGCGCTCGAGTTCGGTCAGCGAGGCGACGCGGGTCGCGATCCGCTCCTCCATGGCGTCACGCCCCACCTGAAGCGTGAACGCGAGGTCGGCGAGGCGCTCCGCGCCCACCTGCCCGGCCTTCAGGTGGTCGCGCAACCCACGGGCCCGCGCGAGGAGTTGATCGGTGGTGCGCGCGGACAGCGTGATCAGCGCCGGGAGCGGCACGGGCGTACCGGCCGTCTCGTGCCGCGCGACGGTGTGCGCGTCGCCGTCCGAACCCATGGCTGTGAACTCCTCGTACTCCTCGATGACCACATGTGCGTTCACGCCGCCGAACCCGAAGGAGCTGACGCCGGCGCGGCGCGGGACCTCCCGGCCCGTGGCGTCGCGCGGTCGCTGCCAGGGCCGCCGCTCGCGGACGACCTCGAACGGGCCGTCCGCGAAGTCCAGGTAGGGATTGAGGTCGGCGCAGTGCAGGCTCTCGACCAGGGTGGCGTGCCGCATCTGGAGCAGCACCTTGATGACTCCGGCGACGCCCGCGGCGAGTTCGAGGTGCCCGATGTTGCTCTTGACGGAGCCGAGCCCACAGCGGGCCGGCGTGTCGGGCCGGTCGGGCGCCCCGGCGGTCTCCTCGTACAGCTCGCCGAACGCGCTCTTCAGGCCGTTCAGCTCGACGGGGTCGCCGAGTTCGGTGCCGGTGCCGTGCGCTTCCACGTAGGTGACGGTGCGCGGGTCCACGCCCGCGTCGCGATAGGCGTCCTTGAGGAGGTCCGCCTGGGCGCGCGGGTTGGGCGCGGTGAGGGAGTGGGCGCGGCCGCCGTGGTTGACGGCGGTGCCGCGGATGACGCCGAGGATCCGGTCACCGTCGCGCCGGGCCGCGCGCAGCGGCTTGAGCACGAGGACGCCGACGCCCTCACCGCGTACGTAGCCGTCGGCTCGCGCGGAGAACGTCTTGCAGCGGCCGTCTTCGCTGAGCATGCCCGCACGGCTGTAGCCGATGTGCAGCTCGGGGCTGACGATCGTGTTGACGCCGCCCACGAGGGCCAGGGAGCTGCGGCCGGAGCGCAGCAGCTCGACGCCGCGGTGCAGGGCGACGAGGGAGCTCGAACAGGCCGTCTCGACGGGCTCGCTGGGGCCGTGCAGATCGAGCAGGTAGCTGACGCGGTTGGGGCCGACGGAGCCGGAGACACCGGTCGCCGCGTATCCGTCCCCTCCCCCGGGTCCCTCGGACTGCCCCATGACGAGGGTGCCGTAGCCGCTGGGCGCGGTGCCTATCAGGACGGCGGTGTCGCTTCCGGCGAGGCTCGACGGCGCGTACCCGGCGTCCTCGAGGGCCTGCCAGGCGTGGGTGAGCAGCAGGCGCTGCTGCGGGTCCATGGTGCGTGCCTCGCGGGGCGAGATGCCGAAGAACAGCGGGTCGAAGCGGTCGACGCCGTCGAGGAACCCGCCCCACCGCACGGGCTTCCTGCCCTCGGGCACGCTCGGGTCCGCCGCGAGGGCACGCCAGTCCCAGCGGTCCTCGGGTATCTCCGTGATGCAGTCCCTGCCCGCGTACAGGTTGTCCCAGAAGGCGGACAGGTCGGGTGCCTGCGGGAAGCTTCCGCTCATGCCGACGACGGCGATGGGCTCGGCGCCTTCCGGCTCAGCGCCTTCCGGCTCGGCGCTCTTCGGCTCAGCGCCTTCCGGCTCGGCGTACGCGGCTTCCTCGTCCCGGACTTCACCGGCGGGCGCCGGGGTCGGCTCCGTGGCCGGTACCGGGATCGTCTCCGCCATGTCCGCTGTATCTGCCGTGTCCGCCGTGTCGGCCATCTCCGCCAGATGCGCCGACACGCTGTCCACGGTCCGGTGCTCGAAGAACACCGTGGGCGCCAGGCTCAGGCCGAACCGGCCGCCGAGGCGGTCGGCGAGAGCGGTCAGGCTGATGGAGTCGAAGCCGTACTCGCCGAACTCCCCGTCCCCGTCGATCTCTTCGGCCGGAACCTTCAGCTGCTCCGACACGGTGGCGATCACCGCCCGCCGGATCGCGTCGAGCCGGTCCGGCGTGGCGACGGCGGGCACCGGCGCCGGAGCGGACGCAGGGATGGGCGCCGGGGCGGGCGCAGGGACGGGCGCCGGAGCCTGCCCGGCGAGGTGGGCGGCCAGCCCGGAGACGGTGGTGTGCTCGAAGAACACGGTGGGCGCGAGGCTCAGCCCGTGGGCGTCGTTCAGCCGCTGCGTCAGCTCGGTCAGGCTGATCGAGTCGAAGCCGTACTCACCGAACTCCCCGTCCCCGTCGATCTCCTCGGCGGGAACCTTCAGCTGCTCGGAGACCGCGGCGACCAGCGTGCGCTCCCACGTGGAACGTGTCCCGGCCACGGCTGCCAGGGGCGGGGGCGGCGTCCGCGGGTCCGTCGTGAGCTGCGCGGACAGGCGGGTGCGCAGCAGCGCGGGGTCGCCGCAGAGCACGAGCCTGTGCCGCGGCCCACCGGCGACGGCGGAGGACAGGGCCCGCAGCCCGTCCTCGACTGCAAGCGGTGTCACGCCGATCCGGCGCAGCCGCTCCAGGGCCGCGTCGTCGACCCGCATGCCGCCGTCGGCCCACAGCGGCCAGCCCACCGACACGGCTCGACCGGCGCGCAGGCCGCGCGCGGCGAGGTCGGCGCGGTGGTCGACGTAGGCGTCGAGGAACGCGTTGGCGGCGGCGTAGTCGCCCTGCCCCGCGCTGCCGAGCGCGGCCGCCGTGGAGGAGAAGACGACCAGGTGGTCCAGCGGCTGGCGGGCGGTGGCCTCGTCGAGGTTCACCAGGCCGCTGACCTTGGGCGCGAGAACGGAACGCAGGTCCGTGTCCGTCTTCGTGGCGAGGTACCCGTCGTGGAGCACGCCCGCGCAGTGGACGACGCCGCGCAGCGCGCCGTGCCGGGACACGACGTCCTCGACGAGCGCGTCCACGGCCCGCCGGTCGGTGACGTCGGTCTGCCGGTACTCGACGGTGACGCCCGGAGAGGCGAGCGCGGCGAGGCGCGGCCGGACCGCGTCCGGAGCGGAGCGCCCGACGAGGACGACCGTCCCGGTGCGCAAGGTGCGGCACAGGTCCCCGGCGACGAGCAGGCCGAGCCCGCCGCTGCCACCGGTGATCAGGTACACGCCCCCGTCCCGCCACGGCGGGGCGTCGGCCCCGGTCGCCGGGGACGCCGCCGCTTCGGTGAGCCGCCGGGCGTACGACTGCCCGCCCTGCCGCCGGACGTGCTGCTCGGTGCGGGCGGCACCCGCGCCGGCCTCGACGGCTTCGGCGAGCGCCGCGGCGGACCGGGGGTCGTTGGCGTCGAAGGGGTCGAGGTGTTCCAGGAGTTGGGTACGGAGCCACGGGTGCTCCAGCGTGGCGGTGCGCAGCAGTCCGGACACCCCGGTGAGGACCTGGGCGGCCGGTGCGCCGTGGCCCAGGACCACGATCTGTACGAGGCTGCCGCCCGGTACGTCGCCCGCGGCGATCCTGGTGCGCAACTCCCCCAGCACGTCCGCCGTCAGGCGGGTGTACTCGGCGTCCAGCGGTCGGCCCGCGTCGGCGTCGAACGTGCGCAGCGCCGTGGTGTGGGGCAGCCGGGTGCGCAGCGCGTCCGCGGCCGCCGCGTCGGCGCCGGGGCCGACGAGCCACACCACCCGGTTCGCGGGTGCGGCGGCGGGCCCGTCGGGTGCGGTCAGGGGCGTCCAGCACGGCTCCAGGGTCAGCACGGCACCGGAGTCGGGCAGGTCGCCGCCCGGCCGCTCGGCGTGCTGTGCGGTGACGTCGGACGGGCTGTCGCCCACGGGCGAGCCGGACCCGGCGAGCCAGTAGGAGTCCCTGGCGAACGGGTACGTGGGCAAGGTGACGCGGGCCGGTCGGGGGTCGGAGGCGAACAGCGACTCGAACGCGACGGCCTCGCCCCGGGCGTACGCCTCGGCGAGGGTCCGCAGCCGCCCGGGGACGGTCACCTCTTGGCCCGCCCGGCCGTCCTGCCGTGCCGGTCGCTGCGGCTTCTGGTCGCCCGAGTACGCGGAGGGCGCGCTGCCGGTCTCCAGCCAGGTGCGCAGCCGTCGCGCTGTGTCGGCGGTGGTGTCCGCGACGAGCGCGAGGCGGTGACGGAAGTGCTTGCGGCCCCGGCCGAGGGTGTGGCTGACGTCGCGCGGGCTCAGGTCCGGGTGTGCTTCGAGGTGCGCGGCGAGCTGCCGCGCCCGGTCCCGGAGCTGCCCGGCCGTCCGGGCGGACAGGGCGATGAGGCGGGAGCCCTCGCGCTCGCCCGCCGCCGGCGCCGCGGGGGCTTCCGCGAGCACGATGTGGGCGTTCGTCCCGCTGTACCCGAAGGAGCTGACGGCGGCCAGGCGCGGCCGGTCCCCTCGACGCCAGTCACGCGCCCGGGTGTTGACGTAGAAGGGCGTGCCGTCCAGGTCGATGTGCTGATTGAGGCGCTCGTACTGCGCGGTCGGCGGCAGCGTCCCGTGTTCCAGGGCGAGGACGGCCTTGAGGGCGCCGGCCACTCCGGCGGCGCACGCGGTGTGACCGATGTTGCTCTTCACCGAGCCGATGGCGCAGTGGCCGCGGCGGTCGGTGCGCGCGGTGAAGCTGCCGACGAGGCCGTCGATCTCGACGGGGTCGCCCAGCGCGGTGCCGGTGCCGTGTGCCTCGACGAGCTCGATGTCACCGGGGTCGATGCCGAACTTGTCGTACACGTGCTCCTGGAGCCGGGTCTGCGCCTCGGCGCTGGGCGCGGTGATGCCGTTGGACCGGCCGTCCTGGTTCACGCCCCAGCCCTTGATGACGGCGTGGATCCGGTCGCCGTCCGCGGTCGCGTCCGCGAGCCGCTTCAGGAGCAGCACGCCCACGCCCTCGGCGGGCACGAACCCATTGGCGCGCTCGTCGAAGGCGTAGCAGCGCCCGTCCGGCGACAGGGCGCGCAGCTGGCTCATCGCCACGTGCACGCCGGGCCCGGGGATCACCCACACGCCGCCCGCGAGCGCGGTGTCGCTGTCGCCGAGGCAGAGGCTGTCGCATGCCTGGGCGATGGCGACGAGCGACGACGAGCAGGACGTGTCGATGGAGAGGCAGGGGCCCTTGAGATTCAGGGTGTAGGAGATGCGGCTGGCGAGGATGGCGCTGTTGGTGCCGAGGTTCTGGTGCGCGCTCAGCTCGGTCTCGTCGACCTTGCCGCCGTATCCGTTCACGGAGCAGCCGACGAAGACTCCGCACCGGGTGCCGGAGAGGTCGTCGGGGTCGTACCCGGCCTCTTCGACGCACCGCCAGCTCTCCTGCAGCAGGACGCGCTGCTGCGGGTCCATGTACTCGGCCTCGCCGGGCGAGATGGAGAAGAAGAGCGGGTCGAAGCGGTCGGCGTCCTCCAGGACCCCCATCCACTTGCTGGCGGACTTTCCGGGTACGCCGGGCCGCTCGTCGTAGAACGTCTCCACGGGCCAGCGCGAGGGCGGCACCTCGGATATGCAGTCGCGGCCGTCCAGGATGTTGCGCCAGAACGCGTCCAGGTCCTGGGCCTTGGGAAACGCGCCGGACATGCCGATGACGGCGATGTCGACGAGCCCGGGAGCCCGCTCGGGGGCGGGCGCCTTGTCCTTGTCGAGGGCGGCGGCCTTGTCCTCGACGGGGGCGGGTGCCTTGGCTGCGTCGCGTACGGGTGCCTTGGCTGCGTCGGGAGCGGGCGAGCTGCCCGCGTCGGGGGCGACCGCGCCCTGCTCCTCCGCCAGATACCGCGCCAGGTCACCGATCGTCGGGTGCCCGTACACCGTCGTCGCGGACAGCGAGAGCCCCAGCCGGGTGTTCAGGGACCGGGTCCAGGTGACGCCCGAGATCGAGTCCAGGCCGAGCTCTACGAAAGGAGCGTCGTCGTCGAGTTCGGACTCGGCGAGCTCCAGTTCCTTGGCGAGGCTGGCGCGCAGCCACGCGGCGAGGGCGTCCTGTGTTCCGGGGTCCGGCTCGGCGGCGAGGTCCGGCTCCGCTCCGTGCGGCTCCGCGGCGGGGGCCAGCTCCACTGCGGGGGCCGGATCCGGTGTCGCCCCGTCGAGCAGTTCGGCGAGCCGGCCCGCGAGTTCGCCGACCGTGGGGTGGCTGTAGACCTGCGTCGCGGACAGCGAGAGCTGGAAGTGCGTGTTCAGCTTCCGCGTCCAGGTGACCCCGGTGATCGAGTCGAGGCCGAGCTCCACGAAGGGCACGTCGTCCTCGATGTCCGCCGCCACGAGTTCCAGCTCCGCCGCGAGGCTCTCGCGGAGGTACGCGGCGATGGCCGGCTGCCCGGGCGCGAAGACGCCGCGGGCGGCCGAGGCCCCGGAGGGTGTGGCACTCATCTGTTCTCCCATGGCGCCCTCGATCAGGGCGGACAACGTACGGAAGGTGGGGTGACCGCAGACCTGGGCCACCGTGAGGGAAAGCCCGAGGGTCCGGTTGACCTCGTGCAGCCACTGGGCGCAGCCGAACGAATCGAGGCCCAGCTCGACGAGGGACGCGTCGTCACGGCTCGGAGCCAGGTCGGTTCCGATGACGCCGGCCAGCGTGTCGCGCAGGAACCGATGCAGGTCGCTTTTCGCGTGGATCTTAATACGTGCAACGGGCATCAGGAACCAGCCCCTTCCACGGTGGCACCGGACTCGCCACCGTCCTGACCTGCAACGGGAGTGAATCGGTCGACGTACCGGCGCAGCACCGCGTTGAAGGTCCCGGGGTCTTCGAGCATCACGAAGTGCCCGACGCCGTCGACGAGTTCCACCTCCACGCCGTAGCGGCGCGCGGCGGTCAGGTTCGTCGGCATCCAGGACGTCGAGTTGATCAGCACCAGCGGTACGTCGAAGTGCTTGGGCACGTCCTGGAGGTAGGTCAGCAGCTCGCGGAACGCGCCCGACACGACGTCGGCGCCGGTCTCCTCCCGGGTACGGGCGACCAGTTGGACGAGGTCGTCCCGCGCGTCGTCGAGGAACAGCTCGCGCGGCTGCATGGGCTGGTCCATGAACGTCCGCGCGAAGCGGTCGAGCTCATCCGCGTCCATGGCCTTGGGCTCGAAGTTGTGCAGCGTGTCCACGCCGATCAGGGCACGGACCCGCCCGCCGAGCAGCCGTTCGGCGGCCAGCATCACGGGCCCGCCCAGCGAGTGGCCGACGAGGATCACGTCGTCGAGCCCCGCGTGGTCGACGACGGCCGCGACGTCCTCGGCGAACGCCTCGACGGTCCACCGCCGCCGGGTCCCGCCCGAACCGCCGTGCCCGGCGAGGTTCAGGGTGACCACGGTGTGCCGCCCCGCGAAGTGATCGACCTGGAGGTCCCAGAACGTGGCGTCGCAGCCGAGGCCGTGGATGAACACCAGAGCCGTCGGCCCGCTGCCGCGCACGCGGTAGGTGACGCGGTTGCCGTCGGCGGACGAGGCCGTGGCGGCGGGCAGGCCGACGGCGGCCGCGTCCTGCGGCTTGCGGGCGATGACGCCGACGTGCTCCATGTCGGGGGCGGGCGCGCCGTACGACTCGCGGTCCACTCCCACGGCGCCGAAGAACCCGGCCCGTTCCACGACGAACCCCGCGGCCTCGCACTCCCGGCGGAACACGTCGGGGTCGATGGCGTTGATCAGCGGCGGGCCGCCGATCACATGGGCTTCCTCGAAGTGCGCGGCGACATCGTCGATATAGCCGGGCCACGGGTCACCGGCGCGCTTGCGCGCTTCGTAGTCGGCGGCCTTGGACGCCCAGTACCCGAAGTACGGCGAGTCCGAGCTGAGGAAGACCTTCCCGCCGGGCGCCAGCCAGTCGTACATCTTGCGCAGGGTGAGCCGTACACCGTCGGGCGTGAGGAAGTGCATCACCCGGCTGGCGTGCACGGCCGTGAACCGTCCGGCCTCGAAGTCGACGTCGGGCAGCATGCCGCGGCGCAGGGAGAGCCGTTCCCTGGCCTCGTCGTTGACGCGCTGTTCGAGGATGTCCAGGTGCTTCTGCTCCATGTCGAGCGCCACGACCCGCGCCCCGCGCTCCAGTGCGGCGATGCTCGCCACTCCGTACGCGCACCCCAGGTCGAGGACCTCGCCGTCGCCACCGCCGGCGTACTCGGCGAACTCCGCGGAGTACGGGATCAGCCGCTCGACCATCACCCCGGTGCGGTTCAGGGTCGCGACCATGCCGCCGAAGTCGATGGCGGCCGCCGCCTTGAGGTCCTCCAGGACGTCGTGGTCACGGGTGACCGGGTGGGCAGCCGCGGTGTCTTCAGCCGACGGGGCCACGGGGGCGGACGGGTCCGTCAGGGGCGTCAGCGACACGCGTGGCGGCTGGTCGGTGGCGGACGTGGCACCGGCTGTGTCGAGCCGGTGCGGTACGTCCGCGAGGTCCCGGAGGACGACCGGCTTGCCCGGCACAGCCGTGGCCTCGACCGGCTGCCGCGCGGGCGCCTCGGCGCCGGAGGACGGGCCCGTCACCCAGTAGCGGTTCCTGGCGAACGGGTACGCGGGCAGCCGCAGCCGGGGCACGCGGTGCCCGCCGGACTGCGGGACGGGGTTCGGGACGGTGTCTCCGGCCACGTAACCGCGGGCCAGCTCCACGAGGGCCGCCCGTCGCGCCGCCGCGGCGAGTGTCGTGTCCCGGGCGCTGTCGGCGGACTCCGTCATACGGTCCTGCTGCCGCGAGGTGGCGGTGAAGCCGCGGGGCACGACGCCCGCGAAGCACGCGCCGGGGCGGGCGGTGCGCGTACGGCGCCACTCGGTCCAGAGGGCCGCCGCCTCGTCGAGGGAGCCCACGACGAGGGCGCAGCGGTGCCGGAAGTGGTGGCGTCCGGTGACGAGCGTGGCGCTGAGCCGGGGCAGGTCGGCGTCCGTCAGGGAGCCGCTCGCGATCCGGTCGAGCAGGGCGTCGACGACCGCTTCGAGGGCCGTTCCGGTCTTCGCGGACACCGGGAGCAGGTAGGCGGGCTGGGTGGGAACGGGCGCGGGCGCGGCGCGCCGGCCGGTGTACTCCCGTACGACCACGTGGGCGTTGGTGCCGCTCATGCCGAACGCGCTGACCGCGCCCGTCCGGTGGCCGTACGGCGGTGCCGGCCACTCCTTCGTCACCTTGTTGACGTAGAAGGGGCTCTCGCTCCAGTCGATGTACTCGTTGTCGCGTTCGCAGTGCAGGCTCGGCGGGATGGTGCGGTGGCGCAGCGCCTCGGACAGGCAGACCAGGCCCACCAGGCCGGAGGCGGCGAAGGTGTGGCCGATGTTGGGCTTGGTCGAGGTCAGGGCGCAGAACCCGCGCTCGTCGGTGTGCCGGGCGAAGGCGGCGCGCAGCGCGTTCACCTCGACGGGGTCACCGAGCTTGGTTCCGGTGCCGTGGGTCACGACGTAGCCGAGGTCCGCCGGGTCGATGCCGCCGCGCTCGTGGACGGATTCCAGGAGTTCGCGCTGGGCGTCGCCCGAGGGGGCGGTGATGCCGTTGGTCCTGCCGTCGTAGTTGAGGCCGCCGGCCGTGATCACGCTGCGGACGGGGTCGCCGTGGGCTTCCGCGTCCGCCAGCGGGCGCAGCACCAGGGCCGTCACCGCCTCGCCGGGGACCATGCCGTCGGCGTCCTGGTCGAAGGTGGCGCACCGGCCGGTGGCCGAGAGCATGCCGGCGTCGCTCATGGCGGCCAGCGACTCCGGGGCGAGGACGAAGTTCGCCGCCGCGACGACGGCGATGTCGCACTCGCCCTGGCGCAGGCTCGCGCGCGCCTGGTGCAGCGCCACCAGGCCCGAGGAGCAGGACGTGTTGACCGCGAGGACGGGCCCCTTGAGGTCGAGGAAGTACGACAGGCGCGCGGCGAGCACCCCGTCGTGGTTCGAGGTGACGTTGCCGCCGCCCCCGTCGAGGAGCCGGTAGTCGCCCTGCTCCACACCGACGAACACGCCGACGCGACGGCCCTCGAGCTCCTGGGCGCCCAGGGCTGCGTCCTCCAACGCCTTCCAGCACTCCTGGAGGAGGTGGCGCTGGCGTGGGTCCAGTGCGCGCGCCTCCTTGGGGGCGATCTCGAAGAAGGCGGCGTCGAATTCGTCTGCCCAGTCGATGCTGCCCATCCAGCGGTACGGCCTCGACTCGTCGCCGTCCGGCGCCGGGGCCGCGCCGAAGCGGGCGGGCGGCAGTTCGCGGACGAGGTCCTTGCCGTCGGTGAGCGCGCTCCAGAAGGCGTCCACGTCACGACAGCCGGGGAAGATGCCGCTCATGCCGATGATGGCGATGGCGTCGTCGTCCTCGGGTGCGGCGGGTGCGGGCGCGTGTGCGGCGGGGGCGGGCGCGGGTTCGACGGTCTGCTCCCGCTCTTGCTCGGTGGCCCGTGACGGCACCGTCGCGGCGGCGCCCGGCACGGTGACGGACGGGTCGGCCAGGAGGTGGTCGGTCAGGCGGCGCACCGACGGGTGGTCGTAGAGGACGGTGGGCTGGAGCGGGGTGCCGAGGTGTTCCGCGAGCCGGTGGGCGAGCTGGGTGAGGCGGATGGAGTCCAGGCCCAGGTCGTGGAACCCGCTGTCGTCGTCGAGCTGTTCCACCGGGGCCTTCAGGACGTGGGCGACGACGTCACGTACCGCGTCGGCGAGGTCGGCGCGGCGCCGGTCGCGCGCGGCCGGCGCGTCCGCCGCGGAGGGCCCCCCGGGCGTCGACGGTCCGCCGGGCGCGGCGACAGCCGGTATCTGACGGCGCGTCACGCGTACGAGGGCCTGTTCGGCCAGGGCCCGCGCCCGCTCGGCGGGTGCGTGCAGGACCAGCGGCGCGGCTGTGCCGGGCCGCACCGTGAGCAGGCGTTCAAGGACGGCGAGTCCGGTTCCGGCGGGCAGGGGGCGCTGGCCGCTGCCGTCCAGGTACGCCCGGACGAAGTCGCCGTCCGTCGCGCGCTGGGCGGCGGCGCCCAGGGCGCCGTCCTCCCACAGCGGCCAGGCGACGGCGAGCAGGCGCGAGCCCGCGTCGCGCTCGGCCAGGGCACGCGCGTACGCCGTCTGGAAGCGGTTGGCGACCGCGTAGTCGCAGCTGCCGAAGTCGCCGAGGGTCGCGGAACTCGACGAGAAGAGGCAGACGAACCCTTCGGGGCGCAGCACGCGGGTGGTGGCCAGGGCCCGCTGGAGTGCGAGCGTCCCGCTCACCTTGGCGGCGAGGACCTGCTGTGCCGCCTCCCGCGTGGTGTCCGTCACGGGCGACTTCTGGGCCGTGCCCGCGGCGTGCACGACGCCGTCGAGTCGACGCAGGGCGGACGGCAGCGCCTCCAGGACGGCGACGAGGGCGTTCTCGTCGGTGACGTCGGCGCGGCGGCAGACGACCTGGCCGCCGTGCGCGCCGAGTTCCGCGGCCCACGCCTCGTCGGCCGCGCTCAGCGGTGAGCGGCCGAGCAGGACGAGGTGGGCGCGGTACGCGCGGGCCAGGTGCTCGGCGACGCGGCGGCCGAGGCCGCCGAAGGCGCCGGTGATCAGGTACGTGCCGCCCTCGCGCAGGACGGCGGGGCCGTGCGCCGGGGGCTCGGGCAGGCTCGCCACCTGGCAGACGTGGCGCTCCCCGTCCCGGTACAGGGCGGCGGTCCTGTGCTCCTGGAGCTGCTCGGTCAGCAGCAGCTCCGCCCAGCGGCTCGCGGGTGCGGTGCCTTCGTGCAGTACGACGCGCAGGGCGGTGCCGGGCAGCGGTCCGGCCAGGGAGCGCTCGTAGCCGATCAGGGCGTCCAGGGCGGCCCGGTCCACGGCGTCGTCGCCGTCGTGGGCGCGGCCGAAGTGTCCGGCGACGAGCACGTCGGAGACGTCGTGTCCGGTGGCGGCGACGGCCCGCACCAGCTCGCCGACGTCGGCGAGCTCCCGCAGCAGCGGTGTGCCGTCGGGCCCGTCGGGGTGTTCGGTGGGCCACAGGTAGTGCACGGCGTCGAGGCCGCCGTGGGCGTCGGCGACGGCGGCGAGCACCCGTGCCCAGCCGCGCTCGTCCTCGGGGTCGAGCCGGTACACCGAGGGCCCGTCCGCCTCCCCCGGCGCGGGAGCGGTCGCCCGGGCGTCGGGCTTGGCGACGAACACCAGTCGGGTGCCGGGCGCGTGCCGCAGCGTCGCGGCGCGATAGGCGTCCTGGGCCTCGCGGTCCGACAGGAAGGCCGCGACCACACGCGGGGCGGCCGCGACGGCGTCGGCGACCGGTTCAGGGGCCCGGGCCACCCAGCGCTCCTCGAAGAAGCGGGGTGCCACGGTTTCCCCGGTGGTGGCCGGCGCGGCGGCCGGGTGCTCCGCGCGCAGCCAGAAGTGCTCTTCGGCGAACGGGTAGGCGGGCAGGCTGACCCGGCGCGGCCGTGCCCCGTCCGCGTACAGCCGTGTCCACGCGACGGGTTCGCCGGCCTCCCACAGCCGGGCCACCTTGTCGAGCCTGCGGTCGGCGAGCCACTGCTGGACCAGGGCGTGCCGGTCCGCCTCGTCGAGGACGTCGGAGAGGGCCGTCGCGGCACCGGGGGCCGCCTGCGCGGGCGCGTCCGGACGGTCCTCGCGCCGGGCGAAGTCCTCCAGCGCGCCCACGAGTTCGGCCACGGTGTCCACGACGAACGCCGCCCGGCACGCCATGGCCGTGCGTCCCACCTGGAAGGTGAAGGCGATGTCGGCGAGGCGGGGCGCGCCCGTCGCCGTCGGCTGCTCCTCGACGAGGTGGCGTGCCAGGACGCGGGCGTAGCGGCGCAGGGCCTCGGGGGTCCGGGCCGACAGGGGTACGAGGTGCGGGCCCGCCAGGTCTCGGCCGTCCCGCGGAGGGGCCTCTTCCAGGACGGCGTGGACGTTCGTGCCGCCGATGCCGAAGGAGCTGACCGCCGCGCGCAGGGGCGTGTCCGTGTCCGGCAGCGGTGTGAGGGTGTCGACGACGTGGAACGGCGAGTTCGCGAAGTCGATCCCCGGGTTCGGTGCCTCGTGGTTGATGGTCGGCGGCACCACGCGGTGGCCGAGGACGAGGGCGGACTTGACGAGGCCGGCGAGGCCCGCGGCGGCGTCGAGGTGGCCCACGTTCGCCTTCACGGAGCCGATGCCGCAGAAGCCGGTGGCGTCGGTGTGCCGCCGGAAGGCCGCCGAGACCGCGTTCACCTCGATGGGGTCGCCGATCACGGTGCCGGTGCCGTGCGCCTCCAGGTACCGGACGGTTTCGGCGCGGACCCCGGCGCGGTCCAGGACGGAGGCGACGAGCTCGCTCTGGCCCGCCTCGCTCGGCGCGTAGTAACCCGCCTTGCGCGCACCGTCGTTGTTCATGCCCACGCCCCGCACGAGCGCGTAGACGTGGTCGCCGTCGCGCACGGCGGCGCGGGCGTCCTTGAGCAGGACGACGACGGCGCCCTCGCCGCCGATCATCCCGGCGGCGTCCGCGGCGAACGGCTTGCAGTGCCCGTCGGGCGACAGCGTCATGCCCTCCTCGTAGAGGTGGCCGACGGTCTCCTCGCCGTACATCGCGCAGCCGCCGACCAGCGCGTGCGTGGTCTGGCCCGCCTGGATGCCCTGGCAGGCCAGGGCGAGGCCGGCCAGCGACGACGAGCAGTTGCTGTGCACGAACAGGCTCGGTCCGCGCAGGCCGAGCCGGTGCGACACGGTCGTGGGCGCCGTACCGGGCTGGGCCTGGAGGAAGCCGACCAGGGCCTCGGAGTCGCGGCGGACGCCGGGGCCCGCGACGGGCGCCTGGTAGAGGGCGTTCGCGGTGGACATGTACACGGCCGCGTCGGCGATGTCCGCGGGCAGGTACGCGGCGTCCTCGACGGCCTTCCAGGCGTGCTGGAGCAGTTGGCGCGCCTGCGGGTCCATCAGTTCGGCGTCGCGCGCCGAGACCTGGAAGAACGCGGCGTCGAAGTGGCCCTTGCCGCGCATGCTGGCGCGGACCGGCACATGGGCCGGGTCCTGGATCAGTCGCTCGTCGAGGCCGAGACGGCGCAGTTCGTCGGGCGCGCACAGCTCCACGCTCTCGGTGCCCGAGACCAGGTTGCGCCAGAACGCGCGGTGGTCGTCGGCGCCGGGAAGCCCGACAGAGATGCCGATGACGGCGACGGCCCCGTCGAGGTGGTCCCCCGGAGCAGCGGCGGTGGCCGGGGCGGGCCGGTGAGCGGAGTCGGTGCGGACGGCGCCGGGGTGCACGGCCGTGGACGCCGGGCCCGGCTCGGCGGACGGCCGCTGCCCGTGGCCCGACTCGGCACGCAGCCGTGCGGCCGTGCCACGGGCGTCGACGCAGCCGAAGACGTCCGCCGACGTGAAGGGGACGCCGAAGCGCGCGGCGACGCGGTCGGCAAGGACCACCGCGAGGACGGAGTTGCCGCCCGCGTCCAGGAAGGCGTCCGTGGGACGGAGCCCGTCGACGCCGAGCACCTCCCGCCACAGGTCGAGGACGTCGCTGTCGCGCACGGTGGTGCTGCGGGCGGGCCCGCGCGGGGCGTCGGCGGCGGGCGTGGGTGCCGAGGCGGGTTCGGGCGCGGGCAGCGTGATCGGGCGTCGTGCCAGGGCGAGCCGGTCCACCTTGCCGTTGGGGGTCTGCGGCAGCCGGTCGATCGGCAGGAGGAAGGAGGGCAGCATGTACGCGGGCAGGCTGCCGCGCAGATGTGCGGTGAGCTCACGCGCGGTCGCGTCCGGGCCCTCCGTCGCGCCGGTCCAGTACGCGACGAGCTGGGTGCCGCCCGTCGCGGGCTCGGTCCTGGTGACGACGGCGCACTCGCGGACGGCGGGGTGCCGGGTCAGGGCGTGCTCGATCTCGCCCGGCTCGACGCGGAAGCCGCGCACCTTCACCTGCGAGTCGATGCGTCCCAGGCACTCGACGGAGCCGTCCGGGAGGCGGCGCGCCAGGTCGCCCGTGCGGTACAGCCTGGCGCCGGGAGTGAACGGGTCCGCGGGGAACCGTTCGGCGGTGAGCTCCGGCTTGCCGAGGTAGCCGAGCGCGAGGCCGTCGCCCGCGATGCACAGCTCGCCGGGCACACCGATCGGGGCGGTCCTGCCCCGATCGTCCAGGATGTGGATGCGGGTGTTGTCGATGGGGCGGCCGATGGTGACGCGGCGGCCCGCCTCGACGCGCGCGACCGTGGACCACACGGTCGTCTCGGTGGGCCCGAACATGTTCCAGACCTCGCCGCCCGACGCCGTCAGGCGTTCCTTGAGCGCCTCGGACATCGCTTCGCCGCCGCACAGCACCCGCAGGCCCTCGGCGTTGGTCCAGCCCGTGTGCAGCAGCATCGTCCAGGTCGCGGGTGTCGCCTGCATGACGGTGGGCCGCACTCGCGCGATCAGCGCGGCGAGCCGGTCGGCGGAGCGCGCGGTCTCCGGGACGCTGAGATGGCACTGAGCGCCGGTGATCAACGGCAGGTAGAGCTCGAGGGCGGCGATGTCGAAGCTGTGCGTCGTCACCGCGAGGAGCCGGTCCTCGGCGCGCAGGCCCGGCTGCTTCGCCATCGAGCACAGGAAGTTGGTGAGCGCGCGATGGGGCACGACGACGCCCTTGGGCATGCCCGTGCTGCCCGAGGTGTAGATGACGTACGCGGGGTCCTCGCCGGTGGGCGCGGGGTCGTCCACGGCAGCCGCTGACTCCTCGGCTGCGGTGTCGGACTCGGGTTCGTCGAGGGCGAGCACGCGCTGTCCGGCCTCGTCCAGGCCGCCGAGGCGGGCGCGCAGCGCGGACTGGCTGAGGACCAGCGCGGGCGCGGCGTCGTCGAGGATGTGGGCGATGCGGTCCCGCGGGTAGTCGGGGTCGAGCGGGATGTAGGCGCCGCCGGCCCGCAGGGTGGCGAGCAGGGCTACGACCAGGTCGACCGAGCGCTCCAGGTACACCGCGACCAGGCTGCCGGGGCCGACGCCGAGGCGGCGCAGGCGTCCGGCGAGCCGTCGCGTGCGCTCGTCCAGCTGCGCGTACGTGACGGACTCGGCGCCCGCGACGAGTGCGACCGCATCCGGTGTGCGCGCCGCCTGGTCGGCGAACAGCTCGTGGACGCGGGCCCGCGGCTGGGCCACGGCGGTGTCGTTCCACGCCACGGTGAGGGTGTGCAGCTCCTCGGGCGACACCGCCGAGCAGTCGTCGAGCCGCTGGTGGGGTGCCGTGGCCGGGGCGGACTCCAGCAGGTGGACGTACTGACGCAGCAGCCGCTCGACGGTGCCGGCGTCGAACAGGGCAGGGTCGTACTTCCCCTTGACGGTGAACCCGTCCTCGGTGCCGTGCGGCGCGATGACCTCCAGGACGAGCTCGTACTCGCCCTCCTGATGGATGCCCTCGACGTAGTGGACGTCCGGGGCCCCGGACGTGACGTCCTCGAGCCAGTCCTGGTACATGAACGCGTTCCGGAACACCGGCGCGGAGCCGTCCGCGCCGCCCAGGCCGAGCTCGCGGACCAGCGGGCCGAACGGGTAGTGGTGCGCGAGGGCGTCGAGCAGGGTCCCCTGCACGTCGGTGCACAGCTCGGCGAACGTCTGTCCGCCGGACAGTCGGCTCCTGACGGGCACCATCGTGACGAAGTGGCCGACGGTGGCGTCGAAGCGGCGGTCCGGGCGGGCGCCGACCGGCATGCCGACGACGAGGTCGTCCTGCTGTGTGTACTGGCGCAGCAGGACCTGGTGCGCGGCCAGGAACACGGCGGACGGATAGACGCCGCGCTCGCGCGCGAACCGGGTGATCCGCTCGCCGAGGTCCGCGGGCAGCCGCACGACTTCGGTGGCGCCGTGCCGCCCCCGGTCGGGGGCGGAGCGCGGCCGGTCGGTGGGGAAGGCGGCGGCGGGCGGCAGTTGGGCGAGCCGCTCGCGCCAGTGGGCGAGCCGGGCCGCGCCCTCCTCGCCCGCCAGGAGGGCGCTCTCGTCGGCCACGAACTCGGCGTAGTCGGCGGCCGGACGCTCCTCGTCGGGCGGGGTGCCGCCGCCGAGGGCGGCCCGGTAGCCGGACAGCAGGTCCTTGACGAGGACGACGGCGGAGGCTCCGTCGAGGACGAGGTGGTGGGCGTTGAGGAGGATCCAGGCGGCGTCGTCGGGGCCCTGGAGGACGCTCAGCCTGCACAGCGGTCCGTGGTCCAGGTCGAAGGGCCGCCGGGCCTGTGCGCGTGCCTGCGCGAGCACCTCGTCGGGGTCGCTCACGGACAGCCGGTGCTCGGTGTACGCGGCCCGCGTGTCCTCGGCGCGGGCGAACACGAGCCGGTCGCCGTCACGGCGTACGACCGCCGAGAGGAGCGGATGCAGGGTGCGCACGTGGTCGAAGGCGGCGCGCAGCGCACGTGTGTCGAGACCGGACACCTTGAAGCAGAGCGGCACGTTGTACACGCTCGCGTCGGGCGCGGACTTCTGGAGGCTCCACAGGCCCCGCTGCCCCTCGGACAGCGGGTGCGGCACGAACTCCTCGGCGGGGCGGGGCGGTTCGGCCCGCCGGGCGTCCGCCGGACGGCGTACGCCGCCGAGGTGCCGGGCGAGGGCGTCGACGGTCCGGTGCTCGAAGAGCGCGGCCGAGCCGAAGTCCGGGTCGAGTTCGCTCCGTACCCGGCGGGCCAGGCGGACCAGGCCCATGGACGTGACGCCGAGCTCGGGGAACTCCCGGTCGGCGGCGACCTCGTGGGGCGTGCCGCCCAGCTCATCGGCGACGGCGGCGAGCAGCCAGTCGCGGACGTCCCCGGCTCGCGCGTCCGTGCCGGCGTTCGCACGGTGCGCGTCCGGCCGCGCTGCGTCCCGCTGCGGTTCGTCCGACCGCGGTTCGTCCAGGGTCGCGGATGCGCGCGCCTCGTCCCGCGCCCGCTCCGCGTGCCCGTGGTCGCGCCTCTCCTCGTACCAGTGGTCCTTCTTCGCGAGCGGGTACGTGGGCAAGCTGACCCGGCGCGGCGGGTGTCCGTCGTACAGCTCGTGCCAGGCGACGCCCGCTCCGGTGAGCCAGCGCCGGGCCACCTCGTGCGGGGCACCGGCCGGAGCGCCCGGCGCGGGCGCGGGGGCGGTGGTGCCGGGGTCCGTGAGGTCGGAGTACCGGCCGGGGCCCGCGACACCGTGCTCGCTGAACTCCGTGAGGGCGGCGGCGAGTTCGGCGGTGGAGCGGACGACGAGCGCGAGGCGTACGGGCAGTTCGTCACGGCCGGTCTGGAGGGTGTACGCGATGTCGCGCAACGGCAGCGGGCGGCCGGTCCGCTCGGCGTCACCGAGGTGTTCGGCCAGCAGCGCGGCGGCCGTCCGCAGCCGCTCCGGGGTGTGCGCCGACAGCGGCACCGGACATGCCTCGTCGGCCGCAGGCCGGTCGGAGCGCGCCTCGTCGTCCATGTGTTCCTCGATGATCAGGTGTGCGTTCGAGCCGCCCGCGCCGAAGCAGGAGATGCCCGCGCGCCGCGGCAGGGGGTGCCCTTCGGCGTCGGTCGGGTTCCAGGGGGTGAGCTCCCGCTGGACGAAGAACGGCGAATGCTTGAAGACGATGCCGGTGTTCAGGTCCTCGGCGTTGATGGAGGGCGCGATCACTCCGTGGCGCAGCTGCATCAGGACCTTGGTGAGCCCCGCGACGCCGGAGGCGCTCTCGCAGTGGCCGAGGTTGGACTTCAGCGAGCCGACCGCGCAGTACTGTCCGGGGCGCGCGTCGGCGAAGGCCCGGCCGAGCGCGGAGATCTCCAGGGAGTCCCCGAGCGGGGTCGCCGTGCCGTGGGCCTCCACGTAGCTGATGGTGTCCGGGGTGATGCCGGACCGTTCCAGCGCGCGGGCGACGACGTCGTGCTGTGCGTCGAGGCTCGGCATGCTGTAACGGCTGGTGCGACCCCCGGAGTTGACGGCGCTGCCCTTGATCACGCCGTAGATGTGGTCGCCCGCGGCGACGGCGTCGGCGAGCGGCCGCAGCACCACGGCGCCCACGCCCTCCGCCGCGAGGAACCCGTCCGCGTGCTCGGAGAAGGGGCGGCACAGCTCTCCGGACGACAGCAGCCCGTGCTCCTGGAGCACGTCGAAGTGGTCCGTGCCGAGGAGCAGGTTGACGCCGCCGGCCACCGCGCAGTCGCTGTCTCCGGCGAGCAGGCTCTGCGCGGCCAGGTGCACGGCCGTGAGCGACGCGGAGCAGGCCGTGTCGACGGCCACGCTCGGCCCTTGGAAGTCGAACAGGTACGAGGTGCGGTTGGCGATCGACGAGTAGGCGGTCCGGCCGTTGTACGTGGCGTTCATGACCCCCACGAACACGCCCACGCGGCCGCGTGCGGCCAGTGCGGCGGGCGTGTAACCGGCGTCCTGCACGGCGCCGTGCGCCGTCTCCACGAACAGCCGCTCCTGCGGGTCCATGGCCGCCGCTTCGCGCTCGTCGACGCCGAAGTACGCGGCGTCGAAGGAGGCGACGTCGTCGAGGAAGCCGCCCCAGGGGCGCTCCCGGCCCGTCCAGTCGCACCACCAGCGGTCGGCCGGGTAGGGCGCGGTGGCGCTCTCGCCGCGGGCCAGGTTCTCCCACAGTCGCGCGGGGCTGTCCGCGCCCGGGTAGCGCCCGGCGAGGCCCACGACGGCGATGTCGCCGGAGCGCGGTTCGGGCCGTCGTCGCGGCACGGGCTCGTGCGCGGCCTCGGGTACGGGGACCGGCACGGGGCGGACTTCGGTAGCGGCTGCGGGGCGGACTTCGCGGGTGGGTTCAGGGCGCGTGTCCGCGCCCAGAACCTCGGCCAGTCGCTCCGGGCACGTCGCCATGAAGTGATCGGCCACCTCGCGAACCGTCCGGCGGTCGAAGAACAGGGTGCTGCTCAGGTCCTCGAAGTCCCGGCCGAGCGCGTTGTTCAGTTGCACCACCAGGATCGAGTCGAGGCCGAGATCGAAGAGGTCGGCGTCCGCGTCGAGTTGCCCGGGGGCGAGCTTCAGCGTCTCGGCCACGAGACCGGTGACGTACGCGACAGCGCGCTCGGCGAGGGACGAGGTGCCCACCGCCGCATCGAGCCCGAACAGCCCGCGCAGCTCCGGCCGCCGCTGTTCCATGAAGTGGTCGACGAGCTCGTCCAGCGTGCGCAGCTCGAAGAACAAGGTGCTGCTGACGTCCTCGAAGTCCCGGGCCACGGCGCTGTTCATGCCGGACACGAGGATGGAGTCGAGGCCGTAGTCGTGCAGGTCCTTGGCGGGGTCGAGCGGCTCGTCCGAAAGGCGCAGGGCCTCCCGCAGCAGCCGCTCGAAGTAGGCGAGGGTGTGCGCGCGCAACTCGGCACCGTCGGTGGCCTTGGCGCCGTCGGCAGCCTTGGCTCGGTGGGCGCCGTCGTCCACGGCCCGCTCCGGAGCGGGCCGCTCAGGTGCGTCCGCCGTGCGGAACCGTCCGTCGCTCTCGGCGAGGATCAGCATCTGTCCCAGCGCGTGGGCTTCGGTGTCCGGCTGGGCGCCGGTGCGGAACCCCTCGTCCTCCAGGACCTCGCGCCAGCTCTCCGCGGACAGCACCGGACTGCCGGGGACGCGCAGGGCCGCGTCCCGGTACAGCCACCAGCCGTCCAGGAGGCCGAACGTCACATGGGCGAGGAGGGTGTTGCGGCTCATCTCGTTGAGGAAGAGCAGCCCGCCGGGCCGCATGGCCGCCTTGACGTTGCGCAGCGTGCGGGAGATGTCGGCCGTGGCGTGCAGGACGTTCGTGGCCACGACGACGTCGAAGCCGCCGAGGTCGACGCCCTGCGGCGCGGGGGCGTGCTCCGCGTTGAAGATGCCCGTGGTCACGTACGGGTAGCGGGGCTTCAGCCGCTCCTCGGCGCGGAACAGGAACGCCTTGGACAAGTCGGTGTAGTGGTACTCGGCGATGCGGTCGCCGAACGGCTCCAGGGCTTCGAGGACCTTGACGCTGGTCGCGCCGGTACCGGCGCCGACCTCCAGGACGCGCAGCCGGCGCCCGGGTTCGGCCGCGCTCCAGGCGCGTACGGCGTCGGCGAGCAGCGCGCTGAGCCGGTCGTTGAAGTAGTCGGCGACCGGATCGCCGCGGTAGATGCCCTCGACGCGCGACAGCGAGGAGCCGGGGAAGAGGATCTCCGTCGCCTGCCGGGTGCCGGTGAGGACCTCGGGCAGTGCACGGAGGCAGGACTCGACCAGGTCGACCTGCGCCGTCTGGTTGGCGTTGGGCTGCCAGGCGTCGCGCTCGGCCCGCCACTGCCGCCACAGCGCGGCGCCGTCCAGGTCCGGTGCGGCCGTGTCGAGCCCGGCCTCGGCGAACAGCCGGTGGCTCTCCTCCAGCCAGCGCGCGTACCGCGGCAGGACACGGCGGACCGCGCCGTCCGGTCGCTCGGCGCCGAGGTCACGGAGCGTCACGTACACCAGGTTCAGGGTCAGTTCGCACATGCGGGCGTGCGGCAGGAAGCGGTGCAGGCGCTCCACCTCGCCGCGCGGCGACCGGTGCGCGGACACGACGGCGTCGCGTACCGAGGGCAGGCCGGACGGGTGGCGGCCCTGGCGTTCGTCCAGTGCGAGGCCACGCAGTGCCTCGTCGCCGAAGGTACGCATCAGAGCGATCTGGTCGTGCTCTCCGGCGAGGAAGGACTCCAGGGTGCCCAGTGCCTCGTCGGGGTCGAGCGAGTCGACTCCGGCGGCGGCCATCCGCTCGCGGTAGAAGGCGTCGCTGACGACGCCCGCCACTCCCCAGTACCCCCAGTTGACGGTCTTCGCCGTGCTGACCCCGCGCTGCCGCAGGGCGTGCGCGAAGGCGTCCTTGAAGGTGCATCCGGCCGCGTAGTTGGCCTGGCCGGGTGCCCTGACGAAGCTCTCGACGGAGGAGAAGAACAGCAGGAAGTCCAGCGGCTCGGCCCCGAACACCTCGGCCGTGCGGACGCCGACGTCGACCTTCGAGGCGAGGACGGCGCGGAAGCGGTCCTCGTCCATGTGCGCCAGTGTCTTGTCGGCGAGGACGATCGCGGAGTGCACGACACCGTCGATGCGCGCGTGGTCCCGCTTGATGCGGCGGTGGGCGGCGCGCAGGCTCTCGTGGTCGCCCGCGTCCGCCTGGACGTAGCAGGGGGCCGCCGCGCCCGCGGCCCGGGCCCGCTCGGCGAGGTCGGCGAGGCGGCGTTCGACGTCGTCCGTCAGCGGGCGCCGTCCGATCCACACGATCGTCGCCCGGTACCGGTCCACCATGTACCGGCTCCACAGCTCGCCGATGCCGCCCGCGCCGCCGACGACGACGTAGACGCCGCCGCGCCGGTAGGTGCCTGTGGCCGGTTCGAGGGCCGTGGTGGGCAGCAGTTCCTGGGAGAACCACCGGCCGCCGCGCAGGGCCACCGTGGTGCCGGGCCGCACCCCGGTCAGGTGCCGCTCCTCCCCCAGCCGACGGCCGACGGCCTCGCCGGAGTCCGCGTGCGGCAGGTCCACCACGTCGATCGTCCAGCGCGTGTGCTCCTGGGCGAGGCTGCCCACCAGGCCGTGGACGCTGGCGTGCGTCGCCGCGACCAGGTCCCGGTCGCGCACGAGCTGGGTGCCGAACGTGTAGACGGACCAGGCGAGTTCGCGCGTTCCGTGGCCGAGGGACAGCAGCGCCTTGACGATGCGGAAGACCTCGACCGCCCCGCGTTCCTGGCCGCTCACCAGGTCGTCGGGGTGCTCGGCCGGGGCGACCCAGACGATGCGCGCGATGCGTCCGCCGGTGTCCGCGCAGGCGGTGCGGATCCGTCCGGCGATGGCGTCGGCGGACGCCCCTTCGGGCAGGTCGACGGCGTGGTGGCCGGGGTGGAGCGCCGCGAGTTCGGCGTGCAGCCGGCGCTCGGTGTCGAAGACCAGGACCGCGCCCGCGGGGTGCTGCGGGGCGGCGGGGGTCTCGGCCGGATGCCTGGGCTCCCACACGGGGAGCAGGGTGCGCAACTCCGAGGCGCGCGAGGGCTGTTGGCGGTCCGGGGCCGTCAGGAAGCGGTCATGGCCCGGGGCCGTCGGGGCGCCGTCACGGCCCGGGGCCGTCAGGGCGCGGTAGGCGAGCCCGCGCAGCGTGACGCAGACCCGGCCCGTCGCGTCGAGGACGTCGATGTCGAGTACGCCGCGAACGTCGCGGACGCGGTCTCCGCCCGCGGAGCGCTCCCCCGCCGCCGGGCGCACCCAGGCGTACATCGTCTCGCCGAACGGGGCGTGGACGTCGAGCCGGTCGAGCGCGAAGGGCACCCGGGTCTCGCCGTCCCCGGTCGTGCCGGGGGCGGTGCCGTCGAAGGCGGGGTCCAGGCCGAGCGAGGCGTGGACGGCGGCGTCCAGGATGCTCGGGTGGACGACGTAGTCGGCGGCCGTGTCACGCAGGTGCGCGGGCAGCCGCAGCTCGGCGAGCACCTCGCGGTGTCCGTCCCGCTCGCCCCGGTGCAGGACGTGGACGAGGCGGAAGCCGGGCCCGTAGGCGACGCCCGCGCGGGCGATGTGCGCGTAGACGTCCTCGCCGGCCAGGGGACGCAGGCCCAGCCGGTCACGGAGCCGGTCGAGGTCGACGTCCGGCGGCGGCGCGGACGCGTCCAGGCTCGCGCGGCCCTGCACGGAGAGCTGGTCGCCGTCCGCCAGGAGGGCGAAGCGCAGCGCTCCGGGGTGCGCCGCCCCGCTCTGTCCGTCCTCGCGGGCGAGCGTGAACTCGACATCTCGGCCGCCGTCGCCGACGACGACGGGGCGCGCCCAGGTCACGTTCTTCACGACGGTGCGCCGCTCGCCGGCCTCGGGCAGGGCCTGCCGGACGGCCGCGCAGGCCATTTCGAGGCTCGCGACCGCGGGCAGGAGCTTCTTGCCGTCGACGACGTGGTCGCGCAGGACGTACTCGTCCCCGGAGAAGGACGAGCGGTGGCGCTGTCCGTCGAGCCGCGACACGTTCTCGTGCAGCAGCGGGTGCGCGGGCACGCCCGGGCGCCGCGGCGGTGTGGCGGCCGCTGTCTCCGGGCGGGTCGCGGCGGCGCGCGTCCCGCGCTCCGGGTAGGGGTGGGGCACCGGCGCGAAGGCGTAGCCGGGAAGGCTCACGCGGCGGGCGGTCCGGGCCCCGGGGAGGAGACTCCAGTCCGCTTCGGCGCCTCGTACCCAGGTCTTCGCCGCCTTCTTCAGCTTGCCGTCGGCGAGCCTCCGGGCGAGTTGCTCGGTGCGCTTCCGTGCCGCGGCGACGTCGGCGGTGGCGCCCGCGGCGGGGCCGGTGAAGCGGCGCGGCGTTCCGTCGCCGTCCGGTTCCCGTACGAACGCGCCGAGCTCGGCGGCCAGTTGCTGAAGGTCACGGACGACGAATGCCGCACGGCAGGCCATGGGGACGCGTCCGGTGCGCAGTGTGTGGGCGACGTCGTCGAGGCGCAGCGTGGCGGCCCGGGGGCCGGTCAGGTGCCGCAGCAGCTCGGCGGCCGCGCGCACGAGGTCGTCGCGCGTACGGGCGGACAGCGGCACCAGCTGCGGGCCGGCCGTCGCGTCCGCGCGAGCCGGTGCGGCGGTGTCGGGGACGTACTCCTCGAAGACGGCGTGCGCGTTCGTCCCGCCGAGGCCGATGGAGCTCTGCGCCGCCCGGCGCGGCGTGCTGCCCCGTGGCCAGTCCCGGAGCCGGTCCACGACGTGGAACGGCGAGGTGTCCAGGCGGAGTTGGGGGTTGGGCGTGCGGTAGTGCAGCGTCGGCGGGAGCTGGCCGTGGTAGAGGCTCAGGAGCACCTTGACGCAGCCGGCGAGTCCGGCCGCGGTGTCGAGGTGACCGAGGTTGGTCTTCACGGAGCCGATGCCGCAGTAGCCGGTGTCGTCGGTGAAGGCTCGGTAGGTCTCGGTGAGCGCGGCGACCTCCACGGGGTCGCCGAGCTTGGTACCGGTGCCGTGGGCCTCGACGTAGCCGATGGTGCGGGGGTCGACGCCGGTGCGGTCCAGGACCTGCCGGACGAGGCGGGACTGGCCGTTGACGCTGGGGCTGTAGAAGCCGGTGGCGCCGCCGTCGTTGTTCGTGGCGATGCCGCGCAGCAGTCCGTAGATGTGGTCGCCGTCGGCGACGGCGTCGGCGGCGCGGCGGATGAGCAGGGCCACCACTCCCTCGCCGCCCGCCATGCCGTCGGCATCCGCGTCGAACGCCTTGACGCGTCCGTCCCCGGAGAGGTTGAGACCCGCCTGATGGACGTAGCCGAGACCGTCGGTGCTGTTCGCCGAGGCCGCCGCCACCAGCGCGAAGTCCGTCTCACCGGTCCGCACGGCCTGGGCGGCGAGGGCGAGGGCGCTCAGCGAGGAGGAGCAGTTGGAGTGCACGGACATGCTCGGGCCGCCGAAGCCGAGCTGGTAGGAGACCATGGAGGCGACGGTGCCGCTCTGGCTCATCACCCACGACAGGTACTGCCGGGGGTCCTCGATCACCGCGGCGGGCGTCTCTCCGGTGTCGTCCGGCGCGCCGTAGTGGTGGTTGCCGGTGGAGACGTACACCCCGGTGCTGGGGATCTCCCGGTGGTCGCGGCCCGCGTCCTCGACGGCCTTCCACGCGTGCAGCAGGACCTGACGGAACTGCGGGTCCATCAGCTCGACGTGCTGCGGGGAGAGCCGGAAGAACGCGCCGTCGAACTCGTCCTTGCCGTCGAGGGCGGAGCGCAGCGGCACGAAGCCGGGGTCGCGCAGGACGTGTTCGGGCACGCCCGCAGCGCGCAGCTCCGTCTCGGTCCAGCGCCCGGCGGCCTCGTGGCCGCGCTTGAGGTTCTCCCAGAACTCCCAGTGGTCGCGGGCGTCGGGGAAGCGGCAGGAGATGCCGACGACGGCGACGGCGTCCTCGGGCAGGGACGCGGACTCCGGCGCCTGCGCCTGCGCCTGCGCCTGCGCCTGCCTCTGCGTCTGCGTCTGCGTCTGCGCGGGAGCGGACGCGGCGGGCTCCGGAGCCTCGTGGTCCACCTCCTCCGCGTGGTCCGGTGCCTGGTGCCGCACGTACGCGGCGACGTCGGCCGCGGTGGCGTACTTGAACAGGTCGGCGGCCGCGAACGGCACCCCGAGCCGGCGGCTGATGAGGTCCGCGAGGATCACGGCCGACAGCGAGTTGCCACCGGACTCGAAGAAGGAGGCGGTCGGGGCGAGGTCCCGGACCTTCAGGACCTCCTGCCAGCAGGCGAGGACTTCGCGCTCGACGTCGCGGGACGGGCGTGCGGCCCGCTCGGGGGGCGCGGCCGGGGCGGGGGCGGCGGCGGACACCTCACGGCGCGTCAGGGCGGTGCGGTCGACCTTGCCGCTGCCCGTCAGTGGGACGGCATCGAGCGGAATATAGAAGTCCGGAATCATGTAGGCGGGCAGCAGGGCGCGCAGGTGTTCCTTGAAGGCGTCGGCGCGGGCGCCGGCGCCGCGCGGCACGTAGTAGGCGACGAGCTGCTTGGCGCCGTCCTCGCCCCGTGCGACGACGGCGCACTCGGCGACGTCCTGGTGGCGGCCCAAGTGGTATTCGATGTCGCCCAGTTCGATGCGGTAACCGCGGATCTTCACCTGGAAGTCCTTGCGGCCCAGGTAGTCGATCTCGCCGTCGTCGGTCCAGCGGGCCAGGTCCCCGGTGCGGTAGAGCTTGCCGCCGGGCACCAGGTCGTGGTCGACGAACTTCTCCGCGGTCAGGTCGGGCCGGTTGACGTAGCCCTTCGCGAGGCCCTTGCCCGCGACGCACAGTTCACCGGTGGCGCCGTGCGGCACCGGACGCAGCTGTTCGTCGAGGATGTGGACCTGGGTGTGCGCGACCGGCCTGCCGATCGTCGTCGGCCGGTCGTGGCGGACGCGTCCGCCCGTCGCGTACACCGTGGTCTCCGTGGGGCCGTACAGGTTCCATGCCTCGGTCCCGGTGTCGCGGAAGAACTCCTTGAGCGTCCGCGGCAGCGCCTCGCCGCCGCAGAAGGCCCGGGCGCCGTCGGGGTTGCGCCAGCCCGAGTGGAACAGCATGCTCCACGTCGCCGGGGTCGCCTGCATCACCGTGGGCCGCACCCGCCCGAGGTGCTCCTTGAGCCGGTCGACGTCCTTGAGCGTCGGACTGTCGCAGACGTGGACACGGGCCCCGCACACCAGCGGCAGGAACAGTTCGACCTGCGCCATGTCGAAGCTGATGGTGGTGACGGCGAAGAGAGTGTCCGCCGCGTCCATGCCGGGCTCGCGCCGCAGCGAGTCCAGGAGGTTGGTGAAGCCCCGGTGCGGGATCATCACGCCCTTGGGGCGGCCGGTGCTGCCGGAGGTGTAGATGACGTACGCCAGGTCGTCGGCGGCCACGGGAACGGCGACCAGGCCGGAGCCCGCGGCCGACGCGAGGGCGTCCCGCTCCTCGTCGAGCACCAGCAGGGCCGCACCGCCGCCGCGCGCGTCCGCCAGGTCCCCGGCGCGGGCCGCGTGCCGTGCCTGCGTCACGATCAGCGGGGTGCCGCTGTCCGTCACGATGTCCGTGAGCCGGGCGGCGGGCAGTTCCGGGTCGAGCGGGACGTAGGCCGCGCCCGCCTTGAGGACGCCGAGCAGCACCGCGACCATCTCGGCGGACCGGTCGAGCAGCACCGCGACCAGGTCGCCGCGGCGCACCCCGCGGGCCACGAGGAGGGCGGCGACGGCGTCACTGCGGGCGCTGAGCGCCTCGTACGTCAGGACCTCCTCCTGGCCCGCGACCGCGACGGCGTCCGGGGTCCGGCGCGCCGCCGCCTCGACGAGGTCGTGCACGCAGGGTTCACCGGTCCGTTGCCGCAGCGCGGCGACGGTGGTGCGCGGGGCGTCGCACACGGCGGTCAGGACGTCCAGGAAGCGCGCCGCGAGTTCCTCGACGAAGGAGCGGCTGTACAGCTCGGGCTGGTACTTCCAGTACAGGGTGTGACCCGCGCCGCTGCGCCACACCTCCAGGGAGAGTTCGTACTCGCCTTCCTGGTGCAGTTCCTCGACGAGCCGGTAGGGCCGGTCGGGCGCTGTGATGCCGTCTAGGACGTCCTGGTAGACGAACGCCGTCTGGAACAGCGGGGAACGCCCGGCCGGGGTGTCCGGCGCCAGCTCCCGCACCAGCGCGGGGAAGGGGTAGCCGTGCAGCAGGTCGTCGGAGACGTCGCGCTGGGCCCGGGTGACGAGTTGCTCGAAGGGCGTCTCGGCCGGGAGCGCGACGCGCACCGGCACCATGTTGATCATCAGGCCCATGGTGCGGGCGAGAGCCTCGCCGTCCCGCTCGTTCACGGGCATCCCGACGACCAGTTCGTCGGCGGCGGAGTACGTCGCCAGTGTCGCCGCGTACGCGGTGAGCATCGCCGTGGACGCGAAGGCCCGGCGCCCGGCGGCGAACTCGGTCACACGGGCGGCCAGTTCGGCGGGCACCTCGGTCACGAGGGTGTGCCCGGCGAAACGGTCGTCGAGGGCCGTGTGCGGTCGGTCCGCGGGCAGCGCGAGGACGGGCAGCGGCGCGGCGAGGCGGTCCCGCCAGTACGGCAGCAGCGCGGCGCCGCGCTCGGCCAGCGTCCGCCGTTCCGCGCGCACGAAGTCGTGGAATCCCGCCGCCCCTTCGGGGTCGGGGGCGGGGGCCGGGCGGTTCCCCGGCGTGCCGGCGACCAGCGTCTCGTACTCCTCGAACAGCGTGCTCATCAGGAGTGCGGCGGACGTGCCGTCGAAGACGATGTGGTGGACGACGACCAGGACGAGCGACTCACCGCCGGGGCGGTCGAAGACCCGCACCCGGAACAGACCGTCGCCGTCGCGCCCGGAGGCCCCACCCAGCGTGAACACCCGCTTGCTCGCGCGTTCGGCGACCGCGAGAGCCGCGCCCTCGTCGGCGGTGTGCGTGAGGTCGACGCGGGCGAAGTCGAGGGCGCGCAGCGGGTCGACGGACTGGGACGGCTCGTCCCCCTCCTGGTGGATCACCGTGCTCAGCACGGGGTGCCGCAGCAGCAGTGCCCGGCATGCCTCCTCGAAGGCCGGCACGTCCAGGCCGGCGACGCGGAAGCACAGCGGCACGTTGTACGCGGTCATGTCCGGGTACGCCCGCTGGAGGGCCCACAGGCCGCGCTGGCCCTCGGAGAGCGGGCAGGTGCGCGCCTCGGCGCCCGTAGCGGGGCGCACGTCGGCGGCCGTCGCCGACGGAGCGTCCCCCGGCGCCGAATCCTGCCCGGGGTCACGCAGTTCGCGCAGGAGGTCGCCGACCTGGCGGGCGTCGACCTTGCCCGCCCGGTAGTCCGCGATGAGGGCGCTGAGCTCGTGCTTCACTTCCCGTAACTCTCTTCGTCGATGAGCGCGATGGCGTCGTCGAGGTGCAGGGCGCCGGTCCGCAGGCGCTCCAGCACGTCCAGGACGCCGGGCTCGGCCTCCTGAGGGGTCCGCTGTTCCGCCGCGTCGGCGGTGGGCCGGTCCGCCGCCAAAACTGCGGGGCGGTCCGGAACCAGCCGCGCCAGTCCTTCGGGCCATCGGTCCGCCAGGTGCGCGGCGAGCTCCGCGACGGTGCCGTGCTCGAACAGCGCGCTGGGTACGAACCCGGGTGCGACCGTCGCCGCCAGATCCTTGGAGAGGCCGACGGCCCCGAGCGACGTCAGGCCGAGCTCGATCAGGCCCTGGTGCGGGCCTATCTCGCGTGCGGGCCGCCCCACGCGGTCGGCGACCAGCCCTCGCAGGTAGCGGCGGGCCTTCTCCTCGGCCGGGAGGCCGGACTGACGCGCCCCGGCGGGCACCTCGGCGCCTTGCGGCGCGATACGCCACTCCGTGGTGGCGGGGCGGCCCGGCTCCGTGACGGACGGGCGGTCCGGCCGCTCGGTGCCGCGCCCGGGTGCCGTCGTGACCCAGTGCCGCCGCTTGGCGAAGGGATACGTGGGCAGGTGCACGCGCCGCGGTGCCGCTCCGCCGCGCAGGGCGTGCCAGTCGATGTCGTGGCCGCCGAGCCACAGTTCGGCGATCTTGCCCCACTTGCCCTGCGCCACCCACCGGGCGACGAGGTCGGCGCGGACGTCGTCCTCGTCCAACAGGCTTGCCTCGACGGCCTGTTCGGCGACGCGCCCGCGCCACACCCGCACCCCGGCGTCGCCCGTGCCGCCGCCGTGGACCAGTGCCTCCAGGCCCTCGCGGATGTCGTCCAGGTCGTGGGCGAGGACGACCGCGCGCTCGGCCAGCGCGACCCGTCCGGTCTGGAGCGTGTGGGCCAGTGCCGCCGGGGCGAGCGCGGCGCCCTCCTTGGTCTCGAGGAACCGCAGCAGCCGCTCCGCGCAGGCCCGCAGCCGTTCCCCGTCCGTCGCCGACAGCGGCACGAGCACGGGGCCCGTCGCGTCGTCGCCGAGGGCGGGTTCCGCCGCCTTCGGTGCTTCCTCCAGGACGACGTGGGCGTTGGTGCCCGTGGCGCCGAACGCGCTCACTCCGGCGCGGCGGGGCGTGCCGGGACGCGTGGTGTCGCCGGTCCACTCCTGGAGTGCCGTCTGGAGGCGGAACGGCGAGCCGTCGAGGTCCAGGTACGGGTTGGGCGTTCCGTCGCCCACCAGCGGCGTCAGCGTCCGGTGGTGCAGTTGGAGGACCGCCTTGGTGAGCCCGCTGATCCCGGCGGCGGCCTCGGCGTGCCCGATGGCCGACTTGACCGAGCCGAGGGCACAGAACCCCTTGGCGTCCGTGTGCTTCTCGAACGCCCGGCGCAGCCCCTGGACCTCGATCAGGTCACCGATCTCGGTGCCGGTGCCGTGGGCTTCGAGGTAGCCGATCGTCGCGGGGTCGATCCCGGCGCGCTCCAAACAGCCCTCGATCAGTTCCGCCTGGGCGGCGACGGACGGCACCCGCATTCCGGGGGTGCGCCCGGAGTGGTTGACGGCGGTGCCCTTGATGACGGCGTACACCGCGTCGCCGTCGGCCAGCGCGCGATCCAACGGCTTCAGGAGGACCGCGCCGACGCCTTCCGCGGCCACGTAACCGTCGCCGCCGGCGCCGAAGGAGCGCGCGGGCGCCGCGTCGGCCAGCAGGCCGAGCGCGCTGTACGTGCGGTACTTGGCCGGGTGCAGCGAGAGGTTCACGCCGCCCGCGAGGGCCGCGTCGCACTCGCCGCGCCGCAGGCTCTCCACCGCCAGGTGCACCGCGCTCAGCGACGACGCGCACACGGTGTCGACCGCGAGGGACGGGCCGCGGAAGTCGCAGAAGTGGGAGACGCGGTTGGCGACGGCCGCCGCGTTCAGGGCCAGCGGCGCGGGCGGGCTCGTTCCGTCGCCGTCCGCCGCGTCGTGCTGCACCAGGACGTAGTCCTTGTGCATGACTCCGGCGAAGACCCCGACGGACCGGCGCGGACCGGGCTCGCCGGTCCCGGACAGACCCGCGGGGGTGTATCCGGCGTCCTCGACCGCCTCCCAGCACACTTCGAGGAACAGCCGTTCCTGGGGGTCGAGTTGAGCCGCCTCGGCTGCGGGCACGCCGAAGAACTCCGCGTCGAAGCAGTCCGGGTCGTCGAGGAAGCCGCCCCAGGCGGACGTCCCGCCTCCCGCCGGGGTGCGCCCGGCCGCGAACGTGTCGCGCGGCCAGCGGCTCTCCGGGACCTGCCCGACGCAGTCGCGCCCGGACTTCAGGTTCTCCCAGAACTCCGCGATGCCGCGCGCCTTCGGGTAGCGACCGCTGAGGCCGACGATCGCGATGTCCTGGCCGGCGGGGGTCCGCGCGGGCACCGCAACGCGCGCGGGGAGCGCTGTCTCGGGGCCCTCGGGTGCGGCGACGTCCGGTGCCGGGGTCTCTGGAGCCGTAGCGGTCCCGGCCGTCCCGGGTGCCGTCCCGGCCGTCGCGGATGCCTTCCCGGCCGTCACGGGTGCCGACGGCGCCGCGGCGTGTTCGCGTGCCAGGTGCGCGGCCAGCGCCGTCACCGTGGCGTGCTCGAACATCACCGTCGGCGACAGCCTGGCGCCGAGCCGCTCCCCGCGGAGTCCAGGCCCAGGGCGTAGTAGCTCGCGCCCGTGTCGACCTGGTCGGCGGGAACGCCGAGCGGACCGGCGACCACCGAGCGGACGAGTGCTTCGATCCCGTCGGCGGGTACGGCTTCGGACACCGCTTCGGCGCTCGACGCGGCCACCAGCGCCGGTGCCGTGTCCCGTACGGGATCGACGGCTCGTGCCGGATCGATGTGCCCGGCGTCGCGCACCGCCTTGGTGGTGAGCCCCGTCAGTTCGCCCACCTTGCGTCCGTGGACGTCGAAGAACTCCATCCCGAAGGTGAGCAGTTCGTCCCCGCGCGTGATCCCAGCCCGCGACACCCGCGTGTAGCAGGCACGGCCCAGCGTCTCCGTGGCCCGGAACGACGCGTAGCACAGCGGCAGGAACAGGCGCGGCTCGCCGCCCAGGGCCACCTCGCTCGCGGCCACCGCGCTGCCGTCGATCAGTGCCGGGTGGAAGAGGTGCTCCGCCGTCCCGGCCTCCGCCGAGGACTCGTCGACCGCCACCCGCACCCAGATCGCGTCGAACGTGGTGTGCACCGCGCCGAGGGCCTTCATCGTGCCGGTGTGGACGAGTTCCTGGGAACGGAAGCTCCGGTAGACCTCCTTGAGGTCACGCGTGTCCGCCCCGGTACCGCGGAGTGCGTCCAGGACGTCGGCGGGAACAGTCTCCTCGAAGCCCGCGGCGGCGTCCGTCCGGAACACTTCGGCCGTCACATACGGCTCGGCGCCCGCGCCGTCGCCGCGCTCCGCGTCCGTGACCGTGATCCGCCACTCCCCCGCAGCCGTGGGGGCGGCCTCGACACGGAGCCGCACCGCGCTGTCGGCGTCCACGGCCAGCGGCCGGTAGATGGACAGGTCGCGCAGCCCGAGTCCGGTGACGGGCTCGTCCGGCGTCAGGTCGGCGCAGCAGCCGTAGAGGAGGTCGATCCAGGCGAGTCCGGGCAGCAGCCGCCTCCCGTAGACGCGGTGCCCGTCCACGACGGCGTCGCGGGCGTCCAGGGTCCGCGTCCACACCCGTGGTTCCGTGGCGCCGACGGGTGCGCCGGTGCGTACGTCACGGCGGTCCAGCGGCGGCAGCGGCACCGGGCCACGGCGCTCCCGGCCCGCCTCGGGCGTCGCGGGCCGGCGCAGGACGACGTGTCCGTTGGTGCCGCCGTCGGCGAAGCTGCTCACCGCCGCGTACTCCAGGTCCACCGGTTCCGCCCGCCGGGGCAGGGACAGCACGGCGGGGTCGATGGTGAAGTGCTCCATGGGCCGCTCGCCCGAGAGGAACGGCACGGTCCGCTGGTGGTGCACCATGAGCGCCACCTTGAGGAAGGCGGCGATGCCCTCGGCGCACAGCGGGTGGCCGATGTTGGGCTTCATCGAGCCGAGGCCGAGCGGCGCGGCCCGGTCCGCCCCGTACACCGCGTCGACCGCCTTGAGCTCAAGGAGGTCCGTCAGTTCCGATCCGGAGCCGTTGACGTCCAGGTGGCCCACCTTGTGCGGCGGGCATCCGGCCTGTCGGAGCGCCTCGCGCATGACCCGCTTCTGGGCGGCGAGGTTGGGCGTCGCGGGTCCGGCCGTGCGCCCGTCGTTGTTGAGGGCGACGCCCTCGATGACCGCGTAGACCGTGTCGCCGTCGCGTTCGGCGTCGGCCAGCGGCTTGAGCAGGGCCACGCCCGCGCCCTCGCCGAGGACGACGCCGCCCGCGCGCCGGTCGAAGATGTGGAACTCGCCGTCCTCGCGCAGCAGTCCACGGCTTCGGAACAGCTCGTGCGCCTCCGGGTCGGCGAGCAGGCTGACGCCGGCGACCAGCGCCAGGTCGACCGTGCCGGCGGCGAGCGCGTCGGTGGCGACCTTCATCGCGGTGAGCGCGGACGAGCAGGCGGTGTCCATGACCATGGCGGGGCCGTGCCAGTTGAAGAACTGGGAGACGTTGGCCGCCAGGTAGTTCTGACCCACCGTCATGATCGGGTTGCGGGCCGCGCCCACCAGCGCCTCGTCGGCCCCCGGGCGGCTGCGGGCACCCACGTACACGCCCGTGCGGGTGCCGTCGAGGTCGGCCGTCCGGTAGCCCGCGTGGTGCACGGCCTTCAGGCTCTCCTCCAGGAGGACCAGCGCCTGCGGGTCCATGGCCCGGACGTCCTCGGCGTGCAGCAGGAAGTGTCCGGCGTCGAATCCGTGCACGTCGTCGACGAGGCCGGCGCGGAAGCCCGTGGCCCTGCCCCAGCGTTCGGCGGGCACCTCGCGCACGGCGCGGCACCCCTCGGACAGCAGCTGCCAGTAGGCGTCCAGGTCGGGAGCGCCGGGGAGGCGGCAGGCCATGCCGATCACCGCGACGGACGCGGTGTCACGGCTGTCTCCGGCGCGGTCCGTGTCGTCGTCCTGTGCCTGGCTCTGCCTCGCCTCCGGTACGGGCCCCGGCCCTGGCGCCGGCTCCGGCTCCGGCTCCGGCTGTGCGCCGAATCGCGCGGCGACCGCGTCCGGGTGGGCGGCGATCAGCCACTCGACGAGTTCGCTCAGCGTCGGGTACTCCAGGAGCACCGAGGGGTCGAGGGGTACGTCGAGATGCTGCCGGACGCGCTGGAGGATCTGCGCGAGCAGGATGGAGTCGGCGCCGTAGTCGGCGTACGAGGTCTCGTCGTCCAACTGCCCCGGCTTGAGGCCGAGTTCACTGCTGAAGGTGGCGCTGAGGAACGCGGCGAGCCGTGCCGCGAGGGAGTCGGACGCGGACTCGGCATCCTGCGGAGCCGGAGCCGGTGTCGATACCGGAGCCGGAGCCGATGCCGAAGCCGATGCGTCGGCAGTGGCGGTGGCGATGGCGATGGCGATGGCGCGCGCCTGCGGCGCGGCGGCCGCGGGACGGGCGTCCAGGAGAGCGGCCGCGTCGAAGCGGTCCGGGTCGACGCGGACCGGCATGACCACGGGGCCATGGGCGGCGGCCAGGATCTCGTCGAGCAGAGTCAGTCCCTCGCTGTCCGTGATGGTGAGCAGACCGGTGTCGGTGTACGCCTTGTTCGTCACCTCGCCGAAGCCGGTCTCCCGCCAGCTCGGCCACTGGACGCTGGTGACGGGCAGTTCGTGGGCGTACGCCTGGGCGAAGTAGTCCATGAAGGCGTTGCCCATGGCGTAGTCGCTCTGTCCGGCGCCGAGCGTGGGTACGGCGGCGGAGACCGAGGAGAACAGGACGGCGAAGCGCAGGGCCCGGGCGTCCAGCGCCGTGAGCAGGTTCACGGTGCCGTCGATCTTGGGTGAGACGACACGGGCGACATCCGGCAGCGGCTTGCGGACGAACGCGGGGTTCTGCGTGTCGACGAGCCCGGCCGCGTGCAGCACCCCCGCGATCGGCCCGAGCGTCGACTCGATCGTCGCGACGGCCGCGGCCACCTCGTCGGCGTCGTCCAGCGGCAGCGCGAGCACCCGCACCTCGACACCCCGCGCCTCCAGCGCGGCGACGGCGTCGGTCTTCGCCCGCACGGCGGGCGGGCAGGCGTCCGGGTCCGACCACAGGTGGCGTGGCGGCAGGGCCTCACGGCCCGTCAGGACGAGGCGCCGTACGCCGTGGTGGGCGACGAGGTGCTGGGCGCAGAGCAGGCCGATGCCACGGGTGCCGCCGGTCACCAGCAGCACCTCGTCGGCGGCGAAGGTGTCCCGGGCGGGCTCGGCGGGCCGGGTGCGACGGGCGGCCGCTCCGGCCGGGGCCTCGGCGAGCACGGGGGTGAGCCGGGTGCCGCCACGGTGGCAGACCTCCGGCGCGTTCCCGGCGTCCAGCAGCTCCCGCTCGATGACGGCGGCGAGGTCGGCGGTGTCGCGTACGGCGGGGTCCAGGTCCAGGTGGCACGAGGTGAGGCCCCGGTACTCGCTCTGGAGCAGCCGGTAGAGCGCGGCGCGCGCGGCCCCGGTCAGGGGGACGCGGCCCGCGAGGCCCGCGCCGGCCCCGGCGCTGTCCGGGCCCTCGGCGGCTGCCAGGTCCTCGGCGGTTTCCCGGCGTTCGACGGTTTCCAGGCCCCGCGTCACGAACAGCAGCCGGATGTCCCGCGACGCCTTGGCGTCGAGCACCTGCCGCAGCAGCGTGAGGGCACGACCGGCGGCGCTGTGTTCCGTGATCCGGTCGATTCCCCCCGGCCGAGGCGGCGTCGCCCATGCCGGTGAGGTCGATCAGGGCCGAGCAGGACGCGGCGCGCCGGGCGAGGAGGGCGTCCGCACCCGGGTCGGTCACCGCCACGAGCACGGCTCCGTCGACGAGTTCGGCGATCTCCGCCGCGAGCCGGCGAGTGGCGTGGTCGTGCAGGACGAGGGTGTCGGCGGGCCGGGGCCCGTCGGCGACGGGCGGGGCCGGGCGCCACCGCTTGGTCAGGAAGAGAGTGGTGCGCGGCGCGGCGCCGCCCTCCGTGAGCGGGGCGGGCGCGAGGGGGGCGGGAACC
>NZ_AOPZ01000160.1 GCF_000414115.1 Streptomyces aurantiacus JA 4570
CCGCCGCTCCGCGGCGGTTCTCCCACCCGCCCGCCCCGGCTCGCCCCACGGGACGCAGTCGGCACCTCAGCCCTGGCCCCCAACCCCAGCAAGCCCTCCCTCCCCCTCTCCCTGAACTCCCCCACAACCCCCGCCACATCAGCCTCCCCGAACTCCCGATACGCCCCGCTCCCACGCGGCCGCCACCACACCGGCCCCGCGCAGCGGAACCCCTCCCCCCGCAATACCCCCCGCGCCACCTTGTTCGTGGCCGTCACCGGCAGCCGGGGCAGGACCCGGACGAACCGGGGCGCCATCTTCGTCCCCAAGTCCCCCTGCGCCAGCAGGAACTCCGCGAAGGCGAGCGGGTCGAAGACCTCGCCGTCGCGGAGGGCGAGCGCGGCCATGACCTGGTCCCCGGCGACGGGGTCCGGCACGGCGTACACGGCGGCGCCCACCACCGGCTCCCAGCGCGCGAGGATCGCCTCGATCACCGCGGCCGCGAGGTTCTCGCTGTCGACCCGCAGCCGGTCGTCCGCGCGCCCGGCGAAGTAGAGGTACCCGGCCGCGTCGCGGTAGAAGAGGTCCCCGGTCCAGTACCACCCGTCGCCGCGCACCCGCTCCGCGTCGGCCTCGGGATTGCGCCAGTAGCCCTCGAAGGGACTGCGCCCCCGGTTGACCAGCTCGCCGATCGCCGCGTCCCCGTTCAGCAGCCGCCCGCCCGGGCCGAACTCGGCCGGGGCGCACTCCGCGCCCGTGTCCGGGTCGAGCACGGCGAGGTCGTCCCCGGGCGCGGCCCGCCCGATCGCCCCGTCGGGCGTCCCGGCCGTGCGCTGGACGGCCGCGCCGCCCTCCGACGACCCGTACCCCTCGACGAGCCGCACCCCGAACCGCTCCTCGAACCGCCGCGCGTCCACCGCCCCGGCCTCCGTGCCGAAGCCGACGCGCAGCCGGTGCGCGCGGTCGTCGTCGCGTGCGGGCGTAGCGAGGATGTACTGCACGGCACGGCCCACGTACGTGAAGTACGTCGCCCCGAAGTCCCGTACGTCGTCGAGGAATCCGGACGCCGAGAAGCGCCGCCGCAGCGCGATCCCGGCGCCGGCGGCGAGCGCGGGCGCCCAGTCGGCGATCACCGCGTTGCCGTGGAACATGGGCATGCAGATGTAGTGCACGTCGTCGGCGCTTACACCGAAGTGGGTCACGAGGGAGCGGCCCGCCGCCGCGAGCCGCCGCTGGCTGCACAGGGCGGCCTTGGGCGCGCCGGTCGACCCGGAGGTGAAGTAGAGGAGCATCCGGCTCGCCGGGGTGACGGCCGCCGACACCGACGGCTCGGCGCCCTCGTACGGCGCGAGGAGTTCCGCGTACGCGGCGGTGTCGGTGACCAGGACGCGCACGCCCGGCAGTTCGAGGCCGGTGAGCAGCGGCAGGTGGGCCCGCTCGGTGAGCAGGACCTGGCAGTCGGTGTGCCGGATGTCGCGGGCGAGTTCGGCGCCGCGCCGCGTCGGGTTGATCCCGGCGACGGCCACCCCGGCCAGCGCGGCGGCACTCAGCCACAGCGGATATTCAGGGGTGTTGTCGAGCAGGATCCCGATGTGCGGCTCGCGGCGCGGGCTCAGCAGGTCGCGCAGCAGCGCGGCCCGTGCCGCGGCGCCCGCGGCGACCTGGTGGTGGCTGAGCACCAGGTCCTCGAAGCGCAGCCCGGGGCGGTGATCGCCCCACCGCGCCCGCACCAGTTCCGCGACTGTTCCGTCGAGTTCCATGGCGGCGCACGGTAGTTGACGCATCGTCAGAAGTGGAGAGTCTGCGCACGCCGTCACCGTGGCGGCGTACGGCGTGCGCAGAACTTACCCGTGGGGGGTGGCGGGACCGCCGAGGACCGTCAGGCCCGTCAAGGCCATCAGGACTGCCAGGGCCGTCAGAACTGGACGTCCGAGCAGGCGTAGAACGCGTTCGACGTGTCGTGGACGGTCCACACCGCCACGATCACGTGGTGACCGCTGCGGCCGCCGGGGATCGTGCCGCTGTGCGACAGGGTCGCGGGCGGCTGCTGGCCGCCGTAGGGCACGTTGAGGAACGGCTGGGTGTCGAGCGCCGCCCGCGTGACCGGCTGGCCCTCGTTCCAGCCCTGCTTGGTGATGTAGTACTTGAAGTCCGTGGTGCGGTGCCGTGCCGTGAACTGCCAGCGGAAGCTGTAGTTCTGACCGGCCGAGACCTTCGTCGTGGGCCAGGCGCCGCCGCCCGGCTTGGTCGCCTTGTCCAGCGAGCTGAAGCCCGCGATGCCGGCGGAACATATCTTTCCGTCGGCCGGACCGCCGCCGGGGAAGCCCTTGGGGCCCTCGACGCTCTGCGGTTCGTACTGGATCGCGCCGCAGCCGGTCACCACGCCCTTGGCGCAGTTGATCTGACGGCTTGCTGGCAGGTCGGTGTAGCCATGGCTGCTGGCGCCGCCGGTCGAGAGCACGAACGCTCCCACCGTCGCCATCCCGAGCATGGCCGCGGAGATCTTCTTTCGCATGCTGCCGCTCCTGAAGAACGTGGGGGTGTTCCATGAGCCGTGCGCGCGCTTACGGTCGTGCGTCGCCCGTCGAGGCACCGTCGGTTCCCGAGACTGCTGCGTACCTCTGGGGCGATGGGGGGGGTGTGTCATGTGCTGGTGATGCGGGGAAGTGCGGTCTAGACCAAGTCTCAGATTATGGCGAGCAGTTGAACATGTCCATACCAATCGTGGAGAGGATCCGGTCGCACCGCCCGCGCGATTCCTCCACAAGTTCACCGTTCGGAGCGTCGTTGTCCGCCACCCAGGCCCGCGCCTCCCGCGGCCCTCGACCACCGGCCAACTGCCGCTCCACCAGCCGCGTTCGGCGTACGTCGCCGGGCGCGTCGACGTACCAGCAAGCCGCCATCAGCTTCCGCGCCGCCCGCCACCCCGGCAGGTCGCAGGCCAGGTAGTTGCCCTCGGTGACCACGAGCCGCGCGGCGGGCGGGACGCGGTGGCGCGCGGCGACGGGCTCGTGGAGGGTGCGGTCGTAGTCGGGTACGTAGATGTCGGCGCCGCTCGCGGTGTCGTCGAGGACCCGGCGCAGCAGGGCCACGTACCCGTGCACGTCGAAGCTCGGCTCCGAGCCCTTGCGGGAGGTCAGGCCGAGGCGCTCCAACTGGGCGTTGGAGAGGTGGAAGCCGTCGAGGGGGAGGTAGGCGGCGCCCTCGCCGATCGCGGCGACCAGGGCGCGGGCGAGCGTGGACTTCCCGGCGCCGGGCGGGCCCGCGAGGCCCACGACGACGCGGGGGCCGCGCGCGGTCAGTTCCCAGGCGTCCGCCGCCAGTCGCGTCAGCTTCATGGGCGGGGACTCTACGACGACCCGACCCGACCCGACCCGCCGTACCGCCTGACCGCCGGAACCGCCCCTAGGCCCCCTCGCCGCCGCCCCGGCCCGTGCAGAACGCCACCGTCAGGTCCTTCACCAGCGCCGTGCGCTCGTAGTCGTCGAGCTCGACCAGGCCCCGCGCGGTCAGCCGGGTCACCGTGTCCTCCACGGAGTCCACCACCGACGTGAGCACGCTGTCGCGGTGGCGCGCGTCGAGCGCGGCGATCCGGCGGCGGTGCATGGCGGCGGCGACCTCCGGCGCGTACTCGATGCGCGTCGGCTGCACGGAGAAGACCTCCACGCCCACCGGCTCCGCCTGCGCCGCGAGCGCCCGCGTCAGCGCGTCGCCGACCGCCTCCGCGTCCCGCAGGGTCGGCGCCTCGTCGTGGAAGGCGTCGGCGGGCAGCCCGGACAGGACCCGCGCGGTGCTCGCCTCGACGCACTCGCGCAGATACTCCTGGTGGTCCGCGACGGCGAGCGTCGCCCGCGCGGTGTCCCTGACCCGCCACACCACGAGCACCACGACGCGCAGCGCGACCCCGGAACGGTCCACGGCGGCCATCGGCTCGCTGCGCCAGTGCCGCAGGCGTACGTCGACACGGCGCCGCAGCAGCAGCGGGTTCACCCACAGCAGCCCGGTGCGCCGCACGCTCCCCCGGTACCGGCCGAACAGCGTGAGCACCCACGCCCCGCCGACCCGGCCCCGCGCGAGCCCGCCGAACCCGAAGAGCGCGAGCACCCCGGACCCGGCGAGCGCGGTCCACTGCGCCCCGGAGATCCCGGCCGCCCCGGCCCCGCCGTGCCCCGGCAGCCCGGCGAGCCGCACCACCGGCCCGGGCAGCACCCCCGCCCACCACAGCGCGAGCAGGCACCCGGCCACGCCCACACTCCCGCCGATCACCCCGGCCGCCCCGGGCAGCACCCGGGCACGACGCTCGACGAGCCCGGGGTCGGCGACATCGGGGGCGGACGGCGCGGCCTGCGCGGACGACAAGGTCGACGCGGCCGACGCGGCCGACGCAGGCGAAGTCGTGGACGCAGCCGCAGCCGCAGCCGCAGCCGCAGACCCCGACGGCCGCCCCACCCGCCGCGCCCCACCCGAAGCCCCACCCGCAAGGACCGGCTCCCGCCGCACCACCGTCGGCCCGACCGGCACCGCCCCCATGTCCTGGGGGTCGTCACGGAAGAGCAGGTGGACGGGGATCTCCGTCGTGGCCTCGCTGTGGATCAGGCGCGACGGACGCCCGGCGAGCCCCGAAGGACCGGGCGGGCCGGAAGGAACGGCCGGGCCCGCCCCCTCGCCGGGGTCCCGCGGCCGCTGTGTCGTCGTACTCATCCGTGCCTCCGTCATGAGTTCCGTACCGCGCGAGGAGTCCTCACGCGAAGACCAGGGCCCCTCACGCGAAGAGCCGCCGCCACGTCTCCGGCCCCGGCATCCCGTCGGCCGCCCCGCCCCGCCACCCCTGCGCCCGCTGGAACGCCTCGACCGCGCGCCGGTCCGCCTCGCCCCAGCGCGGCCCGGGCCCCTCGGCGTAGTGCTTGCCGAAGCCCCTGCGCACGAGCTGCCGGCCGAGCTGGGTCACGTACGCGCTGGACCGGCCCGGCCGGAAGTGCGCCTTGCCGGGGAAGGCCGGGGCCCCGGCAGCCCCGGGCCGAACCCCCTCCGGACCGCCGCCGGGGCGGCCGTCGGGGCCGCCTGCCGTACCGCCCGGAATGTCCTTGCCCTTCCCGCCCACCAGGTACGACCACGTCGTCGGCCCCGGCAGCCCGTCCGCGTCGGCGCCGGTCCAGCCCTGCGCCCGCTGGAACGCCCGAGTCGCCCCGAGGTCGGCGTCGCTCCAGCGCGGGCCGGGGCCCGTGCGGTAGAAACGGCCGCCGCCACGGGCGACCAGCATCTCGCCGAGCCGCGTGACGTGCTTGTTGTCGGCGCCGGGCCCGAAGTGCCCCGCCCCCGGGAACCGCGCCGGCGCGGCCTGGCCGGAGCCGGGCCCCCCGGCGCTGCCGGGCTCGCCGGAGCCGGGCTCGCCGGTCGGGCGCAGCCCTTTGTAGCGGTACGCCAGATAGCGGTCGCTGTCGGTCCAGTACGCGTACGGCGTGGCCTGCCTGCGGGTGTGCGGGCGGGCCTGCTCATAGGCGAGGTAATAGGTACGGGTGTAGTCGGTCCAGCCGCCGAACAGTGTCACGTGCGAACCTCTCTCCGGGTTCGCCGGATTGTGGAACAGGAGAATGTCGCCGGGTTGCAGCTCGTCCTTGGAGATTCGCGTCCCGTACTGGCCGAGGCTGCCCGTCCATTCGTTTCCGCCGAGATTCCAGGCCATCGAGACATAGCCCGAGCAGTCCTGCCGGTATCCGTCGGACCAGAACTTCCGCATGCTGTACGGAACCTTCGCGGCGACCCACACCTTGGCCCGGGTGATGATCTCGGCGCGAGTCGTGGGGCGGGGCGGGGCGCTCCTGCCGGGCGCGCCGTGCAGGGCGCTCTGCCCGCCCTGCGGGGTGTCGGGGCCGTCCGCTCCGGGCAGTCCGTCCGGGGCCCGGGGGCCGCCCGCCCGCGCCGCGTCG
>NZ_AOPZ01000161.1 GCF_000414115.1 Streptomyces aurantiacus JA 4570
CTCTTCCCTACAACGTCTTCTTCATGGCGGACAACCTCACCTCGCAGGTCCGCAACATCGCGCAGGTCGGTTTTCCAGCCAACGGCCGAACACTTGCGACACACCCCCGCGGGCCTTGACAACACCTGCAACGAAGAGGCATTCGATCACCGTTGCGGCATTCGATGCAAACGCGACCACTTCATCAAGAAATTGATCCCCCCGGTTACGGTCGGTTACCCCCAGGCGGGAGCTCCCGTGGCGTGAAGTAGGGCGGAATGATCAATTCGGGTGGGCGGGGGAGTGGGGGCGGTGGGGTTATTTCTGCAACGTTCTTGATGAAGTGGTCGGTGATCGAATGCCTCTTCGTTGCAGGTGTTGTCAAGGCCCGCGGGGGTGTGTCGCAAGTGTTCGGCCGTTGGCTGGGTCCGGTCCGCTGTCGGCGATGGCGGTGCCGACCGGCGCGGGAGTGTTGAGCTGCAGGGTGCTCGACCCCGTCA
>NZ_AOPZ01000162.1 GCF_000414115.1 Streptomyces aurantiacus JA 4570
ATCTAGGGCAGGCCGCCCGGCGCGGCGGCGGGGGGCGCGGGGTCGTCCGGCTCGGGCGCGGCGCCGGGCTTGAGGGGGCGCGGGCGCAGCACGACCGCGCTGGCGACGGACGCGGCGATGGGCACGAGCGCGAGCAGCGTCAGCACGGCGGCAAGCGGCAACGGCCGGTCGGCGGCGAGCAGTTCGGCCGCCGCGCCGTCGAACGGCAGGCCCGACAGGTCGCCGCGCAGGTGCAGGAAGAACAGCAGCGCCACCATGGAGCCGAGCGTGCAGGCCACGGCCGTGGTCATGGCGGAGATGACCATGAGCTGCCCCGGCCCGAGCCCGATGGCCGAGAGCCCGGGGCGCGGCTTGGTGCCGGGGTCGGTGCGGGCCACGGCGACCGCGAAGTAGACGGTGGCGGCGATGGGGGCGGCGCACCAGGCGAGCCGGAGCACGGAGCCGGTGGACGCCGGGTGGCTCATCGCGTACCCCAGGGTGCACAGGAGCAGGAAGCCGGTGCCGGCCGACGCGGCGGCGACCAGGAGTCTGCGCAGCTGGACCAGGGGGCGGGAGCCGCGGGCTAGACGGAGAGCGAGCACGCGGCCCGGCCTTCCGTGTCGGAGCCGTCAGCGCCTCCGGATCCCTCTGGGTCTCCGGGTCCCGCACCACTGCCGGAAGCCCCGGTGGACTCGGTGGCCCCGGAAGTCTCGGTGGCCTCGGCAGCCCCGTTGGCCGCTGCGGTCTCGGCGCCCCCGCCCGCCCCCGCGAGGGCCAGGTCGTCGCCCGGCAGGTGCACCGTGTGCACGCGTCGCCCGTCGAGGAGCGTCACCGTGCGGTCGGCGAGGCCGGCCACGTCCGCGTCGTGGGTGGCGAGGACGACGGTGATGCCGTGCGAGCGGGCCGCCGTCGTCAGCGTACGCAGGACGTGGGCGCGGTCGGCGCGGTGCAGCGGCGCGGTGGGCTCGTCGGCGAACAGGACGGACGGCGTGCAGGCCAGGGCGCGGGCGATGGCGACGCGTTGGCGCTCGGCCTGGGTGAGGGCGTGCGGGCGCTTGCGGGCGCAGCCGCCGATGTCGAGGCGCTCCAGCCACTCGTGGGCGGCGGTGCGCGCGGGGCGGCGGGCGCCGCCGCGCAGCATCAGGCCGAGCGCGGCGTTCTCCCAGGCGTTCAGCTCCGGCACCAGGCGGGGCTTGGGGTCGATCCAGCCGAAGCGGTCGCGGCGCAGGCGTTCGCGCACCAGCGGGCTCATGGTGTGCACGGGCGTGGAGTTGAACCACACCTCGCCCTTGTGGGGCAGGAGCTGGCCGGACAGGCAGCGCAGCAGCGTGGTCTTGCCGCTGCCGCGCGGGCCGCCGACGGCGAGGATCTCGCTCTCGCGGACACCGAGCGAGACACCGGTGAGTGCGGGGGAGCCATTGAGTGTGACGTGCAGGGCTCGTGCCCACAGCACGTCGTTGTCCGGCGGGGCCACCATGGCGTACACCTCGGTTCAGATCAGATTGCCTCCCCCGTACGGGGGAACGAAGGCTGGGCCGATCGGTCACTGGCACGCTAAGGATTCGGCGCCGGGCGCCGGACAAGGACGCGGCCCGGGTCCGCCCATCTCACTCGGATGGGCGCACCCGGGCCGGGTACGGCGGGCGTACGGCGGTGGATCAGATCTTGGACCAGGCCTCCGTCAGGACCTGCCGCACGATGCCCTCGATCTCGTCGAACGTCGACTGGTCCGCGATCAGCGGCGGCGACAGCTGGATGACCGGGTCACCGCGGTCGTCGGCGCGGCAGTACAGGCCGTACTCGAAGAGCTTCTTGGAGACGAAGCCGTAGAGCACGCGCTCCGACTCCTCGTCCGTGAAGGACTCCTTGGTGGCCTTGTCCTTGACGAGTTCGATGCCGTAGAAGAAGCCGTTGCCGCGGACGTCGCCCACTATCGGCAGGTCGTGCAGCTTCTGCAGGGTCGTCAGGAACGCCGACTCGTTGTCGAGCACGTGCTGGTTGAGGCCCTCGCGCTCGAAGATGTCGAGGTTGGCGAGGCCGACGGCGGCGGAGACCGGGTGGCCGCCGAAGGTGTAGCCGTGCAGGAAGGTGTTGTCGCCCTTGTAGAACGGCTCGGCGATGCGGTCCGAGATGATCGCGGCGCCGATCGGGGAGTAGCCCGAGGTCATGCCCTTGGCGCAGGTGATGATGTCGGGGACGTAGCCGAACTTGTCGCAGGCGAACATCGTGCCGAGGCGGCCGAAGGCGCAGATGACCTCGTCGGAGACGAGCAGCACGTCGTACTGGTCGCAGATCTCGCGGACCCGCTGGAAGTACCCGGGCGGCGGCGGGAAGCAGCCGCCCGCGTTCTGCACGGGCTCCAGGAAGACGGCGGCGACCGTCTCGGGGCCCTCGAAGAGGATCTCCTGCTCGATCTGGTCGGCGGCCCAGCGGCCGAATGCCTCGGGGTCGTCGCCGTGGATCGGGGCGCGGTAGATATTGGTGTTCGGGACCTTGTGGGCGCCGGGCACGAGCGGCTCGAACGGGGCCTTCAGGGCGGGGAGTCCGGTGATGGACAGGGCGCCCTGCGGGGTGCCGTGGTAGGCGACCGCGCGCGAGATGACCTTGTACTTCGTGTGGTTGCCGGTGAGCTTGTGGTACTGCTTCGCCAGCTTCCAGGCGGTCTCGACGGCTTCGCCGCCGCCGGTGGTGAAGAAGACCTTGTTCAGATCGCCGGGGGCGTGCTGGGCGAGACGTTCCGCCAGTTCCACGGCCTTGGGGTGGGCGTACGACCAGATGGGGAAGAAGGCGAGGTCGGCGGCCTGCTTGGCGGCGACTTCGGCGAGCTCCCGGCGGCCGTGTCCTGCCTGGACCACGAACAGGCCCGCGAGACCGTCGAGGTACTTCTTGCCCTTGTCGTCGTAGATGTAGGTCCCTTCGCCACGCACGATGGTGGGAACGGGCGCGTTCTCGTACGACGACATGCGGGTGAAGTGCATCCACAGGTGGTCGTACGCGGTTCGGCTGAGGTCCTTGGTGCTCACGGCTATCGGGTTCCCCACATGTAGGTCTGCTTCTTGAGCTTGAGGTAGACGAAGCTCTCGGTGGAGCGCACGCCGGGGAGCGCGCGGATCCGTTTGTTGATGACTTCGAGCAGGTGGTCGTCGTCCTCGCAGACGATCTCCACCAGGAGGTCGTGCGAGCCCGCGGTCATCACCACGTACTCCGCCTCCGGCATGGCGGCCACGGCGTCCGCGACCGGGTCCACGTCACCCTCGACGTCGATCCCGACCATCGCCTGGCGCCGGAAGCCCACGGTGAGCGGGTCCGTGACGGCGACGATCTGCATCACGCCCTGGTCGAGCAGCTTCTGCACCCGCTGCCGCACGGCCGCCTCGGAGAGGCCGACGGCCTTGCCGATGGCGGCATACGGACGGCGGCCGTCCTCCTGGAGCTGCTCGATGATCGCCAGGGAGACGGCGTCGACGGACGGATTCGTCCCGCCGCGGGAGCTGCTGGGGTCTGCGCTACGACTTGCCACGACTTCACTGTGCACGACGTCTCGTCTGTTCCGCAAGGCCGCAGCGATGAAATTCGTTGCTCAGGATGTCTCAGTTCACGGATTTCGCAGTTCTGGGCGGCTGGGTATGTTGAAAGCGTCGGTGTAGCGACTAGGGTGGGTGTCTCATCCACTGGACAGCCGGGCGACCGGCGGAAACATCCGGTGGAGACCAGTACACGGGCTTCTGACAGGAGGGCTGGAAGTGACCACCGAGCTGCGCCGTCTGCGCAACTACATCAACGGAGAATTCCGGGACGCGGCCGACGGACGGACCACCGAGGTGATCAATCCGGCGACCGGCGAGGCGTACGCGGTGGCACCGCTGTCCGGCCAGGCCGACGTCGACGCCGCCATGAAGGCCGCCGCCGACGCGTTCCCGGCCTGGCGCGACCTGGTGCCCGGCGAGCGGCAGAAGTACCTCCTCAAGATCGCCGACGCCTTCGAGGAGCGCGCCGAGGAACTCATCGCGGCCGAGGTCGAGAACACGGGCAAGCCGATCGGGCTCACGCGGTCCGAGGAGATCCCGCCGATGGTCGACCAGATCCGCTTCTTCGCGGGCGCGGCCCGGATGCTCGAAGGCCGCGCCGCCGGTGAGTACATGGAGGGTCTGACCTCCATCATCCGGCGCGAGCCGATCGGCGTCTGCGCGCAGGTCGCGCCGTGGAACTACCCCATGATGATGGGGGTGTGGAAGTTCGCCCCGGCGCTCGCCGCGGGCAACACGGTCGTCCTGAAGCCGTCCGACACCACCCCGGCGTCGACGGTCCTGATGGCCGAGATCATCGGCTCCATCGTGCCCGCGGGCGTCTTCAACGTCATCTGCGGCGACCGTGACACGGGCCGCGCGATGGTCGAGCACCCGACGCCCGCGATGGCCTCCATCACCGGCTCCGTGCGCGCCGGCATGCAGGTCGCCGAGTCCGCGTCCAAGGACCTCAAGCGGGTGCACCTGGAGCTCGGCGGCAAGGCGCCCGTCGTGGTCTTCGAGGACACCGACATCGCCAAGGCCGTCGAGGACATCTCGGTCGCGGGCTTCTTCAACGCGGGCCAGGACTGTACGGCCGCCACGCGCGTGCTCGTGCACGAGTCCATCCACGACGAGTTCGTGACGGCGCTCGCGAAGGCCGCCGCCGACACGAAGACCGGGCAGCCGGACGACGAGGACGTGCTGTTCGGCCCCCTCAACAACGCCAACCAGCTCGCGCAGGTCTCCGGCTTCATCGACCGGCTGCCCGCGCACGCCAAGGTCGAGGCGGGCGGCCAACGCGTCGGCGAGAAGGGCTACTTCTACGCCCCGACCGTCGTATCCGGCCTCAAGCAGGACGACGAGATCATCCAGAAGGAGGTCTTCGGCCCCGTCATCACCGTGCAGTCCTTCACGGACGAGGCCGAGGCCATCGCGCACGCGAACGGCGTCGAGTACGCCCTCGCCTCCTCGGTGTGGACCAAGGACCACGCCCGCGCGATGCGGCTCTCCAAGGCGCTGGACTTCGGCTGCGTGTGGATCAACACCCACATCCCGCTGGTCGCGGAGATGCCGCACGGCGGCTTCAAGAAGTCCGGCTACGGCAAGGACCTCTCGTCGTACGGCTTCGACGACTACACGCGCATCAAGCACGTCATGACGTCGATCGACGGTTAGGGCCTGTCCGATGGGTCGGCGTGGAGCAAGGAGCGGCGTCTGGTGCCAGACGCCGCGACGCCGCGCCGACCCATCGGACAGGCCCTAGGGCGGGACGCGCCCCACGGAAGCGCCTTCGGCGCTTAATTGAGATGCTCGGCCCCGCCGCCCCCGCGTACCGTTGAGTACGCGGGGGCGGCTCCCGTTGTGTGCTTCCTTCTCCCCTCTTCTGCAAAAAGATCCGTAGCGCACACACTCTCCGCCCCCGCTCTTCTGCACTACGGGGGTGTGACCTGATGACGACGGCCGACGATCTGACGGGGCTGCTGCTGCGGCGCAGGCAGAGCGTGTACGTTCCCTCCGGTGCCGGACAGTCCGCGGTGACCGAAGCCGCCGTGGTCGTCCTCGAAGCCGAACTCGCCGATCGCGGGCACCTGTTGACCGCCCCGCTGCGCCAGGCGCTGGCCGCGTTGTCTGCCCAGGACCTCGCCGCGACCGGGCGGAAACTGCTCGCCGACGTCGACGCCCTGATGGGCTCCGACCGCACGCACGCGCCGCTGTTCCGGCGGTTCCCCGACGAGATCCCCTACCAGCACGCGTACGACCGCTACACCTCCCTCGTCGTCGCCCACCTCGCCGCCCAGCCGCACCAGCCCTGCATGAACTGCGCGGGCACCAAGGCGCGGGTGCGCGCTCTCTCGCCCTGCGCGCACCTGGTGTGCGACGACTGCCACGGCAAGGAGCGGGACTTCGGCTGCTGCGACGAGTGCTGTGTTTGGTACGCCTGCCCGGTCTGCGAGACGCGCTACGCGACGGAGGGGCCCACCGATCCGTGGATCGACACCGGAGCCGTGACCGCTGATGACAGCGGCGAGATCCTGCGCGCCCTGCGCCTGGGCGCACCCGGCGACGAGGCCGCCGAACTCGCGGCGCTGCTGGCCCGCCGCACCCCGCTGAACCCGCAGGACCACGACGACCTGGTGCTGCTGCTCGGGTACGCCCACGCGCGCGACACGCGGGCGGCGGGCGAGCGGCGCGGTGCCTGGCTGCCGCCGGAGATCCCGCTGCGCGAGAGCAAGGCCCTGGCTCTCGCGCCCTGCCTGGACGACCCGGTGACACGCCCGCTCGTCGGCCGGTACGCGGACACGGCCACCGATGTGCTGCGGCTCCTCGTCGTACGCTCCGGTGGCGACCCCGACCTGCTCGAACTGCCGCGGCTGCGCGGGCTCTCCCGCCCCGCGCGGCGTGAACTGCTCGCGCTGCTCGGCACGTTCGACCTGCGGCACCTGTGCGAGGACTTCGCCCGGTACCCGGGTGCCTGGAAGCGCGTCGGCGAGATCCTGCATCCCTTCGAGGGAGCCGCGGGGGCCGGGCGGCACGCGCGCGTGGCGCTCGCCTTCGCCGTGCTGCGCGGCACCCGGCTCGACGGCCTCGGCGACCCGGCGCTCATGGACGTCCTGCTCACGGAGGCCGCCCGGCACGACGACATCCGCCTGGACGGGGACCGCCTGCGGCACACCGGCTGGCAGAGCCGCGTCGAGTCGGCGCTCGCCCGCTGGGACACCACGGCCGCCGCCGCCCTGCTGCGCGCCCGCCCCGGCGAACTGCTGCGCCGCCTCGACGTGTTGCTGGCCCGCACGGGCGAAGCCATGCTGCCGGAACCGGTCGCCGAGGCGCTGGCCCACGCCCTGCCCCGGGCGGGCGCGGGGGCGCTGCTCGGCGCGTACGGCCGGATGAAGGTGCGCGCGGTTCCCGGCGGCCGCCGTGTCTTCTTCCCGCGCGGGCGCGTCACGAAGGCCTACGCCGTCGATGACCAGCGGCCGCCGCTGCCGCCCCGGGTGGCGTCGCGGGCCGCGGAGCTCATCGAGGCGGAGGCGGTGCGGCGGCTTGAGGCGGGGGTGGGCCCTCGCGGGGTGCGCCCCAGTCCCGCCCCTTCCAGTCCCGCCCCTTCCCGTAACCAGGGGCTGCCGCCCCTGGACCCCCCCTATCGGCCTGAACGGCCTCGTCCTCAAACGCCGGACGGGCTGGAACCCGACCGTGTGCCGTACGACATCGCCCTGCTCGACGCCGGCCTCGCCGATCTGCCCGTGCCCTTCGCCGAGCGGGCCTCCGCCGCCTCGCTCGTCTCCGTGCCGCGCGGCAGCTCGCTGGCCATGCCCGGCGACAGCGAGCACGTCCGCCTCTTCCTGCACTGGATGCAGCCCAAGGGCGTGCGGGTCGACCTCGACCTGTCCGTCGCCCTGTACGACGACGCGTGGCGGTTCGTCGGGCTGTGCGACTACACCCAGCTGGAGTACGCAGGCGGCGCCGCCCTGCATTCGGGCGACCTGACCTCGGCGCCCGCCCCGCACGGCGCCACCGAGTACCTGGACCTGGACCTGCCGCGGCTCGCCAAGGCGGGGGTGCGCTTCGTCGTGCCCGCCGTCCTGTCGTACAACGACGTGCCCTTCGACCAACTCCCGGACGCCTTCGCGGGGTTCATGGCCGTGAGCGGGGAGCGGAGGGATCGGGCGGTCTTCGATCCGCGTGCCGTCCGGCAGCGCTTCGACCTCGCGGGCGAGGCCGCGCTGCGCGTACCGATGATCGTGGACCTGCGCTCGCGCCGCGCCTGGTGGGCCGACCTCACGCTCGCCACGGGCGAGGGCAACCACGACGTCTGGCGCTACCGCGAGGTGCTCGGCCGCGCCGGGCACGACCTGGTCGACACCTTCGAGCCCGGCGGCCGGGCCACGCTCTGGGACCTGGCCTGCTGGACGGCGGCGGCCCGCACCGACGGCGACGTCCTGGTGCGCGGGCGCGGCCACGTGCTCTGGGGCTACCGCCGCGAGCCCGACGAGCCGCGCGCCGACTTCGCCGTGCGCGTCCGGGACGCGTGGGAGCCCGATGTGCTGTGCGCGGAACCGGAGTTGGCGGGACGGCATGCCTTCGTCGCCCTGGTGCACGGCGATCTGGCGGAGGCGGGGCGCGTCGCGTCCGGCACGGCGTACCGGCTCTTCCCCGGGCCGCTCGACGAGGCACCGCTGACGCGCGTGACGGCGTCCGACCTGGCGGGGTGGCTGGAACCGGCCCGCTGAGGTCCCGAGCCGCTGCGGCCCGACAGCATGTCGCCCCGCACCACCCCCGCCCCGACGCACCGTCCATTGCCCGGCCCCCACGGCCCCGTGCATGCTGCCGAGGTGCGAGCGAACCCGAGAGCAGTGCGAGCGAACCCCGCAGGCCCCGCCTCCGCCCCGGTGTCCCGCCGGGCCCTGCTGCGGACCCTCGGCGGCGGTGCCACCGCCGCCGCGGTGGCCGCGCTCGCCACCGGCTGCGGGGTGCCCGCCGCGTACATCGCGCCGGACGAACGCGGCGCCGCCGACCGCTCGCGCACCGACCGGAAGCTGGCCTTCGCCAACTGGCCGCTCTACATCGACACCGACGACAAGAACAAGACGAGGCGGCCCACTCTCGACGCCTTCGAGAAGCGCACCGGCATCGACGTGCGCTACACGGAGGAGATCAACGACAACGACGAGTTCTTCGGCAAGATAAGCCCCTCCCTGATGAACCATCAGGAGACCGGCCGCGACCTCATCGTCATCAGCGACTGGATGTGCGCCCGCTTCGTCCGCCTCGGCTGGGTCCAGGAGATGGACCGCGCCCGCCAGCCGAACGTCACCAAGCACCTCGACCCGCTGCTGCGCTCGCCGCACTTCGACCGGGGCCGCAAGTTCACCGTGCCCTGGCAGTCCGGCATCACCGGCATCGCGTACAACAAGAAGCGCCTCGGCCGCGAGATCAAGCACGTGTCGGACCTCTGGGCGGACGACCTCAAGGGCCGCGTCACCCTGCTGTCCGGCCTCGACGAGGCGTTCGGGCTGCTGATGCAGGGCGACGGCGTCGACATCACCCAGTGGACGGCGGACGACTTCCACCGCATGTGCGACCGGGTCGAGAAGCTCGTCGACAGCCACCACGTCCGCCGCTTCACCGGCAACGACTACATCAAGGACCTCTCCAGCGGCGACGTCCTCGCCTGCCAGGCGTACAGCGGCGACGTCATCCAGCTCCAGGCCGACGACCCGGACATCGAGTTCGTCGTCCCGGAGGAGGGCGCGGAGCTGTGGGCCGAGTCCCTGATGGTCCCGAACCTCGCCCGCCACAAGCTCAACGCCGAGCGCCTGATCGACTACTACTACGAGCCCGAGGTCGCCGCCGAGCTGGCCGCCTGGGTCAACTACGTCTGCCCCGTGCCCGCCGCCCGCGACATCCTTGCCTCCTCCAAGGACGAGGAACTGGCGGCGCTCGCCGAGGACCCGCTGATCTTCCCGGACGACGCGATGCGCAAGCGGCTCGTGATCGCGCGGGACATCACCTCCGGGGAGCGCACGGAGTTCGCGAAGCGGTGGAACTCCCTGGCGGGTCTGTAGTTCCGCGGCCGGGCCGCGGCACGGCAGTTCCGTGACCGGGCCGCGGCCCGGCGGTCACTCCGGAGGCGGCGCGGCCACCACGTCCCACGCCGCCATCGCCCGGTCCACCGTCTTGTCCAGGTCCGCGCGGGTCGCCCCGTCGCGGGCCTGCACCGACATGCCCTGGATGACCGTGGTGTAGAAGGCGGCCATCGCCTCCGTGTCCGTGCGGGCGGGGAGTTCGCCCTCCTCGACGCCCCGCTCCAGGCGGCGGGCCATCAGCTCCGCGCCCGCCTTCCGCTGTGTCGCCAGGTGCTCCTGGACGGGGGCGTTGGCCGGGGAGCAGTTCGTCGCGGCCAGCACGATCATGCAGCCGCTCGGGCTGTCGCCGGCCACGTACGTGCGCGCGTTCTCACGCAGTACGGCCTCCACCGCGGCCCGCGCGGACGGGAGTTCGGTCAGCGCGCGGGTCATCGGCGCGCCCTCCGTGGCGCCGTACAGCGCGATCGCCTCCCGGAACAGCTTCTCCTTGGAGCCGAACGCGGCGTACAGGCTGGGCGACGCGATGCCCATCGCGGAGGTGAGGTCCGTCATCGACGTGGCCTCGTAGCCCTGCTTCCAGAACACCTCCATGGCCCGGCGCAGCGCCGTGTCCCGGTCGAACGCCCGGGGTCGTCCGCGTGCCGTCACGGCTCCCACCTCCCTGCTCCCGTGCTCGTCGAATTTCTGTAGTGAACGACAAATATAGGTCTTGACGTGCGGGCGCGCTCGTGTGACTGTTTCTGTGCCGATCGACACAGAAATAGATCGCCGACACGGAATCCGTCGTCGGCACAGGTGTCGATCGGCGCATCACCGACGTACGTACGCGAGAGATGTGGGGCTGGGCATGACGGAACTCCTGGGCAAGGCCGCGCTGGTGACGGGCGGCAGCAGGGGGATCGGGGCGGCGATCGTGCGGCGCCTGGCGCGGGACGGGGCCGATGTGGCGTTCACCTATGTGAGCCCGGCGGGGAAGGCGAAGGCCCAGGCCGTCGTCGCCGAGGTGGAGGCGGCCGGCCGGCGGGCGCTGGCCATCGAGGCCGACGCGGCGGACGCGGACGCGGTGCGGGAGGCCGTGGCGCGGGCGGCGGCCGGGCTGGGGCGGCTCGACATCCTGGTCAACAACGCGGGGGTGTACCCGCACGGGCCGTTCGAGGAGGTCACGCTGGCGGAGCTGGACCGCACCCTCGCGATCCACGCGCGCGCCGCGTTCCTCGCCGGGCAGGCCGCGCTGGCGCATCTGCCCGAGGGCGGGCGCATCGTGAGCATCGGCAGCAACCTGGTGCATCGGGTGCCGTTCCCCGGCATCGTCCTGTACTCGATGAGCAAGTCCGCGCTGAGCGGCTTCACCAAGGCCCTCGCCCGCGAGCTCGGCCCCCGCGGCATCACCGTCAACGCCGTGCACCCCGGCTCCACGGACACGGACATGAACCCGGCCGACGGCGACGCGGCCGATTTCCAGCGCGGCCTGTCCGCCCTCGGCCGCTTCTCGGGCGCCGACGACATCGCCGCGACGGTGGCCCACCTGGTGGGTCCGGGCGGGCGCACCATCACGGGCGCGGAGTTCACGGTGGACGGCGGGACGAACGCGTAGGCCCGGCGGGCGCTCGGTCGCCGCGGACTCCGCGCCCGTACGGGCGGGCGCTCAGCCGCGGACCTTGAGCGCCGCCTCGACGATGCGCTGGGCGACCGGGTTCATGTTCTCGCCCTTGGCGTCGGTGGAGTTCACGGAGTACACGAGGACGGTGTCCAGGTTCCGGGTGGCGGCCATGACCGAGCTGTAGCCGTGCCGGCTGCCGGTCTTCAGCCAGACGACCCGCCCGTCCGGCGCGGCGAACCGCACCAGTCCCGCGCTCATCGTGGCGCCCTCGATGCCGGCGGGCACCGTGAACATCTCCTCCAGCTGCGGCTTCGGCACGATCCTGCCCTTGAACAGCGCGACGGTCAGCCGCTCCAGGTCGGCCGTCGTGGAGATCATGTCGCCGCCCGCGAAGCGGTCCCGCTGGTTCCATTCGGTGACGTCGACCAGCCGCGTCCCGCCGTCGGGCTCCCGCACGGTCTGGTAGCCGCGGTTGTGCGGGCCGTGGATGCGGGGGTCCGTGCCGGGGAAGGAGGAATGCCGCATGCCCGCGCGCTTGAGGACGCGCCGCGTGGCCTCACTCTCGTACGTACGCCCCGTGACCTTCTCGATCAACAGCCCGAGAAGCGTGTAGTTGATGCCCAGGTACTCCTGCTTGACGCCCGGGGCGTACGCGGGTCCCTTCGCGATCGACGTGGCGGCGACCTCCTGCGGGGTGAGCGTCTCGAAGCGGTTCGCGTACAGCTCCGCGAAGTCCTTGCCGAGGGCGCGGCCCGGCTTCAACCCGCCGGTGTGGTTGAGGAGTTGGCGTACGGAGATGGGCTTGGCGAACGCGTCGGCGTTGCGGGCGAACAGGTCCGGCAGATAGCGCTGCACGGGCGCGTCGAGGTCGACCTCGCCCTCGGCCGCGAGCTGCAGCACGACGGCCGCCGTCACCACCTTCGTGGTGGACCCGGCCCGGAATCGCCCGTCCGGGTCGGCATCGCGCCCCGACGCCAGGTCCCGAACCCCCGAACTGCCGCGCCACGCACCGTTCTTTCCCGCCACCCGCACCAGGGCGGCGGTCGCGTCGGCGTCGGGCAGCCCGGCGATGGCGGCTCGCAGTGCCTTGGCGTCGGGCCGGGAGCCGTGCGCGGTGCCTGCGGAGGCCGCCCCCGGCGCGGTCGAATCGGCGAGGGCGGGGGCGGTCGCGGCGGCGGTGAGACCGAGAACGACGACGGCGGCGACCGCGGCGGAACGACGACGGGCACGGGCATGGACGCGTGCGGGCATGGGCTGCTCCAGGATGGGTGGGCCGGTGGTCCGGGTGGGCGGGGGATTCGAGTCCCATCCTGCGCGGCGGGGCGCGGGCGCCGGATCATCACTGGGGAGGGGGCGCCCCCTGAGGCGGCCCCGGCATCAACTCACGTATGGATCAGGGTGGCTGAGGGCTGATCCCCTAAGGGGCGACGTCAGGAGGCCGCCTCTGTCGCATCCGCCTCGTCCTGCGCCGCGAGCACCTCGTCCCCGTGCTCGTAGGCCCACGCCCCGAACGCCTCGATCGGGCCGAGCAAAGTGCGCCCCAGCACGGTGAGCCCGTACTCGACGCGGGGCGGCGACTCGGCGTACGCCCGCCGGACCACGAGCCCGTTGTATTCCAGCCGCCGCAGCGTCTCCGTGAGGATCTTGGGGCTGATGCCGCCGATGCGCCCCCGCAGCTCACGCGGGCGCAGCGGCCCGTGCCGCAGGGCCCACAGCGCCACGGCGTTCCAGGTGTTGGCGAGCAGATCGAACGCGAGCCGGGCCCGGCAGTCGGCGAGGAGGTCGGTGGGTTCGTGGGTGGTCATGTGGTGCATGGTGCCGGACGCGTCGCCGCCGTGACTTACCAATTGGTGCCCGAGCGGCTTCCTACTGTCGTTCCGTACCGGCCACGGGGTCGGGTGACTGGACGGAACGGTGAGGAACGGGCATGCGGATAGGGATTCTTGGCGCCGGGAACATGGCCGACGCGTTGGGCGCGCAGTGGGTGCGGGCCGGGCACGAGGTGTGGGTCGGTGGGCGGGACGAGGGGCGGGCGGCCGTGTTGGCCGGGCGGATCGGTGCGGTGGGGCACGGCTCGTTGCGGGCGGCGGCCGAGTTCGGGGACGGTGCGGTGTTGAACGCGCTGCCGTACGCGGCGGGGATCGGTGTGGTCGGCGGGCTTGAAGGCGCCCTGCGCGGGCGGGTGGTGGTGGACTGCGGCAATCCGGTGGGGGCGGGCTTCGCGCTGCTGACGGAGGGCGGTCCTTCCGCCGCCGAGCGGCTCGCCGCCGCCGCGCCCGGCGCCCGCGTGGTGAAGGCGTTCAACCTCTGCCACGAGAGCGTGTGGCGCCTCGCGCCGCCCGTGTTCGACGGGCGGCGGCTCGCGGTGCCGGTGTGCGGCGACGACGAGGCCGCGCTGGGCGTCGTACGGGAACTGGTGCGGGACATCGGGTGTGTCCCGTACGACGCGGGCGGGCTCGGGCGGGCGGGTCTGGTGGAGGCCACGGCCGCGCTGCTGATCGGGCTGTGGGTGGGCGCGGGCGTGGACGCGCAGGCGATGGTGCCGCCGGTGGGGCAGGTGGGGCATGGGTGACGCCCGGGTCCGGCCCGCGCCGGGCCGGACCCGGCCGTCCCGGGGCTACGGTTTACGGGCCACCGCGCCGAACTGGGGGACCGGGGCCGCCTCCGGGTACCGCCAGCGGGCGCAGGATTCGATGCCCGGTTCCAGGAGTTCCAGGCCCTCCATGAAGGACAGGAACTCCGCGCGGGTGCGGCCGGTGATCGGGGGTGTCGCGTTGGCGTTCCAGAAGTCCATGGCCGGCTGGTTGCCCGCGCCGCCGACGTCGGCGTCCAGGGTGGGGTGGGTCAGGACCAGGTAACTGCCGGACGGCACCGCGTCCATGAGGGTCCGTACGATCGAACGGGCCTCGCCCGTGTCCGGGACGAAGTTGAGGATGCCGAGCAGCATCACGGCGACCGGCCGCTCGAAGTCGAGGGTGTCGGCGGCGGCGCGGAGGATCCGCCGCGGGTCGCGGGCGTCCGCGTCGATGTACGCGGTCGAGCCCTCGGGCGAGCTGGTGAGCAGGGCGTGGGCGTGGGTCAGGACGATCGGGTCGTTGTCGACGTACACGACCCGGGCCTCGGGCGCGAGGCGCTGCGCCACCTCGTGGGTGTTGTCGCCGGTGGGCAGGCCGGTGCCGATGTCCAGCAGCTGGCGGATGTCGGCGTCTTCGACGAGATGGGCGACGGCCCGGCCCAGGAACGCGCGGTCCGCGCGGGCCACTTCGCCGATGCCGGGGAACATCTCGACGACCTGCTCGCCGACCACGCGGTCCACCGGGTAGTTGTCCTTGCCGCCCAGCCAGTAGTTCCAGACACGGGCGTTGTGCGCCACGTCGGTGCGTATCCGCCCGTTGGTGTCGGCGTTGCCGCCGGTGCCTTCTGCGCTCACTCGTGAGGTTCCTTCCCCGTCTCCAAGCGGTGCCGCCGTGGCTGCCGGGACAGCTCGGCGGCGAGTGCGTCCACGCGGTTGGTGGTGATCGAGTCCACCCCGTGGGAGATGAGCTTACGCATGGTTCGGCGGGTGTCGGCGGTCCACGCGGAGATCAGCAGACCGTCGGCGTGCACCCGGTCCACCAGCTCCCGACTGACAAGCCCGAAGCGGTAGTTGAGCCAGCGCGGGCCGATCGCGGCGAGCAGCGCGGGGCGTGGCGGGGCGAGGGACTTCCAGGTGAGGGAGATCTCCGCGGCCGGGTCCGCGGCGCGCACGGCGAGCATCGCGGCGGGGCCCGCGCAGTAGTACGCCCGGTCGGCGGCCCCGCAGTCCGCGATCACGCCGACGACGGTGCGTACCGACTCCGGGGTCGCCCCCGGCAGGTCCACGAGGACGCGGTGTCCCGCCGTCTCCTTGAGGGCCGCTTCGAGGGTGGGCACGCCGCCGCCGGTCAGCCCGCGCAGCTCGTCCGCGGACAGCGCGGCGAGCGGCCGCTCGTGCTCCCAGAGCCGTTCGAGGCTCGCGTCGTGCAGCAGCACGGGTACGTCGTCACGGGTCAGGCGGACGTCGATCTCGACCGCGTCCGCGCCCCGGTCGAGCGCCGAGCGCAGGGAGGGGAGGGTGTTCTCGCGGACGCGGTAGGGGTCGCCTCGGTGGGCCACGGCAGTCACGGTGCGCATGGGCCCCATTGTGGCCGGGGGCGGCCCGGAGGCGCGGGTCTCCGGGCCGCCGGTGGCTCAGGAGGCTTGCCCGAGCCTGGTCAGGAGGCCGGCCAGGTCTCCGTGTACGCGTCGATCTCCGCCTTGACGCGCTCCTTGCCGGCCGCGTCCAGGAAGGACGCCTCGACGGCGTTCTTCGCGAGGCCGGCGATGCCGCGCTCGTCGAGGCCGAGGAGGCGGGCGGCGACGGCGTACTCGTTGTTGAGGTCCGTGCCGAACATCGGCGGGTCGTCGGAATTGATCGTGACGGTGACGCCCGCGTCCACGAACTGCTTGATCGGGTGCTCGTCGAGCGTCCGGACCGCGCGGGTCGCGATGTTGGAGGTGGGGCAGACCTCCAGGGGGATGCGGTGCTCGGCGAGGTGCGCGAGGAGCTTCGGGTCCTGGGCGGAGCTGGTGCCGTGGCCGATGCGCTCGGCGCGCAGGTGCGTGAGCGCGTCCCAGACCGTCTCCGGGCCGGTGGTCTCGCCCGCGTGCGGCACCGAGCGCAGGCCCGCGGCGATGGCGCGGTCGAAGTACGGCTTGAACTGCGGGCGCGGTACGCCGATTTCGGGGCCGCCGAGGCCGAAGGACACCAGGCCCTCCGGGCGGATGCCGTCCGTCGTGGCAAGGCGGACCGTCTCCTCGGCCGCCTCCAGGCCCGCCTCGCCGGGGATGTCGAAGCACCAGCGCAGTACGACGCCGAGCTCGGCCTCGGCGGACTTGCGGGCGTCCTCGATGGCGGCCATGAAGGCGCGCTCCTCGATGCCGCGGCGGGTGGAGGAGAAGGGGGTGATCGTGAGCTCGGCGTAGCGGACGTTCTGGCGGGCCAGTTCGCGGGCCACCTCGAAGGTGAGGAGCTGGACGTCGTCCGGGGTGCGGATGAGGTCGACCACGGAGAGGTAGACCTGCACGAAGTGCGCGAAGTCCGTGAACGTGAAGTAGTCCGCCAGGGCCTCTATGTCCGTGGGGACCTTGGAGTCGGGGTGGCGGGCGGCCAGGGCCGAGACGATGCGGGGGGAGGCGGAGCCGACGTGGTGGACGTGGAGTTCGGCCTTGGGCAGGCCCGCGATGAACGTCTGCGTCTGCGTGTCCGCCTGCGCCTGCGCGGCGGGCGGTGTGAGGTGGTCGGTCATGGGTTCCTCCCCGGGAACACGGTGTGATCGGCTGATCGGTCGACCCCAAGGGGCCGGGGTCATCGTAGGACGGGGTCCCCGGGGGCTCCCCGGGCGGGCCACACCGTGACGGCGCCGCCGACCTGGGGGTGCCCTTCCCCCTACGTCACGGCCCCGCCGGCCTGGGCTGTGCCCACCCGTTCCGCCACCCGTTCCGCCCTGCGGAACGCCTGCCCACAGCGGGAGCTGGGCTGTGCCTGCCCGTTCCGCCCTGCGGAACACCGGCCCACAGCAAGGGGGGGAAGTAGCCGATCAACTCACCCACCCCGTCGACGCCGGACAAGAAGCCGTGGCACCGGAAGCTCGGCCCGCCCCGGCCGTTCCGGTGGCGGGCGCCCCGGCTCCGGCCCGGAGCCGGATGTGGCAGTAAATGGGCGGGCGGGTGGGGCGGGTGGGAGATATCCGCCGCGAAGCGGCGGGAAAGGGCAAAACCGTCAACGCAACCGCTCCCGCGCGGACATCAACGCGAAGCCCAGAAGATTCAGCCCCCGCCACCCCGCGGGATCCCCGATGCGCGGATCCTCGGCGGCGAGCCCGACCCCCCACACGGGGTCGACGGGACTCGCCTCGACCAGCACCCGATCCCCCGTACCGACGAGGTAGGCAAGAAGCGCCTCGTCCGAGGAGAACTTGCGCACGGAACCCTCGACGACGACCCGGAACCGCTCCCGCGCCCACACCGCCTCGTCGAACCCCCGCACAAGCCGCCCCGCCCGCTTCGCCTCGGCAGGCGTCCGGGCCGCGAGCACGGCCCGCTCGGCGTCCGCGTCCCCGAAGAGGCGGGCCTTCTCGGCCATCATCCAGTGCTCGGCCGTGGCGTACTCGACGCCGTCGGACGTGAACGGCGAGGGCCACCACTGGCTGAAACAGCTCGCCCCGAGCGTGCCGTCCCGGCGCGGGGCGTGCCCCCAGAAGTACAGATACTCCAGCCGCTGCCCGGCCCGCGCCGCGGCCAGCAATGACTCCACCGAGCGAATCCCCGCCGTGTCCGCCCCCGCGGTCCCCACCTCGTCGTTCATGCACGCCACCCTGGCACGCACCACTGACATTCCGTCCCCCAATTTCCAGGCCGACTCGACACCTGGTCGACAGATTCCGTCGCGTAACCAAAAGGCAACAACGGAATCACTTGCTGCACCATCGACCCCCTGTCAGGATCGGCACTCAAATCGATCTGGAACTACGCCGGCCCTCTCGGGACGGGGCGGCCGGCGGAGGAGAGCGTCATGCACACATTCCAGGCGCGGGACCGTTTCGCGGACGGCGCCCAGTACATCGCGGGACGCCTCACCCAGGGCACCTCAGGACGCACCCACGCGGTGGTGGATCCGGCCACGGGCGACGAGGTCCTCACCTATGAGCTGGCGGGCCCGAAGGACGTGGACGCCGCCGTCGCCGCCGCCGCGAGCGCGTACGACGGCTGGTCGGCCGCGAGCCCCGGTGAGCGCTCCGACGCCATGCACCGCTTCGCCGCGGAACTCTCCGCCCGCGCCGAGGACCTCGCGCAGGCCGAGTCCCTGCAGTGCGGCAAACCGATCAAGCTGAGCCGCGAGTTCGACGTACCGGGCACCATCGACAACACCGCCTTCTTCGCGGGCGCGGCCCGGCACCTGGCGGGCCAGTCCGCGGGGGAGTACGACGGCGGTGACCACACCTCGTACGTACGCCGCGAACCGATCGGCGTCGTCGGCTCCATCGCGCCCTGGAACTATCCGCTCCAGATGGCCGCCTGGAAGGTGCTCCCGGCGATCGCGGCGGGCAACACCATCGTCCTGAAGCCGTCCGAGCTGACGCCGTTCACCTCGCTGATGTTCGCGCAGGCCGCCACGGCCGCCGGGATCCCTGACGGTGTGGTCAACATCGTCACGGGGGCGGGCCAGGACGCCGGTGAGCACCTCGTCGGGCACCCCGACGTCGTCATGACGTCCTTCACCGGCTCGACCGGCGTCGGCAAGCGCGTCGCCGAGATCGCCACCGCCACCGTCAAGCGGCTGCACCTGGAGCTCGGCGGCAAGGCGCCCTTCGTCGTGTTCGACGACGCCGACCTGGAGGCCGCCGTGCACGGCGCCGTCGCGGGCGCCCTCATCAACAGCGGCCAGGACTGCACGGCCGCCACGCGCGCGTACGTACAGCGGCCGCTGTACGACGCCTTCGTGGCGGGCGTCGCCGACCTGATGGCGACCGTGCGGCTCGGTGACCCCTTCGACCCGGCCACCGACCTCGGCCCGCTCATCTCGCACACGCACCGCGACCGCGTCGCCGCCTTCGTCGACCGGGCCCGCTCCTACGCGCGTGTGGTGACGGGAGGCGAGGCACTCGACCACCCCGGCGCGTACTACAGGCCCACCCTCATCGCCGACGCCGCGCAGGACAGCGAGGCCGTGCAGGCGGAGATCTTCGGCCCGGTGCTCGTCGTGCTGCCCTTCGACTCCGACGCCGACGGCATCCGGCTCGCCAACGACACCCCCTACGGGCTCGCCGCCTCCGCCTGGACGCGGGACGTCTTCCGCGCCAACCGCGCCACCCGCGAGATCAAGGCCGGCTGCGTGTGGGTCAACGACCACATCCCGATCCTCAGCGAGATGCCGCACGGCGGATACAAGGCGTCCGGCTACGGCAAGGACATGTCCGCCTACTCCTTCGAGGAGTACACCCAGATCAAGCACGTCATGTTCGACAACACCGCGGTGGCCAGGAAGGACTGGCACCGCACGATCTTCGGGGACCGATAGCCGGACCGTGGAATACGCGGAAGCGGGCGCCGCGCGACCGGCGGCGCCCGCCCGCCCACGGCGCCCGCCCGCCCACCCTCCCGAAAGGGCCATAAAGCGCATGGAGCAGTACGAGCCCGAAAGCCTCTCCCCGGCCCAACTGGCCGCCATGCACCGCGGTATGAGGAGCGGCCGGGCCGCGCTCACCCGCCGTTCGCTGCTGCGCGCCTCCGGCGGCGGCGTGCTCGCCGCGGGCGGGCTCGGGGCCCTGAGCGCGTGCGGCATCCCCGCGGCAGGCAAGGGCGAGGGCGGCATCGCCGCCGACGACCGCTCGGACAAGGAGAAGCGCCTGAACTTCTCCAACTGGACCGAGTACATGGACGTCGACAAGAAGAAGCGGCGCCCGACCCTCGACGCGTTCACCGAACGCACCGGGATCGAGGTCAAGTACACCGAGGACATCAACGACAACAACGAGTTCTTCGGGAAGATCAAACCGCAGCTGGCAGCAGGGCAGGACACAGGCCGTGACCTGATCTGCGTCACGGACTGGCTCGCCGCCCGGCTGATCCGCTTCGGCTGGGTGCAGAAGCTCGACCCGGCCCAGCTGCCGCACGCCTACGCCAACCTGTCCGCCCAGTTCCGCTCGCCCGACTGGGACCCCGGGCGCGCCTACTCGTACCCCTGGACGGGCATCTCCACCGTCATCGCGTACAACAAGAAGGCGACCGACGGGGAGAAGATCACGTCGGTGTCGCAGCTCCTCGACGAGCCGAAGCTCAAGGGGCGGGTGGGGTTCCTGTCCGAGATGCGCGACTCCATGGGAATGGTGCTGCTCGACCTCGGCAAGGACCCCGCGAAGTTCTCCGACGACGACTTCGACGCGGCCGTCGCGCGCCTTCAGAAGGCCGTCGACAAGAAGCAGATCCGCCGCTTCACCGGCAACGACTACACCGCCGACCTCGACAAGGGCGACCTCGCCGCGTGTGTGGCCTGGGCCGGTGACGTCGTCCAGCTCAAACTCTCCAACCCCGACATCGAGTTCGCCATCCCGGACAGCGGCTATCTGACCTCGACGGACAATCTCCTGATCCCCAACAAGGCGCGCCACAAGCGCAACGCCGAGCGGCTCATCGACTACTACTTCGAGCCCGGGCCCGCGGCCCGTCTCGCCGCCTACATCAACTATGTGTGCCCGGTGGACGGCGTCCGCGGCGAGCTGGCGAAGATCGATCCCGAGGCCGCGGAGAATCCGCTGATCATCCCTGACAAGGCCATGGCCGCGAAGTCCCACGCGTTCCGTTCGCTCACCCCGAAGGAAGAGGCCGCGTACGAGGGGAAGTTCGCGAAGCTCACCGGTTCCTGACGCCCGCCCTGCCCACAGCGGTAACACCTCGACCTCCTCTGGACGCCAACATGACGACTGCCAAAGAACCCAAAGAGCACGGCGGCGACGTACGCCTCAGCGGTATCAGCAAGACCTACGGCTCCTTCACCGCCGTACACCCGCTCGATCTCACCGTGCCCCAGGGCTCGTTCTTCGCGCTGCTCGGCGCCTCCGGCTGCGGCAAGACCACCACGCTGCGCATGATCGCCGGCCTGGAGGAGCCCAGCACCGGCACCGTGTGCCTCGGCGAGCAGGACGTCACCGCGCTGCCGCCGTACAAGCGGCCGGTGAACACGGTCTTCCAGTCGTACGCGCTCTTCCCGCACCTCGACATCTTCGAGAACGTCGCCTTCGGCCTGCGCCGGCGCGGCATCAAGTCCGTGAAGCAGCAGGTCGGCGACATGCTCGACCTGGTCCAGCTCGGCGAGCAGGCCCGCAAGAAGCCGCACCAGCTCTCCGGCGGCCAGCAGCAGCGCGTCGCCGTGGCCCGCGCGCTGATCAACCACCCCAAGGTGCTCCTCCTCGACGAGCCCCTCGGCGCCCTCGACCTCAAGCTGCGCCGCCAGATGCAGCTCGAACTCAAGCGCATCCAGACCGAGGTCGGCATCACCTTCGTGCACGTCACCCACGACCAGGAGGAGGCCATGACGATGGCCGACACCGTGGCCGTGATGAACGGCGGCCGCGTCGAGCAGCAGGGCGCCCCCGCCGATCTGTACGAGAACCCGCGCACCACGTTCGTCGCCAACTTCCTCGGCACGTCGAACTTCATCGAGGCCGAGGTGGCGTCGGTGAGCGGCGACGACGTCTTCCTGAAGGCGGGCGGCGGGAAGCTGACGCTCCCCAAGGCGCGATGTACGGCGCCCGCCACCACCGGCGGCACGGTGCTCGTCGGCGTACGCCCGGAGAAGATCTCGCTCACGCACGCCGACGACGCGGGCGCGATCCCCGAGGGCCGCAACCGCATCACCGGCCGCATCGCCGACTCCAGCTTCATCGGCGTCTCCACGCAGTACGTCGTCAACAGCCCCGTCTGCGCCGCCTTCGAGGTGTACGCGCAGAACATCGAGCGCGACGCCCGCCTGGTACCGGGCGCGGACGTCGTCCTGCACTGGAACCCGGCGCACACCTTCGGCCTGGACGCGGACCAGGACGCCGACGCGGGCGTGGAGAAGGTCGAGGAGGACGCGTGACCGCTCTCACCAAGGCCCCGCCGCAAGAGGAGCCCGAAGCACCGCCGAAGCCCCGCAGGCGCGGCCGCCTCGTCCCCTACTGGCTGCTGCTCCCCGGCATCCTCTGGCTGCTCGTCTTCTTCGCGCTGCCGCTCGTCTACCAGGCATCGACGTCCGTACAGACCGGCTCCCTCGAAGAGGGCTACAAGGTCACCTGGCACTTCGCCACCTACTGGGACGCGCTCGGCGACTACTGGCCGCAGTTCCTGCGTTCCGTCATGTACGCGGGCGCCGCGACGATCCTGTGCCTGCTGCTCGGCTACCCGCTGGCCTACCTCATCGCGTTCCGCGCGGGCCGCTGGCGCAATCTGATCCTCGTCCTCGTCATAGCGCCGTTCTTCACCAGCTTCCTCATCCGTACGCTGGCGTGGAAGACGATCCTCGCCGACGGCGGCCCGGTCGTCGGCGCCCTGAACAGCCTGCACATCCTGGACGTCACCAGCTGGCTCGGCGCCACCGACGGCGACCGCGTCCTGGCCACCCCGCTCGCGGTGATCTGCGGACTGACGTACAACTTCCTGCCGTTCATGATCCTGCCGCTCTACACCTCGCTGGAGCGCATCGACAGCAGGCTGCACGAGGCCGCCGGCGACCTCTACGCCAGGCCGTCCACCACCTTCCGCAAGGTGACGTTCCCGCTGTCCATGCCGGGCGTGGTCTCCGGCACGCTGCTCACCTTCATCCCGGCGGCGGGCGACTACGTCAACGCCGACCTGCTCGGCTCCACCGACACCCGCATGGTCGGCAACGTCATCCAGACGCAGTTCCTGCGCATTCTGGATTACCCGACGGCGGCCGCGCTCTCCTTCATCCTGATGGCCGCGATCCTGTTCATGGTGACGTTCTACATCCGCAAGTCGGGGACGGAGGATCTCGTCTGATGGCCGTCTTCTCTGTGTTCTCCTCGCTCTTCCGCTGGCTGCGCAGGAATCTCGTCGTCCTCGCCGGACTCGTCACGCTCGCCTATCTCCTGCTCCCCAACGTCATCGTCACGGTCTTCTCCTTCAACAAGCCGAAGGGCCGTTTCAATTACTCCTGGCAGGAGTTCTCGACGGACGCCTGGAAGGACCCCTGCGGCGTCGCCGACATGTGCGGCTCGCTGTCGCTGAGCCTGCAGATCGCGTTCTGGGCGACGCTCGGCGCGACCGTGCTCGGCACGATGATCGCCTTCGCGCTCGTGCGCTACCGCTTCCGGGCGCGCGGCGCCGTGAACTCGCTGATCTTCCTGCCGATGGCGATGCCCGAGGTGGTCATGGCCGCCTCGCTGCTCACGCTGTTCCTCAACATGGGCGCCCAGTTGGGCTTCTGGACCGTCCTCATCGCGCACATCATGTTCTGCCTGAGCTTCGTCGTGACGGCCGTGAAGGCACGCGTGATGTCCATGGACCCGCGCCTGGAGCAGGCCGCCCAGGACCTCTACGCCGGTCCGGTGCAGACGTTCCTGCGGGTCACCCTGCCGATCGCGGCCCCCGGGATCGCCGCGGGCGCGCTGCTCGCCTTCGCGCTGTCCTTCGACGATTTCATCATCACGAACTTCAACGCCGGATCGACTGTGACATTCCCCATGTTCGTCTGGGGATCCGCGCAGCGGGGCACGCCCGTTCAAATCAATGTGATCGGTACGGCGATGTTCCTGATTGCGGTCCTTCTCGTCGTGGCAGGAATGCTCATCGGAAAGCGCCGCGCCAAGAAATCTCTTTAGGATCTCTGAAGGAGTTGGAAATCATGGCCCCTGGCGCCATGACCCGCCGCTGGACCAAGTCTCTCGCCGAAGCCAAGCCGGTCCCGTTCTGGCTCGACGACCCCGGCAAGCCCGACCCCGAACCCGCCCTGGTCGGCGACGAGCGCTGTGACCTGCTCGTCGTCGGCGGTGGCTACAGCGGCCTGTGGACCGCCCTGATCGCCAAGGAGCGCGACCCCGGCCGTGACGTCGTCCTCGTCGAGGGCCGCGAGATCGGCTGGGCCGCCTCCGGCCGCAACGGCGGCTTCTGCGCCGCCTCCCTCACCCACGGCGTGCCCAACGGCCTCGCGCGCTGGCCGAAGGAGATCGCGAAGCTGGAGGAGCTCGGCGCCCGCAACCTCGACGAGATCGAGGCCGCCGTCGCCCGCTACGGCATCGACTGCGACTTCGAGCGCACCGGCGAGATCGACGTCGCAACGCAGCCCCACCAACTCGCCGAACTCCACGAGATGTACGAGGAGATGGACGCCCTCGGCCTCACCGGCGGCGCCGAGCTGCTCGACGAGGACGAGCTGCGCAAGCAGGTGAACTCGCCCACCTTCCTCGGCGGTTTCTACGACCGCGACGGCGTCGCCATGCTGCACCCGGCGAAGCTCGCCTGGGGCCTCAAGCGCGCCTGCCGCGACCTGGGCGTGCGGGTCTACGAACACACCCCGGCCCTCCAACTCGCCTCACCCGGCGCGGGCATGGCGATCCGCACGCCCTACGGCCGGGTCTACGCCCGCCAGGTCGCCCTCGGCACGAACGTCTTCCCGTCCCTGGTCAAGCGCGTGCGCCCGTACACCGTCCCGGTGTACGACTACGCCCTCATGACCGAGCCCCTGACCGCCGACCAGCTCGCCGCCATCGGCTGGCAGAACCGCCAGGGCCTCGGCGACGCGGCGAACCAGTTCCACTACTTCCGGCTCTCGGCGGACAACCGCATCCTGTGGGGCGGGTACGACGCGATCTACCCCTTCGGCGGCAAGGTGCGCGCCGAGTACGACCACCGCCCCGAGACGTACGCCAAGCTCGCCGGGCACTTCTTCACCTGCTTCCCGCAGCTGGAGGGGGTGCGCTTCACCCATGCCTGGGGCGGCGCGATCGACACGTGCTCGCGCTTCTCGGCGTTCTTCGGCACGGCGTACGGGGAGCGGGTCGCGTACGCCGCCGGGTACACGGGCCTCGGTGTCGGCGCCACCCGGTTCGGCGCCGACGTGATGCTCGACCTGCTCGCGGGCGAGCGCACGGAGCGCACCGAGCTGGAGATGGTCCGCTCCAAGCCGCTGCCGTTCCCGCCCGAGCCGTTCGCCTGGGCCGGAGTGACGCTCACCAAGTGGGGGCTCGCGCGGGCCGACGAGAACGGCGGCCGGAGGAACGTCTGGCTGCGGGCGATGGACAAGGTGGGGCTCGGCTTCGACAGTTGACGCGGCGTCGCCAGTTGACGCGGCATCGACGGCCGACGCGACATCGGCATGACGTCCTGACGACGGCAAGGTCCACCGGCGTACGCCCGCCGCGTCCCGTGACCCGCTTCACTACCACTCAGTAGCCGAACCCGCGTAATGCTCGCCCCCAGGGCCCCTCTCCCTCGTGACACGCGTATCCGTGACACACGAGAGGAAGGTTGTGCCATGACGGGCTCGGGGCCTAAGTCGGCGGTGGAGTGGTTGGTGTCCGTGGCGCCCGATCCGGCGGCCTGCCGCTGGGAGTGGGAGCGCAACCCCCTCGGGGTCGTCCTGCTCCCGGCGGGCCGGCTCTGGGACGTGCTCATCCTGCCCGGCGAGCTGGGCTATCCCACGCTGGACGTGCTGACGCGGGTGGTGGACCGGCCCGGTCCGGTGCTCGCCGACTTCGGCGACTCCCGCATGGGGTTCTTCGTGCCCGCAGGGACGGTGGCGCGCTGGGTGGGGACGGGGGTGCGCGGCGCGGGCCGCGGCACCTGGATCGTCGTGCCCTTCCCGGGGCGGTCCACCGGCGGGGTGCGCTGGCTGATCCCGCCGGACGGCTCCGGCACGCTCGTCGACCCCGCCCTGCTGGAGCTCGCGATGCACGAGGCGGCGGCGTCGCTCGCGGGGGAGACGGGCGCGGGCGCCGGGAGTGCCGGGAGTGACGAGGGTGACGAGGGCTCGGGCAGCGACGGCCCCGGGCGCGGCGGGGACCCCGGGAGTGGCGGGGACCCCGGGAGTGGCGGAGACCCCGGGTGCGGCGGAGACCCCGGGAGTAGCGGGGAGTGAGCGGCGTGCCGACGCGGGTACCGCGCGGCGGGAGGCGGTGCTGCCCGAAACCTTGACAACCGCATTGGTCTGGACCATCTTGGGCGCGTCGCGCACGGCAACCTCCCCAATCCCCCCACCGCCGGAGGCAGTTGTGGACCGCTCACGATTCCGCTCACCCCTGCGCAGACCCCGACTTCTCACCGCGGCGGCGGCTCTCGCGCTCGCGGCGTCCGGCCTGCTGGCCGCGCCCGGCGCGGCGGATCCGAGGCCCGGGGACTCCCCGGCCCGCGCCGGCGCGCTGCCCGCGCACGCCCTCGTCGGCTATCTGCACACCAGCTTCGCCAACGGCTCCGGCTACACGCGCCTCGCGGACACCCCCGCGAGCTGGGACGTCATCGACCTGGCCTTCGGCGAGCCGACCTCCGCCACGTCCGGCGACATCCGCTTCGGCCTCTGCCCGAAGACCGAGTGCCCGAACGTCGAGACCAAGGACGAGTTCAAGGCCGCCGTCAAGGCCAAGCAGGCCCAGGGCAAGAAGGTCCTCATCTCCATCGGCGGCCAGAACGGCCAGGTGCGGCTCGCCACCGCGCAGGCCCGCGACAGGTTCGTCTCGTCCGTCTCCGCGATCATCGACGAGTACGGACTCGACGGCCTCGACATCGACTTCGAGGGCCACTCGCTGTCGCTGAACGCCAACGACACCGACTTCAAGAACCCCACGACCCCGGTGATCGTGAACCTCATCTCCGCCGTGAAGTCCCTCAAGGCCAAGTACGGCCCCGGTTTCACCCTCACCATGGCCCCGGAGACGTTCTTCGTGCAGCTCGGCTACCAGCACTACGGCCCCGGCCAGTGGGGCGCCGACCCGCGCGCGGGCGCCTACCTGCCGGTCATCCACGCCCTGCGCGACGACCTCACGCTGCTGCACGTCCAGGACTACAACTCGGGCCCGATCATGGGCCTCGACAACCAGTACCACCAGATGGGCGGCGCCGACTTCCACATCGCCATGACGGACATGCTGCTCGCCGGCTTCCCCGTCAAGGGCAACACCGCCAACGTGTTCCCGCCGCTGCCCCCGGAGAAGGTCGCCATCGGCATGCCCGCCTCGGTGAACGCGGGCAACGGCCATGTCTCCACGGCCGAGGTCAACAAGGCCCTGGACTGCCTGACGAAGAACACCAACTGCGGCACCTACCGGCCCCACGGCAAGTGGCCCGCCCTGAAGGGCCTGATGACCTGGTCCATCAACTGGGACCGCTTCAACAACTGGGAGTTCTCGAAGAACTTCGACAGCTACTTCGGGTGATCGTCAGGATCATGACCTGGAGCAGGATCCCGCCCAGGCACCAGCTCCCGAGGACGTCCAGCGGCCAGTGGTAGCCGCTGCGGACCAGGCCGAGGCCCACGCCGGCGTTCAACAGGGCGCAGCCGATGACCAGTTCACGGCGGGCGTAGGTGCCGGTCACCAGGGGGAGCAGGAGGAGGGTGGCCGCGCCGTAGGCGACCGCGGCGGTGGCCGTGTGGCCCGAGGGGTAGTAGCCGCTGCCGTCCATGCCGGGCGGGGCCGCGCGGTCGACGGCCAGTTTCAGGGGGATCACCAGGACCGGGACGGCCGCCATCGTGAGGACCGCGGTCAGGGGCGGCAGCCACCAGCGGAACGCGCCGGCGCGGCGCGCCCGCCAGGCGGTGCCCGCGGCGACCAGGGCGAGCACGGGCACCGCGACCGTCATATTGCCCAGGTCCGCGAGGAGTTCGGCGGCGGCTTCGGGAAGGCGGCTGTCGGCGAGGGCGCGGCCGACGCGTTCGTCGAGGCGGCGCGGCGGACCCTCGACGGCCGCCATCGAGGTGCACAGCGCGAAGAGGAGGACGCTGCCCAGCAGCAGCCAAGTGGTCGGCCGCCTCGGAACAGGGGGGGTAGTTCCGAGACGGCCGATGGGACCGGGCTGCCGCACGCCCCGGGGGGTTTGGGGCGGGCGGCCATCCGATCGGTGAGGAGTTCCGGAGCCATGGGCTCCAGGTGTGTGCGCGAAGGCACGCCCAGGGCGGGGCTGGGGAGGCTCCGACCCGGTGTCGCTCACAGTCTCCTGTGAGCGGGGTGTTTCTCTCATCTGCAGAAACCGTACGTCAGGAGTTGAAGGGCCAACAGCCGGAACGGCATCCCGTCATGGGGCTCCCACACGTTCTTCACAGCCCCTGACCGTCACCCCAGGTCATGGCTTCCACGGCGCGTGAGGTCCCCCTGTATGTCAGGGGTTGTTCCGGCTGTCCCGAAGCATACGGTCCGGTTCGCTCAGATCTCGGCGAACGCGGCCTCGATGATGTCCAGGCCCTCGTTGAGCAGCTCGTCGCCGATGACCAGCGGCGGCAGGAAGCGCAGCACGTTGCCGTAGGTGCCGCAGGTCAGGACGAGGAGGCCCTGCGCGTGGCAGGCCTTGGCGAGCGCGCCGGTCGCCGCCGGGTTCGGCTCCTTCGTGGTGCGGTCCGTGACCAGCTCGATCGCGATCATCGCGCCGCGGCCGCGGATGTCGCCGACGATGTCGTACTTCTCGGCGATCGCGGCGAGGCGGGCCTTCATGACGGCCTCGATGTTCTTCGCCTTGGCGTTGAGGTCGAGCTCCTTCATGGTCTCGATGGCGCCGAGCGCGCCGGCGCAGGCCACCGGGTTGCCGCCGTAGGTGCCGCCGAGGCCGCCCGCGTGCGCGGCGTCCATGATCTCGGCGCGGCCCGTCACGGCGGCGAGCGGCAGGCCGCCCGCGATGCCCTTGGCGGTGGTGATCAGGTCCGGGACGATGCCCTCGTCCTCACACGCGAACCACTGGCCCGTGCGGCAGAAGCCCGACTGGATCTCGTCCGCGACGAAGACGATGCCGTTGTCCTCGGCGAACTTCACGATCTCCGGCAGGAAGCCCTTCGCGGGCTCGATGAAGCCGCCCTCGCCGAGCACCGGCTCGATGATGATCGCGGCCACGTTCTCCGCGCCGACCTGCTTGGAGATCTGGTCGATGGCCTGCGCCGCGGCCTCGGGCCCGGCGTTCTCGGCGCCGGTCGGCCAGCGGTAGCCGTACGCCACCGGGACGCGGTAGACCTCGGGCGCGAACGGGCCGAAGCCGTTCTTGTACGGCATGTTCTTCGCCGTCAGGGCCATCGTGAGGTTGGTGCGGCCGTGGTAGCCGTGGTCGAACACGACGACGGCCTGGCGCTTGGTGTACGCGCGAGCGATCTTGACGGCGTTCTCGACGGCCTCGGCGCCGCTGTTGAACAGCGCGGACTTCTTGGCGTGGTCGCCCGGCGTCAGCTCCGCGAGCGCCTCGGCGACGGCCACGTAGCCCTCGTACGGCGTCACCATGAAACAGGTGTGGGTGAAGTCCTGCAGCTGGGCGGAGGCCCGGCGCACGACGGCCTCTGCGGAGGCGCCGACGCTCGTCACCGCGATGCCGGAACCGAAGTCGATCAGACGGTTGCCGTCGACGTCCTCGATGATGCCGCCGCCGGCGCGGGCCGCGAAGACGGGCAGCACGGAGCCCACGCCGGCGGCGACCGCGGCGCTACGGCGGGCCTGCAGCTCCTGGGACTTCGGCCCGGGGATGGCGGTGACGACGCGGCGCTCCTGGGGAAGGTCGGTCATGAGAGCTCCTGGGGGTGGGGTGTTGCGGACGTTCGACTACTTTCTTCGCAGGTTAGGGGCGGGGTAGGGGAGCGGGCATGCTCCACGGGGGAGATGTTGTGGGAGGGCGTTGTCCGTCGTGGACATAGCGACCGGTTGGCGCGATCGGCGCGGGTCCGGTCCCTGGGCCGCGTACGGGCACTAGATTGAGCCGCGAACCACTGGACAGGGCAGGTCAGGGGGCAAGGGCCATGACTTCCGACGGCACGCACGACGCACGCGGTACGCACGCCACGCCGGTGCGGGGCGGCTCCGCCGAGGGCGCGCGGTTGACGTATGTGCCGCCGCCTCCGGCGCGGGCGCCGGGCGCCGCGCCGGGGGCCGACGGCGAATCGTTCCTCGCCTGGCTGCGCACCCCGCGCCCGGGGGCCGCGCCCGGCGTCTGGCGGTTCGGGCATGTGCCTCGGCCGGAGCAGGAGCCGGAAGTCGTCCCGACTCGGCAACTCCTGACCGGGGCCGGTATCGCGTTCCTGGTGGGCTGGCTGATCTGGTCCTTGCTCAACAACGGATACCTCGGCAGCTGGTGGATCGTCCCCCTTGAGCTGTTCACGCCGGATTCCTGGCGCAGCAGCGAGAGCCAGGTCGTCAACCTCTTGGTGTGGGACGGGTACACCCTCCTGATCGTGCTCGCCATCATGATCGGCGTCGGCAAGATCGGCCGCTGGGACGAGGTCTGGCGCCGCTTCGTCGCACCGCGGCTGCGCCGTCCGGAGCCGGCGGAGCCGCAGCCCGCTCCCGAAGCGGACCCCGCCGAGTGGCCCAAGCTGCGCGCCGGTGGGGCCGGGCCCGCCGCCGATCGGCTGGCCGCCGATGCCCGTGCCGGGCGGATGCGCGACATCGACGTGGCCCGCATCGCCCGCGCCTGGCGCTCCGTCCGCTCCGGCAACAGCCCGCTCGCCGCCTTCACCGACGCCGTCGTCCGCGACGGCGCCGCCGCCTGCCCGCACCCCTCGGGCGACCGCGACCTGCCCCAGCGGGGCGCCCGGCACGACCTCGCCACCGCGCAGGTCCGGCTCGGCACGACGGTGGACGACCCGCGCAACCCGTACGCCTACCGGGGCACGGGCCTCGCGCTCGGGCCCGAGCTGATCGGCACCTCGCTGCTCGCCGTCGGTCCCGCCGGGTCCGGCAAGACCGGCACGGTGGTGTGGCCGCTCGCCGAGGCCCTGTGTCTGCAGGCCCTCGCGGGGCGCGCCGCGGTCGTCGTGGTGGGCGCGGCGGGCGCGGGCCTCGGCCCCGGCGACGCCTACGACGTGGTGGTGCGCGTCGGCCATCCGGACTCCGTGTACGACCTCGACCTGTACGGCGGCACGACCGACCCCGACGAGGCCGCCGCCGTGCTCGCCGAGGCGCTCGTCGGCGACCTCGTCGACCCGCACCCCGGCGCCGACAGCCGCCGCTCGACGACGGTCCTCGCCCAGCTCCTCGGCCCCTTCCACGCGGTCAACGGCCGCTTCCCCTCCGTACCGCAGCTGCGCGCCCTGCTCGACGGCGTGCCGGGACCGCTCGGCGAGCTCCGCAAGGCCCTCCAGGAGGCGGGGCAGGAGGCCATGCTGCGCGAACTCGACGCCCGGGAGCGGCAGTTGGGGCACCCGGGGGACCCGGGCGCGGTCCTCGCCGACCGCATCGCGCTGCTCGACCGGCCCGCGTTCGCCGCGTTCTTCGACACCTCGGGCCAGTCCACGCCCTTCTCGCTGCGCGCCCTGGACCACCCCGTGCGCGTCCGCATCGACCTGCCGGAGCGCGGGCACGCGGACGCCTCGCGGATCCTCGCGCGGCTCGTGCTCGCGCAGTTCACCGCGTCGGCCGCCGTACGCGAGGACCGCTCGCTGTTCGCCTGCCTGGTCCTCGACGACGCCACCGGCACGGTCACCCCGGAGGCGGTCCGCCGCATCCAGCGCCTGCGGTCCGCGAACGCGGGGGTCGTGATGACGCTGCGGACGCTGGACGACGCGCCGCGGCCGCTGCGTACGCCCCTCCTCGGCGCCGTCGGCTGCCGCATGGCCCTGTCCGGGCTCACCCCGTGGGACGGCCAGGACTTCGCGGACGTCTGGGGCAAGGAGTGGACGGAGGCGCGGGACGTCACCGACCGCCAGATCATCGCCGAGACCCCGGCCGGGAAGGCCGTGCACGTCCTGCGCCGCGTGATCACCGGCCGCGCGCCCACCGCCCGCGCGGTGACCGTCCGCCAGGTCGAGCGCGAGCGCTGGTCGGCCTCCGAACTGGCGCACGCGGTGCCGCCGGGGCACGCGGTGCTCTCGCTGACGGATGTGCGGGGGGAGCACGCGCCGCCGTTGCTGGTGGATCTGCGGGGCTGAGCCGAGGGGGCGTGAACGCGTCGCGAGTGCGCCCGCGGCGTGCGTTAAAGGCTGCCGTACATACCCCGCAAGCCCCCCGGGGCGACCGTACGGTGAGGCAGAATCGACCGTAGCCGTCATACGTGGCGGCCAAAAGATCAACAGGCGGGCGCCGGCAGCACGTGTCCGCAGCAGCACCAGCTCAGCGCACCCGCACCCGCAGCAGCACCCGCAGCAGCACCCGCAGCAGCAGCACCCGCAGCAGCACCCGCAGCAGCACCCGCACCCGCACCAGCCCGCGGTCCCAGCCGACCGGACTCCGCCGCCGTACGACCTGAAGGTCCCATGCCGCCCACGCTTGCCTCGCTCGTCCACCACTCCGCGCTCAAGCTCACCGTGCGCGCGGGCGAGGACCGCCTGGACACCCCCGTGCGCTGGGCCCACGTCAGCGAGCTCGCCGACCCCGTGCCGTACATGGAGGGCGGCGAGCTGCTCCTGATCACCGCGCTGAAGCTGGACGCGGAGGACCCGGAGACGATGCGGCGCTATGTGAAGCGGCTCGTGGGCGCGGGCGTCGTCGGGCTCGGCTTCGCGGTCGGCGTGAACTACCCGGACATCCCCGAGGCGCTGGTCGAGGCCGCGCGGGCGGAGGGGCTCCCGCTCCTCGAGGTGCCGCGCCGCACCCCCTTCCTCGCCATCAGCAAGGCCGTCTCCGCCGCGATCGCCGCCGACCAGTACCGCGCGGTGACCGCGGGCTTCGCCGCCCAGCGCGAGCTGACCAAGCAGGCACTGGGCGACGGCGCGCAGGGGCTGCTCGGCGCGCTCGCCGGACAGGTCGACGGCTGGGCCGCGCTGTACGACGCCTCGGGCGCCGTCGTCGCCACCGCGCCCGAGTGGGCCGCCCCGCCCCCGAGTGGGCCGCCCGCCGCGCCGCCCGGCTCACCGCCGACGTGGAGCGGCTGCGCGACCGCCCCGCGCCCGCGAGCCTCGTCGTGGCCGGCGCCGACGACCGGGTCGAGCTGCACACCCTCGGCACCGGGCGGCGGCCGCGCGCCGCGCTCGCCGTGGGAACGGCGTCCACCCTCGGGACGGCCGAGCGGTACGCCGTGCACTCCGCGATCGCCCTCCTCACCCTCACCACCGAGCGATCCCGCTCACTGCAGGCCGCGGAGGCCCGGATCGGTTCCGCCGTCCTGCGGATGCTCCTCGCCGGGGAACCGGACCACGCCCGGGCCGTCGCCGGTGATCTGTACGGCGAGCTGCTCGACGCCCCGTTCCGCCTGGTCGTCGCGGAGGCGGCGGGCCCGGCGGAGGCCGCGGGCGACGCGGCAGGGGCCGCCGAGGGCGCCTGGTCGGCGGGGCTCGTCGACGCCGTCGAGTCGGCCGCGGCGCGCTTCGGCGAGGCGCTGCTCGTCGTGCCCTACGGCGAGCGGCTCGTGCTGCTCGTCGCGGACGGCGGCGCGGCGCAGCTGGCCGCCGTGGAGTACGCCGCGTTCGTCGACGCGGGGCGGGCCGATGGCCGTGAGCAGGCCGAGGAGCCCGGGCCGCTCATGGGGCTCTCCGCCCCCGCCGGGCCCATCGCCGCGGCCTCCGCCTACAAGCAGGCCGAGCAGTCGCTGTCCGTGGCGCGGCGGCGCGGGCGGTGCCTCGTGGAGCACGAGGAACTGGCCGCCGGGTCTGTCCTCCCCCTGCTCGCGGACGACGCCGTGCGTGCCTTCGCCGACGGGCTGCTGCGCGCCCTGCGCGACCACGACGCCACCGGGCGCGGGGATCTCGTCGCCTCGCTGCGGGCGTGGCTCTCGCGGCACGGGCAGTGGGACGCCGCCGCCGCGGATCTCGGCGTGCACCGGCACACCCTCCGCTACCGCATGCGCCGCGTCGAGGAAATCCTCGGCCGCTCCTTGGACGACCCGGACGTCCGGATGGAACTCTGGCTCTCCCTGAAGGCAACGTCCACGCCGACCGACTGAGGCAACCAGGGGGCTCCGCCCCCTGGACCC
>NZ_AOPZ01000163.1 GCF_000414115.1 Streptomyces aurantiacus JA 4570
GGCCAGCAGCCCCAGGCCCCCGCCCCCGGGCAGATCCCCGGCCAGGCACAGGCCCCGTTCGCGGGCGCGCCGGGCGGCGTCCCGCAGGCCGCCCCGCAGGGCGCCGGCGTCGCCGCCGCGCTCCAGAAGTACCGCGAGGCCGCCACCGGCCAGCGCTGGACACAGCAGAACGAGAAGCTGGTCCGCGTCGACCTGGGCGTCGGCGACCAGCCGGTGCTCGCCCGCCAGGGCAGCATGGTCCTGTACCAGGGCAAGGTCGAGTTCGGCTACAAGGGCGCGGGCTTCCAGGGCCGCATCGTCGGCAACGCGACCGGCCAGGAGATGCAGCTCATGCGCTGCTCCGGACGCGGCCAGGTCTTCCTCGCCGAGGAGGGCACGCATCTGCACCCCGTCGAGCTCCAGGGGGACGCGATCTGTGTCTCCGCGGAGAACGTCCTCGCCTTCGACGAGTCCCTCCAGCACGAGGTGCGCCGCATCGAGGGCCACGGGATCCCCGGTGGCGCGCTGTTCGTCATGCAGTTCCAGGGGACCGGCACGGTCGTCGTGAAGACGCACGGAATGCCCGTCGTGCTGCCGGTCACGCCGACGACCTTCGCCGACTGCCACGCCGTGGTGGCGTGGTCGGCGGCCGCGCAGGCGATCGTCTCCAGCCAGGTCAGGCTGCGCGGCAACGCCTCCGCGGGCTCCACGGGGGAGAGCGTGAACCTCCAGTTCCGTGGCGCGCCCGGCAATTTCATCGTCGTCCAGCCGTTCGAGGTCTGAGGGAGCCCGTCATGAACCAGCAGCTCGCGGGCTTTGCCCCGGCACCCGTCGCCGCCCGCATGGAGAACCACGGCCACCACATGGTCAAGGTCGCCATGCAGACCGGAAACGACCTCCTCGCGCGCGTGGGATCGATGGTCGCCTACGAAGGCTTCGTGCAGTACGAGCCGAATCCGCCCGCCGTCCGCCAGATCGCCCGCGACTGGATCACCGGCGAGGGCGCCCCCTTGATGAAGTGCTCCGGAGACGGCCTGCTCTATCTCGCGGACTACGGAGCGGATGTCGTCGTCATCAACCTGGCGGGCGACTCGCTCTCCGTGAACGGCACCAACCTGCTGGCCTTCGACGCGAGCCTCCAGTGGGGCGTCGAGCGGGTCAAGGGCCTGGCGAAGTTCGCCGGGCAGGGCCTGTGGAACATCAAGGTCTCCGGCCAGGGCTGGGTGGCGCTGACCTCGCGCGGGACGCCGATCGTCGTCGACTGCGGCCGCGGCGACGACGAGACGTACGTGGACCCGGACGCCCTGATCGCCTGGTCGCCGAACCTGAAGGTCAAGGGCAAGCGCAGCTTCAGGGCCGGTTCCCTGATCGGGCGCGGCAGCGGCGAGGCCTACCAGATGGGCTTCTCCGGAGAGGGCATCGTCGTCGTACAGCCCAGTGAGGACAGCACCGACCGCCTCCGGATCCGGAGCTGAGGGGGAGCAACACACCATGCAGAGCCCGCTTTTCGCGCACACCGAGCAACAGACCCAGGAGCGCTACACCGTCCAGAACCCGCAGCTCCTGCGGGTCGCCCTCGAAGGCCACGACGACGTGCTCGCCCGCAAGGGCGCCATGGTCGCCTACCAGGGCCTGGTGGAGTTCGACGCCGAGTACCAGAGCCGGGGCCAGCAGCGCGCCCGCGCGCGCACCGGCGAGGGCCTCGACCTGATGCGCTGCCACGGACAGGGCACCGTCTACTTCGCGAACCTCGCGCAGTACATCCACTTGGTGGACGTGGACCAGGACGGCCTGACGGTGGACAGTTCATACGTCCTCGCCATGGACTCGTCGCTGACCCACCAGGTCATCGCCGTGGACAGCCAGTACGGCATCTCCGGCTCCGGCAAGTACCAGCTCAACATCACCGGGCGCGGCAAGGTCGCCCTGATGACGTCGGGCCAGCCGCTGATGCTCCAGGTCACCCCGGACCGGTACGTCAACGCCGACGCGGACGCGATCGTCGCCTGGTCCAACGGGCTGCGGGTGCAGATGCAGGCCCAGACGCACTCCTCGGGCGTGTGGCGGCGCCGCGGCAACACCGGCGAGGGCTGGGAGCTCAGCTTCATGGGACAGGGCTACGCCCTCGTCCAGCCGAGCGAGATGCTGCCGCCGCAGCACGCCAACATCGGCCAGGGAGCGCGCGCCCAGTTCGGCATGGGGCAGCAGGGGGCCCGCGGGCAGAACCAGGGCAACGTCTGGAACTGAGCCGCTGAGAGACATGGGTAAGGGGCGGTCGCCATGGCGACCGCCCCTTACCCATGTCTCATAGGCGTGTCACAGCCGGGCGCGAGTGGCCTCCACCAGGCGCACCACCGACTCGTCCGCGACGTCCGCCACCTCGTCGTACGCGAACCAGCGCAGGTCCAACGATTCTTCGCTGATCGACTCGACCGCGTCCGGCGGGGCGAGCGCGGCGTACTGCACGTCCAGGTGCTGGGTGCACGGCCCCGGGATCGGGTGCCGGTCCAGGCGGACCGGGCCGCCGGGCAGCAGCGACAGGCCCGGGACGCCCGACTCCTCGGTGGCCTCACGCAGCGCGGCGGCGGCCAGGGAGGCGTCGCCCGGCTCGCAGTGGCCGCCCATCTGAAGCCACATCCGCAGCTTCTTGTGGAGCGTGAGCAGCACGCGCCCGCGCGACGGGTCGACGACCAGGGCACTGGCGGTCACATGCCCGTCCGTGCATGCCTTCCACATGCCGTCGTCGGGGTGCGCGGACAGGTGGTCCAGGTAGTACTGGCGCAGCTCTTCCTGGTTCTCGTATGCCTTCAGGACGAGAACGGCGTCATCGTGCAGGCTCACTTGCCGTCGTCGTCCTTGCCGCTGTCGTCCTTGCTGTCGTCGGCGGCGGTGTCGTCGCTCTTGGGGTCGCCCTTGGACAGGTCCGGCCTGCCCGCCGTGCCGCCGCCCGCCGCCTCGCCGAGCATCTTGTCCAGCTCGGAGAAGTCCAGCTGCTCGCGGTGCACGAAGCCGTCCGGGTCGTCCAGGTCGGACGCCGTCGGGAGCATGTCCGGGTGGGCCCACAGGCCGTCCCGGCCGTCCACGCCGCGCGCGTCCGTGAGCGAGGCCCACAGGCGCGAGGCGTCCCGCAGCCGGCGCGGGCGCAGCTCCAGGCCGATCAGCGTCGCGAAGGTCTGCTCGGCGGGCCCGCCGGTGGCGCGGCGCCTGCGCAGCGTCTCGCGCAGCGCGTCGGCGGACGACAGGCGCGGCTTGGCCGCCGCGTGCACGACCGCGTCCACCCAGCCCTCGACGAGCGCCAGAGCGGTCTCCAGGCGGGCGAGGGCGGCCTTCTGCTCGGCCGTGTCCTCCGGCTGGAACATGCCCTGCTGGAGTGCTTCCTGAAGCTGCTCCGGGTTCTGCGGGTCGAACTGGCCGACGACGTCCTCCAGCTTGGAGGTGTCGACCTTGATCCCGCGCGCGTACCCCTCGACGGCGCCGAACAGATGCGAGCGCAGCCACGGCACGTGGGCGAAGAGCCGCTGGTGGGCGGCCTCGCGCAGCGCCAGATACAGGCGCACCTCCTCCATGGGCACGCTCAGGTCCTTGCCGAACGCCTCCACGTTCACCGGGAGGAGCGCGGCCTTGCCGGCCGGGCCCAGGGGCAGCCCGATGTCCGTGGAACCGACGACCTCGCCCGCGAGGACGCCGACGGCCTGGCCGATCTGCTGGCCGAACATCGCGCCGCCCATGGAGCGCATCATGCCGATCAGCGGGCCCGCCATGGCCTGCATCTCCTCGGGCAGGACGTCACCCATGGCCAGGCCGACGCGCTCGGCGACCGGGTCGACCAGTTCCTTCCAGGCCGGGAGGGTGGCCTCGACCCACTCCGCACGGCTCCAGGCGACGGCGCTGCCCGCACCGGACGGCAGGGACGTCGCGTCGTCCAGCCACAGGTCCGCGAGGCGCACGGCCTCCTCGACCGACGTGCGCTCGGCGGGGCCGACGCTCGCGTCCTTGGTGCCGTCAGCCGTCCCCTGGGAGACGGTCTGGCGCGCGATGTCCTTGGCCATGTCCCAGTTCACCGGCCCGCCCTCGTACGACAGCATCTGGCCGAGCTGCTGGAAGGCGGCGCCCAGGTCGTTCGGGTTCATCGACCCGAACATCGCGGCGAAGGGATTGTCGCCGCCGGCGCCCCCCGCTCCCAGGGCCCCGAAACCGAACGGGTTGGCAGGGCCACCGGAACCCTGTCCCCCTCCGGGGGTGTCCTTCTTCTTGCCCTCGTCGCCGTTCTCCGGCTCCTCCGGCGGAAGGCCGAATCCGAATGGGGTGTCACTCACGGGATTCCTCGGCTCGTTGGGCCACCGGATCTTGGGTCCGGTGGCGATTGCCCGACAACACCACCCAGCGTAGACACCGCGGCCGGTTCGGGCCTCGGTGCTCCGCCGCCTCGGGGGCTGCGGCAGGATGGATGCCACCTGGTACGTACGCGTCAGTTCGCGCGTGTACTGAAGACAACCGCTGGAGACGCCCGGTGAGTTCCCCAGATCCACAGGTTCGCGCAGCGCGAAACCCCTCAGACCCGAAGCCGGCAGGGCCTGCCGGAGAGCCGGACTCCGTCCGGGCGGCGGAGACGCCCCCCGCGGTGGCGCCCCAGCGCGACGGCTCCCCGTCCGCGGGCCCGCGCGGCCCCGTCGTCGCCGTCACCGGCGCGGCGGCGGGCGTGGGCGCGCAGCTCACCGAGCGCCTGGCGGCGTCGGAGGCGATCAAGCAGGTCGTGGCCATCGACGAACGGCGCGGTGACTGCGCGCAGGCGCAGTGGCACATCCTGGACGTCCGGGACCCGGCGATCGCGGAGAAGCTGCGCGGCGTGGACGTCGTGGTGCACCTGGCACTCGATCTCGACCTGGAGACCGACGCCGCGGCCCGTACGGCGTACAACGTGCGCGGTACCCAGACCGTCCTGACGGCGGCTGCCGCCGCGGGCGTGCACCGTGTCGTGCTGTGCACGTCGGCGATGGTCTACGGAGCACTGTCCGACAACGAACTGCCCCTCTCCGAAGACGCCGAATTGCGGGCGACGGCGGAGGCGACCGGCGTCGGCGACCTCCTGGAGATCGAGCGCCTCGCCCGGCGCGCCCCCCGCGCGCACCCCGGTCTGAACGTCACCGTGGTGCGGCCCGCGATCTTGGTTGGCGGCACCGACACCGCGCTGACCAGGTACTTCGAGTCTCCGCGGCTCCTTGTGGTGGCGGGGTCGCGGCCCGTGTGGCAGTTCTGCCACGTCGACGATCTGTGCAGCGCGCTGGAGTACGCGGTCGTCGAGAAGGTCGACGGGGAACTGGCCGTCGGCTGCGACGGGTGGCTGGAGCAGGAGGAGGTCGAGGAGCTGAGCGGGATCCGGCGCATGGAGCTGCCGTCCACGGTCGCTCTCGGCGCGGCGGCACGGCTCCACCGGATCGGGCTCACGCCGTCCCCGGCCGGGGACCTCGCGTACACGATGCATCCCTGGGTCGTCAGCGTCAGCCGCCTGCACGACGCGGGGTGGCGGCCGCAGTGGACCAATGAGGAGGTCCTCGCGGAGCTGCTCGAGGAGGTCGCGGGGCGGCGCACTGTCGCCGGGCGGCGGCTCGGGCGCAAGGACGCGACGGCGGCGGGGGCCGCGGGAGCGACGGTGGCCCTGTTGGGTACGGCCGCTCTGGTGCGGCGGGCGCGGAAGGCCCGGCGGCGGCTGTAGCCCCCGGGGTCACCCGTTCCGCCCTGCGGAACGATTGCCCACAGCCGGAACAGGCACGGGACCCTTGCTGTAGGGAGGTCCAAGGCTTCCCCGTGGGTGCCGGGTGAAAGGGCTATTCCTGGATGTCAGTGGTGTGCGGCACGATGGCTGCATGGCACGTAATCCGATGGACCACCCCGGTGAGCAGGCCGCTGCCGAGCCGATTCGGCTGCTCGCGATCCGTGACACCCCGCTCTCGCTCGACGAGGTCTTCAAGGCCGTCGGCGACGACGCCGCGGGGGGCACGGCGCTGTTCGTCGGGACAGTGCGCGATCACGACGGCGGCGCGGACGTGGACGAGCTCGGGTATTCGAGCCACCCCAGCGCCGAGGCGGAGCTGCGGCGCGTGGCGGAGAAGGTCGTCGCCGAGTTCCCGGTGCGCGCCCTGGCCGCGGTGCACCGGGTCGGGGACCTCTCCGTGGGTGACCTCGCGGTCGTGGTCGCGGTGTCCTGCCCGCACCGGGCCGAGGCATTCGCGGCCTGCCGCAAGCTGATCGACGACCTCAAGCACGAGGTGCCCATCTGGAAGCACCAGCGGTTCTCCGACGGCCAAGAAGAGTGGGTCGGCGCGTAGCGTCGTCGTTGTTGCTCCACAGGGCTCAGGTTGCGTAACCCGACCCCTGCCGTGAGCGTTGACGGAGCGGATGGTTAATCTGCTGATCAGTCAGTTGTGGTCGCTCATGGGGTCGGGAGGTCGACGTGGCGTCACTTGCCTGGTTGCTGATTCCGCTTCTGGCGGCGATCGGTGCCGGTCTGTGGGCGGGCTGGGCCAACCGGAACCGCAAGAGCGGCAGGACCGGTGACAACACCGAGCTGAACGGCTACGCCGCGTTCCGCGAGGCGATGGAGAAGTCCCACTCGGGCTCCGACACCCCTGCCTGATCACGTACGGCCGCCCCAGGGATGCACCCACAGGGCCGTCCCGTACTGTCGTTCCATGCCACGCCGCACTGCGACGATGCTCGCCTCCACCCTGATGCTGATCGCGCTGCTCTGCGCCGGAGTGCTCATCAAAGTGCCGTATTCGGAGATGTCCCCGGGGCCGACGGTGAACACCCTGGGGGACCACGACGGCGAGCCGGTGCTGCAGATCTCGGGCCGCAAGACGTACGCCACGAGCGGCCACCTGAACATGACGACGGTCAGGGTGACCAGCGCCGACTACAAGATGAACCTCGCGGAGGCCGTGTACGGCTGGATGGCGCACGACAACATCGTCGTCCCGCACGACACCCTGTACCCGGACGGCAAGACCGAGCAGCAGTCCACGCAGGAGAACGCCGAGGAGTTCAGCCAGTCCCAGGAGAGCGCGAAGGTCGCCGCCCTCAAGGAACTGAAGATCCCGGTGAAGTCCCAGGTGGTCGTCGCCACCGTCTTCAAGGACAGCCCTGCCGAGGGCAAGCTGCACGCGGGCGATGTCATCAAGAGCGTCGACGGCACGGCCGTGAAGGAGTTCACGGACGTCGCCAAACTGGTCACGAAACACAAGCCGGGTGAGCCCGTCGTGTTCGGCGTCGTCCCCGTCAAGGAGGCCGCGGCCGCCGAGAAGGCGGGCAAGGAGCCGGCCGCGAGCGAGACCGTGAAGATGACCACGGAGAAGGCCGAGGACGACGGCCGCGCGGTCGTCGGCATCAAGGCCGGGACCGACCACACCTACCCGTTCACGATCGACATCAAGCTCGCCGACGTGGGCGGGCCCAGCGCGGGGCTGATGTTCGCCCTCGGCATCGTCGACAAGCTCACGCCGGGCGACCTCACCGGCGGCAAGTTCGTCGCCGGCACCGGCACCATCGACGACACCGGCAAGGTCGGCCCGATCGGCGGCATCGAGATGAAGACCGTCGGCGCGCGCGACAAGGGCGCCGAGTACTTCCTGACGCCGAAGGACAACTGCGCGTCCGCCGCGAGCGATGTCCCCGACGGGCTCACGCTGGTCAAGGTGGACACCATCGACGACGCCGTGAAGTCCCTCAAGGCCATCAGCAAGGGCGACACCGCCGACCTGCCGAAGTGCACCACCAAGGGCTGACGGAACGGCAGTGGCCGGGGCGGCCGACGCCGGCCCCGGCCACGGAAGCTACTCCGCGAAGGTCGCCGCCAGCGCCTCCGCGAGCCCCGGCACCAGGTCCGAGCCGGTGAGGACGTCCGTGGCGGAGTCCTTCTCGCGCAGCCGCAGCGCCGAGTCGCGGGCGCCGTCGCGCAGCACCGCGACCGTCATGCGGACCTCCTGGCGGTCCGGGTGCTTGGCCACCCACTTCGCGAGCTGCTTCTCGCTCATGCCCTCCGGCACGGAGGCTTCGGCCGACGGCGGAAGCATCAGGCGCTCCACGCTCAGGGCGCAGCCGGCGACCGAGTCGGGCCAGGCGATGGTGCCGAGGAACTCGTCGAGCGGAGCGCCCGCGGGCAGCTCGTCCTGTTCGATGGGGGTGAGCGGCCCGGCGGACGGGTCGTCGGACAGACCGAGGCGGTCGGCCAGGGTCGGCTCCTGGGCGCGCAGTTGGGCGGTGTCGACGAGAGCGAAGAGGCGAGCCGGCTGATCCCAGCCGAGCGACGCGACATATTCGTCGATTTCGAGCACTGCGCGGGTGAGGGGGCTCGCGGCCATCGGAGGGCCGGAGGAGGAAACGTTGGGCATGACCAATATCCTGCCTCGTTCAGACCCCGGAACGGGAACTGAGTAAAGCGTCGGTAAGTTGCATGAGTGGGCTCTACGATCGCGGGGCCTGTTTCAGCCAGCCACAGCTACAGCGAACTTCGAGGTGCGCACCTTGGCTTTCCAGATGCCGGACCGCGGCGGAGGCCCGACGGGGCCACGGATCAGAGTGGGCCGACCGTCCCGTCGTGTCCGGACCCTGCTCATGACGCTCGGCGTCCTGGCCGTTCTGGCCATGGCGTTCGTCATGTTCGCGGGATTCTGGACGGACTGGCTCTGGTACCGCTCGGTCGGTTACTCATCGGTCTTCACGACGACCCTGTGGACCAAGATCGGCCTGTTCTTCGCCTTCGGTCTGCTCATGGCGGCCGCGGTCGGCCTGAACATCTGGCTGGCGCACCGGCTGCGCCCGCCGCTGAGCGCCATGTCGATGGAGCAACAGAGCCTCGACCGGTATCGCATGGCGATCGCGCCCTACAAGAAGTGGCTGCTGATCGGCATCACGGCCCTCGTCGGCCTGATCGCGGGCGCGTCCGCCTCGGGCCAGTGGCGCACCTGGCTCATGTGGGTCAACGGCGTGCCCTTCCACCAGAAGGACCCCCAGTTCCATCTGGACGTGTCCTTCTACGCCTTCGACCTGCCCTGGTACCGCTTCCTGCTGGGCTTCGGCTTCGCCGCCACGGTGCTCTCGGTGATCGCCGCCGCCCTGACCCACTATCTGTACGGCGGCCTGCGCATCACCAGCCCCGGCGGGCGGGCCACGGCCGCGGCCACCGGCCACCTCTCGGTGCTCATCGGCATCTTCGTCGCCCTCAAGGCGGTGGCGTACTGGCTCGACCGGTACGGCCTCGCGGTGAAGTCCAGTGACTTCAAGGCCACGGGCAACTGGACGGGCCTGCGCTATGTGGACGCGAACGCCTATCTCCCGGCGAAGACCATTCTGTTCTGCATCGCGGTCATCTGCGCGCTGCTGTTCTTCGCGACGCTCTGGCGGCGCACCTGGCAGCTGCCGGTGATCGGCTTCGGCCTGATGGTGCTCTCCGCGATCCTCATCGGCGGGCTGTACCCGGCCATCGTGCAGAAGTTCCAGGTCCAGCCGAACGAGCAGGCCAAGGAGTCTCCGTACGTCGAGAAGAACCTCGAGGCGACCCGCAAGGCGTACGGCATCGGCGGCACGAACGTCAGGGAGTACCCCGGCGTCAGCAAGACCGACGACAAGACGAAGCTGCGCGACGACGTGGCGGGTGCCGCGAGCCTGCGCCTGCTCGACCCGAACATCGTCTCGCCGACGTTCCAGCAGCTGCAGCAGATGAAGAACTACTACGGCTTCCCGTCGAACCTGGACGTCGACCGGTACAAGACCAAGGACGGCAAGGAGCAGGACACCGTCATCGGCCTGCGCGAGCTGAACCTGGACGGCATCCCGAAGAACAACTGGATCAACGACCACTTCCGCTACACCCACGGGTACGGAGTGGTCGCGGCCAAGGGCACCGAGGCCGACGAACAGGGACGGCCGAAGTTCACCGAGTCCGACCTGCCGTCCAAGGGCAGCCTGGGCCAGTACCAGCAGCGGATCTACTACGGCGAGAAGACCACGCAGTACTCCATCGTCGGCGGTCCCCAGAAGGAGATCGACTACTCCGACGACAACGGCGAGAAGACGACCAGCTACAAGGGCAAGAGCGGCGTCAACCTCTCCAATCCGCTGAACAGAGCGGCGTACGCGGTGTCGTTCGGCGAGCCGCAGATGCTCTACTCCGGAGCGATCGGCGAGGGCTCGCGGATCCTGTACAACCGCACGCCGAAGGAGCGCGTCGAAGCGGTCGCCCCCTGGCTGACCATCGACGGCGACGCCTATCCGGCGGTCGTCGGCAAGAAGATCCAGTGGATCGTCGACGCGTACACCACGACGAACGGCTATCCGTACGCCTCGCGGACCACGCTCGGCGACACCACGGCCGACTCGCTGACCGCGCGGAACAACCAGCGCGCGGTGGTGGCCCAGCAGAACCAGGTCAACTACATCCGCAACTCGGTGAAGGCGACCGTCGACGCGTACACCGGCGAAGTCAAGCTGTACGAGTGGGACACCAAGGACCCCGTCCTCAAGACGTGGCGCAAGGCGTTCCCGGACACCGTCAAGGACAAGAGCGAGATCTCCGCGGCCCTGATGGACCACCTGCGCTACCCGCAGGACCTGTTCAAGGTGCAGCGCGAGCTGCTCACCCGCTACCACGTGAAGGACGCCGAGACGTTCCTCAGCGGCAGCGAGGTGTGGCAGGTGCCGGACGACCCGACGAACCAGACGTCGAGCGCCGTCCCGCCGTACTACCTGAGCATGAAGATGCCCGGCCAGAAACAGCAGGACTTCTCGCTGACGACGTCCTTCAATCCCAACGGCCGGGACAACCTGAGTGCCTTCATGTCGGTCAACGCCGAGGCGGGAACCGATGACTACGGCAAGATCAGAATCCTGAAGATGCCGTCGAGTACGACGGTCGACGGACCCAAACAGGTCCAGAGCAAGTTCAACTCCAACGAAGCGATCGCCGAACAGATCAGACTTCTCAAGGGCGGCGACTCCGAAGTCGACTACGGGAATCTGCTGACGGTGCCGTTGGACGGGGGGCTGCTCTATGTGGAGCCCGTCTATGTGAAGGGCGGCGGGCTGAAGTACCCGCTCCTGAAGAAGGTCCTCGTCACCTACGGCAACAAGATCGCCTTCGAGGACACCTTGGACAAGGCGCTCAACGTGGTCTTCGGGACAGCGGACAAGTCGCCCGTCAAGCCACCGGACCAAGGTGAGAAACCCGACAAGGAGAAGCCGCCGGCCACGGGTGACACCGACAACCCCGAGCTCCAGAAGGCCATCGACGACGCCCAGGCGGCGATCGACGAGGGCAAGGAGGCGCTCAAGCGGGACGACTGGGAGGCGTACGGCAAGGCCCAGGAGAAGCTCCAGGACGCCCTGCAGCGGGCGGAGGACGCCCAGCCCAAGCCGTCGGGAGGCGACGGCGACGGGAAGGGGTCGGACAAGGAGCCCGAGAAGGATCCGGAGAAGGATCCGGACAAGGGCGGTGACGGCGGCTAGTCCGCCGCCGCCCGCCCGTAGCGCGCGGACAGCGCACGGGCACCACCTCGCGCCGTGGTACGGTTGCAACACAACGGCGCGGGGTGGAGCAGCTCGGTAGCTCGCTGGGCTCATAACCCAGAGGTCGCAGGTTCAAATCCTGTCCCCGCTACTGCACGACGAAGGCCCGGATCCTCCAGAGGATCCGGGCCTTCGTCATGTTCCGGACCGCCCCGCCCGCTCGGTCTATACCGATGGCCCGTGCCATTGGTGTGGGGTTCGTGCGAAGAGTGGTCCGAGCGGGGTGAGTTGAGCAAAGCTGTGTTTCACTTATCTCTCTGTGGGCATGTCGACAAAACGCTGAAGTGACCTCACTGGCTGCGGTATACCAGGTGTACCCAGGTTGCAGGTGGTGCGACGATGGACGTTATGGGGGACAAGGCAACTCTGTTGGAGACGGGGCGGTTTGCGCAGCCGGCCGACCGGGAGGATCCCGGGGCGGTCGCTGAGGAGATGCGGCACCGGCTCGCGGCCGAGGCCGGAGACGTGGACGCGATGAGCGTTCTCGGCAGCCTGCTGCTGCGCCGCGGCGATCTCGACGGTGCCGAATCCTTGCTGCGCGGCGCGACCGCGGCCGGTGACCGTGCCGCCGCCAACAACCTCGGCGTCCTCCTGCACCAGCGTGGATATGTCGATGAAGCGGCAGGATGGTGGCGCATCGCCGCCGTTGCCGGATCCGCCGCGGCCGCGCACGCGCTCGGCCGGCACCACCGCGAGCGCGGCGACGAGCCCGCCGCCGAGTACTGGCTCAAGCAGTCCGCCGAGCAGGGCCACACCCTGGGGGCGTACGCCCTCGCCGACCTCCTGGAGCACCGCGGTGACGTCGGCGCGGAGCGCTGGATGCGTACGGCGGCCGAGCGCGGTCACCGGGAGGCGGCGTACCGCCTGGCGCGCGCGCTGGACAAGCGTGCGGAGCGGGAGGGCCCGGGGGAGGGCGACGCACGCCCGGGGACGGGTGTGCGCGCCGGTCTCGGGCGCCCCGCCACGGGGGCGCGGTTCGACGGAGCGAAGACCGGTGTCGTACGCCCTGGCGAAGGGGCGCGTCGCAACGCCGCGCGCCCCGGGAGTGACGCGCGCTCCGGTGACGCGCGCTCTGACAACGGACGCGGAGACGGTGCACGGCCGGGCGGCGCCGACGACAAGCGTGCCGACGGTCAGCGCGCCGACGGCGGGCTCTCGTTCACCGACGAGGCCGAGCAGTGGTACCGCCAGGCGGCCGCGCGCGGTCACCGCCGCGCGGCCCTGCACCTCGGCGCGATCCTGGAGCGGCGCGGCGAGCTGAAGGAGGCCGGCCGCTGGTATCTGACGTCCGCGAAGGACGGCGAGGCCCGGGCCGCCTGCGCGCTCGGCTTCCTGCTGCGCGACGCGGGCGACGAGGGCAACGCCGCCGTGTGGTGGCTCAAGGCCGCCCAGGACGGCGACGGGAACGCCGCGAACGCGCTGGGCGCGCTGCACGCCGAGCGCGGCGAGACCCAGACCGCCGAGCGCTGGTACCGCGCGGCGATGGACGCGGGCGACAACAACGGGGCGTACAACCTCGGCCTGCTGTGCGCCGAGCAGAAGCGCACCGCCCAGGCCGACCAGTGGTACCGCCGCGCCGCGTACGCCGGGCACCGCGAGGCCGCCAACGCGCTCGCCGTGCTGCTGCTCCAGGGCGGCGACGCGGCCGGCGCCGAGCCGTGGTTCTCCAAGGCCGCGGAGGCGGGCAGCGTGGACGCGGCCTTCAACCTCGGGATTCTGTACGCGAGCCGGGGCGACGACGCGGCGGCCCTCAAGTGGTACGAGCGGGCCGCCGCGGCCGGGCACACCGAGGCCGCCCTCCAGGTCGGCACGGCACGGCTGCGCGACGGCGACGAGCGGGACGCCGAGCGCCACCTGCGGTGCGCGGCGGGCGGCGGCAGCGCGGAAGCGGCGTACCGCCTCGGGACCGTGCTCGACGCGCGGCGGCC
>NZ_AOPZ01000164.1 GCF_000414115.1 Streptomyces aurantiacus JA 4570
GCCGCCCCCACGCGCGCGTGTCGGGGATACTGGAACGGCATATACGGAGTGTCGTAGGAAAGCTGAAGGGCCACACACGTGACTGAGATCGAGATCGGGCGCGGCAAGCGCGGCCGCCGGGCGTACGCCTTCGACGACATCGCCGTCGTACCGAGCCGGCGCACCCGGGACCCCAAGGAGGTCTCGATCGCCTGGCAGATCGACGCCTACCGCTTCGAGCTGCCCTTCCTCGCGGCCCCCATGGACTCCGTGGTCTCCCCGGCCACGGCCATCCGCATCGGTGAGCTCGGCGGCCTCGGCGTGCTGAACCTCGAGGGCCTGTGGACGCGGTACGAGGACCCGCAGCCGCTGCTCGACGAGATCGCCGAGCTGCCCGCGGAGACGGCCACCCGGCGCCTCCAGGAGATCTACGAGGCGCCCATCAAGGAGGAGCTGATCGGGCAGCGCATCAAGGAGGTGCGCGACTCCGGGGTCGTCACCGCCGCCGCCCTGTCGCCGCAGCGCACCGCGCAGTTCTCCAAGGCCGTCGTGGACGCGGGCGTGGACATCTTCGTGATCCGCGGTACGACGGTGTCGGCGGAGCACGTCTCCGGTGCCGCCGAGCCGCTGAACCTGAAGCAGTTCATCTACGAACTCGACGTGCCGGTGATCGTCGGCGGCTGCGCCACGTACACCGCCGCGCTGCACCTGATGCGCACCGGCGCGGCCGGTGTCCTCGTCGGCTTCGGCGGCGGCGCCGCGCACACCACGCGCAACGTCCTCGGCATCCAGGTGCCGATGGCGACGGCCGTGGCCGACGTGGCCGCCGCCCGGCGCGACTACATGGACGAGTCCGGCGGGCGCTACGTCCACGTCATCGCCGACGGCGGCGTGGGCTGGTCCGGCGACCTGCCCAAGGCCGTCGCGTGCGGCGCCGACGCCGTGATGATGGGCTCGCCCCTCGCGCGCGCCACGGACGCCCCCGGCAAGGGCCACCACTGGGGCATGGAGGCCGTCCACGAGGACGTGCCGCGCGGCAAGAAGGTCGACCTCGGCAGCGTCGGCACCACCGAGGAGATCCTCACCGGTCCCTCGCACATCCCCGACGGCTCGATGAACTTCTTCGGAGCGCTGCGCCGGGCCATGGCCACGACGGGCTACAGCGAGCTCAAGGAGTTCCAGCGCGTCGAGGTCACGGTGGCGGACTCGCAGCACCGCCGCTGACGCCGTCGTACGGCGCCTTCGGAGGCCGAACGGCCTGGGGCCGACCACCGGGAGAGGTGGTCGGCCCCAGGCCGTTTCGCGTGCCGCGTGCCGCTACTGCCCGGCGCGCTTCGCACTGCCGAAGGCCGCGACGGCCGCTATCGCGAAGAACACGTACGTCATCGCGTCGGCCTCGTGCTTCCACGCTTCCTGCACGAGGTCGAAGTTGTCGAAGAACACCTCGGTGAAGTCGATCTTCGCCTTGTCGGCGATGATCATGGAGGCGCCGACCAGCTGGCCGATGTACACCGCGCCGAGCGAGAAGACCCCGGCGAGGGCCCCGACGGCCGGGTTGGAGCCGCCGACCTTGCCCGCGACCAGGCCCACGACGAAGCCGACGCCGACGGCGGCCCAGCCGATCTCGTGCTCGGTGGCGCCGATGATGGCCCCGTAGACGCCCGCGGCGACCAGGGCGGCCACGAAGGCGACCGCCACGCCGAGGCCGATGTTCCCGCGGGCGGCCGGAGGCGGCGGGAAACCGCCGGGCTGCGGCTGCTGCGGCTGCTGCGGGAAGGCGTTGTACGGCTGCTGCGGCTGCTGGCCATAGGGCTGCTGCGCCTGCTGCGGGTAGCCGTATCCGGGCTGGCCGGCACCCGGCTGCTGGCCGTACTGCTGCTGGCCGTAGGGCTGCTGCCCGTACGGCTGTCCGCCCTGGCCTGGAGGCGTGGGCTGCGTCATCTGGTTTCCCCCTGGGACGTGAGTGCACTGGTGTGCGGTAAGTGACTGGATCCGCACGGTAGCAGCAGCGCGCGAAGGGCCCCAGGGGGTTGTGTGTGGGATCAGAGACGGTGGGCGGCGCCCGCCGGGGTCGCGCCCCTGGTGTCCAGCAGGAGCTGGGCCTTCACGGCCAGGCCCTGGAGGTCGTACGTGCGGTGGTGCTGGAGCAGGATCGTCAGGTCGGCCTCGGCGGCGGCTTCGTAGAGGGTGTCCGCGCGGGGGACGGGATGGCCGAGAACGCTCCAGTGCGCGACATACGGGTCGTGATAGCTGACGGCCGCGCCCAGCTCCATGAGGCGGACCGCGATCTCCTGCGCGGGTGCGGCCTCCTGGTCGGCGACGTCGGGCTTGTACGTGACGCCGAGGAGCAGCACGCGGGCGCCGCGCGCGGACTTGCCGTGCTCGTTGAGCAGGGTCGCGGCGCGCTGGATCACGTAGCCGGGCATGCGGTCGTTGACCTGCTGGGCGAGCTCGACGATGCGCAGCGGGCGGGCGCCGCGCGCGGGGCCCGGCACGTCCAGGGGCACGCCGTGACCGCCGACGCCGGGGCCGGGGCGGAACGCCTGGAAGCCGAAGGGCTTGGTCTCGGCGCAGCGGATGACGTCCCACAGGTCGATGCCGAGGTCGTGGCAGAGCACGGCCATCTCGTTGACCAGCGCCATGTTCACGTGCCGGTAGTTGGTCTCCAGGAGATGCACGGTTTCGGCCTCCCGGGGGCCCCGCGCGCGGACGACCTTGTCGGTGAGGCGGCCGTAGAAGGCGGCGGCGGACTCGGTGCAGGCGGGGGTGAGGCCGCCGATGACCTTGGGGGTACCGGCGTAGCCGTGGGTGCGGTTGCCGGGGTCGAGGCGGCCGGGGGAGTAGGCGAGGTGGAAGTCCCGGCCGGCGCGCAGGCCCGAGCCCTCTTCGAGGAGGGGGCGCAGGAATTCCTCGGTGGTTCCCGGGTATGCGGGTGATTCGAGGATGACGGTGGTGTGCGGGCGCAGCCGCCCGGCGAGGGCGCGGGCGGCCTCGGCCACCTGGCCGAGGTCGAGCGAGCGGTCCGCGGCCGGGGGCGTGGGGGCGCAGATGACGGCGGTGCGGACGCGGCCGAGTTCGGCGGGGTCGGTGGTCGGCCGGAAGCCTCCCGAGAGCATCCGGCGGACGTCCGCCGCGGTGAGGGTGCCTTCGGTGCCGTCGCCCGGCAGGCGGCCGCCGGCCAGGTCGGGTGCCCGGACGGGGTCGTAGCCGATGGTGGCGATGCCGCCTGCGGCGGCGGCCTGGGCGAGAGGCAGGCCGAGGTGGCCGAGACCGATGACGGCGAGGTCTGCTGGCATGGCGGTGAGCCGTCCTTCCCAATAGCCGGGCGGATATAGCCAAAGCGGGACGATCGCGCAAGCCCTGTGGACAAGATGGGCGAGTGCAATGTCAGACTAGGAGTAAATATGACCGATTTGCGGGATTGGACTCCTTGCGGCGTCGGAGTGTTGGCGGTGTCTTCCGCGGGTTTTCCACAGGCCGCGTGGCCGAACTCGGCGGGCGCGGCAAGAATCTGGGCATGATGTGAGCGCGACCACACCCGAAAATCACGGGAGGCAGCGGTGAGGACAGCGACTCTGGGCCCGGCGGAGCGTGCCGAGGCACTCGCGGGCATGGCCGAGCGCGAGCTGGACATTCTCGTCGTGGGCGCGGGCGTGGTCGGCGCGGGCACCGCGCTCGACGCCGTCACCCGCGGCCTGAGCACGGGCATCGTCGAGGCGAGAGACTGGGCGTCGGGCACGTCCAGCCGGTCCAGCAAGCTGATCCACGGCGGTCTGCGCTATCTGGAGATGCTGGACTTCGCGCTCGTCCGCGAGGCCCTCAAGGAGCGCGGCCTGCTCCTCGAACGGCTCGCGCCGCACCTGGTGAAGCCCGTCGCGTTCCTGTATCCGCTCCAGCACCAGGGCTGGGAGCGGTTGTACGCGGGATCCGGAGTCGCGTTGTACGACGCCATGTCGATGGCGCGCGGCCACGGCCGGGGCCTGCCCATGCACCGGCACCTGACCCGCCGTCACGCCCTGCGCGTGGCCCCCTGCCTGAAGAAGGACGCCCTCGTCGGCGCGTTGCAGTACTACGACGCGCAGATGGACGACGCCCGCTATGTCGCCACCCTCGTGCGCACAGCCGCCGCCTATGGCGCCAGGGCCGCCAACCGCGCCCGGGTCACGGGCTTCCTGCGCGAGGGCGAGCGCGTCGTCGGCGCCCGCGTCCAGGACGTCGAGGCCGGCGGGGAGTACGAGATCCGGGCCAAGCAGATCGTGAACGCCACGGGCGTGTGGACCGACGACACCCAGGCGATGGTCGGCGAGCGCGGCCAGTTCCACGTCCGGGCGTCCAAGGGCATCCATCTGGTCGTGCCCAAGGACCGGATCAACTCCTCCACCGGGCTCATCCTGCGCACGGAGAAGAGCGTCCTGTTCGTGATCCCCTGGGGCCGGCACTGGATCATCGGGACCACGGACACCGACTGGGACCTGGACAAGGCCCACCCGGCGGCGTCCAGCGCGGACATCGACTATCTCCTGGAGCATGTGAACTCGGTGCTCGCGGTGCCGCTCTCTCGCGACGACGTGCAGGGGGTGTACGCGGGCCTGCGGCCGCTGCTCGCCGGCGAGTCGGACGCCACCAGCAAGCTCTCCCGCGAGCACACGGTCGCGCACCCCGCGCCCGGCCTGGTCGTCGTCGCGGGCGGCAAGTACACGACGTACCGCGTGATGGCCAAGGACGCCGTGGACGAGGCGGTGCACGGCCTGGACCAGCGTGTCGCCGACTGCGTCACCGAAGACGTCCCGCTGGTCGGCGCCGAGGGCTATCGCGCGCTGTGGAACGCCCGCGCGGGCATCGCGGCGCGCACGGGGCTCCATGTGGTGCGCGTGGAGCACCTGCTGAACCGCTTCGGCGCGCTGGCGGAGGAAGTGCTCGAACTCGTCACCGCCGACCCGGGCCTGGGCGAGCCGCTGGGCGGCGCCGAGGACTATCTCCGCGCCGAGGTCGTCTACGCCGCGTCCCACGAGGGCGCCCGCCACCTGGACGACGTGCTCACGCGGCGCACGCGCATCTCCATCGAGACCTTCGACCGCGGCACCCGCAGTGCCCGGGAGTGCGCGGAGCTGATGGCGCCGGTGCTCGGCTGGGACAAGGACCAGATCGAGCGGGAGGTGCAGCACTACGAGAAGCGGGTGGAGGCCGAGCGCGAGTCGCAGCGCCAGCCGGACGACCTGACGGCGGACGCGGCGCGGCTCGGGGCGCCGGACATCGTGCCGCTGTAGCCCTGTCAACCGGGGAGTTCCGGGCGGTTTGACCCGAGGGGGGTGGTCAAGGGGGGTATGGCGAGGGAGGTTTGGGAGGGTGCGCCGGGGTTGAGCCGGTGGGAATGTCCATGATGTGGGACGCCGGACCCGCGGCGTTGACCGGTCCCGGGGTGAGGGACAATGAAGGCTCTGTCAGGGCGGGTTGTGCGGGTAGTTGAGGGGACGCATGTCGGAGGCGGAGCAGACGGGCGAGGCTCGTCAGGATCAGAGCGCACGTCTCCTCGCGGGCCGGTACCGGCTCGGTGACGTGCTCGGCCGCGGCGGCATGGGCACCGTCTGGCGCGCCAAGGACGAGACGCTGGGCCGCACGGTCGCGGTGAAGGAGCTGCGTTTCCCGTCGAGCATCGACGAGGACGAGAAGCGCCGGCTCATCACGCGCACGCTGCGCGAGGCCAAGGCGATCGCCCGGATCCGCAACACCGGTGCCGTGACGGTCTATGACGTGGTCGACGAGGACGACCGGCCGTGGATCGTGATGGAGCTCGTCGAGGGCAAGTCCCTCGCCGAGGCCGTCCGCGAGGACGGGATGCTCACGCCGAGGCGCGCGGCCGAGGTCGGGCTCGCCGTGCTCGACGTGCTGCGCTCGGCGCACCGCGAGGGCATCCTGCACCGCGACGTGAAGCCGTCCAACGTGCTGATCGCCGAGGACGGCCGCGTCGTCCTGACGGACTTCGGCATCGCCCAGGTCGAGGGCGACCCGTCCATCACGTCGACGGGCATGCTCGTCGGCGCCCCTTCGTACATCTCGCCGGAGCGGGCGCGCGGCCACAAGCCCGGCCCCGCGGCCGACATGTGGTCGCTCGGCGGCCTGATCTACGCGGCCGTGGAGGGCGTGCCTCCGTACGACAAGGGCTCGGCCATAGCGACCCTCACCGCCGTGATGACGGAGGCGGTCGAACCGCCGCAGAACGCGGGCCCGTTGCTGGAGAAGGTCATCTACGGCCTGCTCGCCAAGGACCCCGAGCAGCGGCTCGACGACGCGGGCGCGCGGGCGATGCTCCAGGACGTGATCAACGCGCCGGACTTCGCCGAGGACAAGCACGCGGTGGACCCGGTGGACGCGACGAAGGTCGTGCCGCTGCCCCCGATCCCGCCACAGGCCCCGCCCCCCCGACCCCGCCACAGGCCCCGCCGCCCGGTTCCGGTTCCTCCGGGAGCCGCAAGGGCGAGGAGGCCGCGGAGCGGCTGAAGGGCGCGTTCCGCTCGGTCCGCAAGAAGGCGGCGGCCGCGGCGACGACG
>NZ_AOPZ01000165.1 GCF_000414115.1 Streptomyces aurantiacus JA 4570
CGCCGACATCCGCTCGCCGCGGCCCGCGAGCGCCGCCCGCGGCCTCGACATCGACGCGCTGCTCGCCGAACTGCACGCCCGCGGCGTGCGGTCCGTGCTGCTCGAAGGCGGGCCGACGCTCGCCGGTGCCTTCGTGGCCGCCGGAGCCGTCGACCGCGTGGTCGGCTACCTCGCGCCCGCGCTGCTCGGCGCGGGCCCCGCCGCCCTCACCGGCGGCGGAATCACGACCATCACCGAGGCGTTGCGCCTCGACGTGCGCGAGTGCGTCGCGCTCGGACCCGATCTGCGTATCACCGCGGCCGTCGCGGCCCCCGGAACGAAGGAGCACTGAGTGTTCACCGGAATCGTCGAAGAGCTGGGCGAAGTCACCGCCGTCGAGAACCTGGGCGACGCGTCCCGCTTCCGCCTGCGCGGCCCCGTCGTCACCGAGGGCGCCAAGCACGGCGACTCCATCGCCGTCAACGGCGTGTGTCTGACGGTCGTGGAGCACGACGGCGACGAGTTCACCGCCGACGTCATGGCCGAGACGCTCGACCGGTCCAGCCTCGGCGCCCTCGTGCCCGGCTCGAAGGTCAACCTGGAGCGCCCGACGGCCGTCGGCGCGCGCCTCGGCGGACACATCGTGCAGGGTCACGTTGATTCTGTCGGCACGGTCCTTGACCGCAAGCCCTCCGAGAACTGGGAGATCATCAAGATCTCGCTGCCCGAGGAACTCGCCCGCTACGTCGTCGAGAAGGGCTCCATCACCGTCGACGGCGTGAGCCTGACCGTCGTCGACGCCGGGCCCGACTACTTCACCATCAGCCTGATCCCCACGACGCTCGCCCTGACCACCCTCGGCGTCAAGCAGCCCGGCGACCCGGTCAACCTGGAGGTCGACGTCATCGCCAAGTACGTCGAGCGGCTGCTCGGCGCCCGGGCGGACGCTCCCGCCGGGGCCGCGGCGGTGGCCGAGGAGGCCGGGCGGTGAGCACGTTCGACTGGCTGAACTCCGAGGTCTTCACCGCCTTCGGGCAGCACATCATGTGGTCCGACATGGTCGGCAACACCATCGGCCTGGTCGCGCTCGCGCTCGGCTGGCGCCGCTCCATATGGACCTGGCCCGCCCAGTTCCTGTCCGGCGTCGTCCTCGTCGCCGCGTACGCCTCCGCGCAGCTGTCCGGCGGCGTCGGCAAGCAGCTCCTCGTCATCGGCGTCGCCGTGTGGGGCTGGCGGCAGTGGACCCGGGGGAGCCGGCGCGCGCAGGACGGCACCATCGCCGTGCGCTTCGCCACCTGGAAGGAACGCGGTGTCCTGCTCGCGGGCACCGCACTCGGCACCCTCGCGGTCGGCACGCTGTTCACCGCCGTACCCGAGCTGTCCTGGAACCCCTGGCCGGACGCCTACATCTTCGTCGGCACGCTCGCCGCGATGGTCGCCCAGGCGCGCGGCCTCGTCGAGTTCTGGTTCGCCTGGCTGCTCGTCGACCTCGTCGGCGTCCCCCTCGCCTTCTCCAGCGGCCTCGCCTTCTCCGGTCTCGTGTACGTCGTCTATCTCGCCCTCGTCCTGTGGGGCCTGCGCGACTGGTGGCTGCGCTCACGGCAGACCACCACCCAGCAGCGGCCCGCTCTGGAAGGAGCCCCGGCATGACCGCACACCCCAGTCCCGCCCTCGTGGCCGACCACACCGAGGACCTGCGCCTCGACCCGGTGGAGATGGCCATCCGTGACATCGCCGCGGGCCGGCCCGTCGTGGTCGTCGACGACGAGGACCGCGAGAACGAGGGCGACCTCGTCATCGCCGCCGAGAAGGCCACGCCCGAGATCGTCGCCTTCATGATGAGCGAGTGCCGCGGCCTGATCTGCGCGCCCATGGAGAGCGACGAACTGGAGCGCCTCCACCTGCCGCAGATGGTCGAGAACAACACCGAGTCGATGAGCACGGCCTTCACCGTCTCCGTCGACGCCAGTGGCGCCCACGGCGTCACCACCGGCATCTCCGCCGCCGACCGAGCCACCACGCTCCAGCTCCTCGCCGGCGGCAAGGCCGAGGCCGGGGACTTCGTGCGGCCGGGCCATATCTTCCCGCTGCGCGCCAAGGCGGGCGGCGTCCTGGTGCGCGACGGCCACACCGAGGCCGCCGTCGACCTCGCCCGGCTCGCGGGGCTGCGTCCCGCCGGGGCGATCGTCGAGATCGCGGGCGAGGACGGCCGGATGCTGCGGCTGCCCGAGCTGGTCCCGTTCGCCCGCAGGCACGGCCTGACGATCATCTCCATCGCCGACCTGATCGCCTACCGCCGCACCGCCGAGCCCACCGTGCGCCGCGAGGCCGAGGTCCGCCTGCCCACCTCCTACGGCGAGTTCACCGCGTACGGCTACCGCTCCACCGTCGACGGCGTCGAGCACGTCGCCCTCGTCCACGGCGACATCGGCACCGGCGAGGAGGTCCTGGTCCGCATCCACTCCGAGTGCCTGACCGGCGACGTCTTCCACTCGCTGCGCTGCGACTGCGGGCCGCAGCTCGAGGAGTCCATGCGGCGCGTCACCGACGCCCGGCGCGGCGTCGTGGTCTATCTGCGCGGCCACGAGGGGCGCGGCATCGGCCTGCTGTCCAAGCTGCGCGCCTACGAACTCCAGGAGCGCGGCAGCGACACCCTGGACGCCAACCTCGAACTGGGTCTGCCCGCCGACGCCCGCGACTACGGCGCCGGCGCCCAGATCCTGGAGGACCTCGGCGTACGCAGCCTGCGCCTGCTCACCAACAACCCCGACAAGACCGAAGCGCTCGCCCGGCACGGCCTGAAGGTCATCGCGCGGGAGCCCATGCCGGTGACCGTCGGCGAGCACAATCTGCGCTATCTGCGCACCAAGCGGGACCGCATGGGCCACGACCTGCCCTGGCTGGACACCCCGGACATGTCGGCCTGCGGCAACCAGTAGACGTACCACCACCAGACGCCCGAAGTAGACCCCCAAGGAGAAGCGCGTGAGCGGCAAGGGTGCCCCCGAACTGAGCGTGAAGAACTGTGGCGACCTGCGGGTCGCCGTCGTCGCCGCCCTGTGGCACGAGCGGATCATGGACGGTCTCGTCGACGGCGCACTGCGCGCCCTGCACGAGCTCGGCATCGACGAGCCGACGCTCCTTCGCGTGCCCGGCAGCTTCGAGCTGCCGGTCGTCGCCAAGGTGCTCGCGGGCCGCGGCTACGACGCGATCGTGGCACTCGGCGTCGTCATCCGCGGAGGCACCCCGCACTTCGAGTACGTCTGCCAGGGCGTCGCCCAGGGGCTCACCCAGGTGTCCGTCGACACCGGTGTGCCCATCGGCTTCGGCGTCCTGACCTGCGACACCGAGGAGCAGGCCCTGGACCGCGCGGGCATCGAGGGCTCCACCGAGGACAAGGGCCACGAGGCGGTCACGGCCGCCGTGGCCACGGCGGCCACGCTGCGCACGGTCTCGGAGCCCTGGCGCTAGCGGGGCCGCGCGGGCGCGTAGAGTAAGCGACATCATGTCCAAGAAGACTTTCGAGGAGCTCTTCACCGAGCTCCAGCACAAGGCCGCCCACGGTGACCCCGCCACCTCCCGCACCGCGGAACTGGTGGACAAGGGCGTCCACGCCATCGGCAAGAAGGTCGTCGAAGAGGCCGCCGAGGTGTGGATGGCCGCCGAGTACGAGGGCAAGGAAGCCGCCGCCGAGGAGATCTCCCAGCTCCTGTACCACGTACAGGTGATGATGGTCGCCCGCGGCATCTCCCTCAACGACGTGTACGCCCACCTCTAGAGGCCCTTGAGCGCGCGCTCACCTGAAGCACGCGATCCGATTCATCCGTCCTGCTCTTCACGTCTCCACGCAAAGGAATCCGACCTCATGCTGCGCATCGCCGTCCCCAACAAGGGTTCACTGTCCGGACCTGCGTCGGCGATGCTGCATGAGGCCGGCTACCAGCAGCGCAAGGAGTCCAAGGAACTCGTCCTCGTCGACCCCGAGAACGAGGTCGAGTTCTTCTACCTGCGCCCGCGCGACATCGCCATCTACGTCTCCTCCGGCAAGCTCGACATCGGCATCACCGGACGCGACCTGCTGATCGACTCCGGCGCCAACGCCGAGGAGATCCTGCCGCTCGGCTTCGCCCGCTCCACCTTCCGCTTCGCCGCGAAGCCCGGCACCGCGCAGGGCATCGACGACCTGGCGGGCCGCACCGTCGCCACCTCCTACGAGGGCATCGTCGACAAGCACCTCGCCGACAGCGGCATCGACGCCTCCGTCATCCACCTGGACGGCGCCGTCGAGACCGCCATCGAGCTGGGCGTCGCCCAGGTCATCGCGGACGTCGTCGAGACCGGCACCAGCCTGCGCAACGCCGGTCTCGAGGTCTTCGGCGAGCCGATCATGAAGTCCGAGGCCGTCGTCATCCGGCGCACCGGAGCCGACATCGACGACCCGAAGGTGCAGCAGTTCCTGCGCCGCCTCCAGGGCGTCCTGGTCGCCCGGACGTACGTGATGATGGACTACGACTGCCGCGCCGAGCACCTCGAACAGGCCGTGGCCCTCACCCCGGGCCTGGAGTCGCCGACCATCTCGCCGCTGCACAACGAAGGGTGGGTCGCCGTGCGTTCCATGGTCCCCACCAAGGACGCCCAGCGCGTCATGGACGATCTGTACGCCATCGGGGCGCGGGCCATCCTGACCACGGCCATCCACGCCTGCCGCCTGTGACCGCGCCGGAGACCGCCGCCATGTCCGACGAGACCGCTTCCGGGGCCGTGCCCGCCCTGCCCGTCACCTTCCGGCCCGCCCGCACCCGGGCGGTCCTGCTCACCGCCGGGGTCGCGGTCTTCGTGGCCCTCGCGGTGATCTCCGTGCTGCTCCCGAACCTCAGCCCGGGGGAGCGCACCAGCTTCGTCTTCACCGGCGCGCTGCTGCTCGGCGTGCTCGTCCTGCTGAGCAGGCCCAAGGTGGTCGCCGACGACAGCGGCGTGACCGTCGTCAACATCGCCACCAAGCGGCGCCTGGAGTGGGCCGAGATCGTGCGGGTCAACCTGCGCCCGGGAGACCCCTGGGTGTTCCTCGACCTCACCGACGGCACCAGCCTGCCCGCCCTCGGCATCCAGCCGGGCATCGCCAAGCAGCGCGCCATCAGCGACGCCCGCGCGCTGCGCGCCCTGGCCGAGGCGCGCGGGGCCACGGACGTGCACTAGGGGATCGCCCGGGCCGGGAATCCGGGAGGACTCGGGGGTCCCGAACTGACGCACCGGCGTCCGTCGTGATTAATCTGGTGGGCGGGGCAGGCAGCATGGGCCGGCCCCGCCCCGGACGGCCGGCGCGGCCGGAACGGGGCTCCTGACTACCCGAGGAGTGACCCCCTCCGGCGATGGACGGATCGTCCTGTAGTACCTGCGCCGCCCCCTCCCGACATCCGGGAACCCGAGCACCGGGCGAGGCGGCGGCATCATGACCATCCCCCTGCTGCTCCTCGGAGCGGCCTTCCTGCTGATCCTCGCCAACGGCTTCTTCGTGGCCGCCGAGTTCGGCCTCGTCACCGTCGAGCGGCCCGACGCCGAGAAGGCCGCCGCCGACGGCGACCGCCGGGCGCGCACGGTCGTCGGCGCCCTCAAGGAACTCTCCTTCCAGCTGTCGGGCACCCAGCTCGGCATCACCCTCACCTCCCTCGTCGTCGGCATGCTCGCCGAACCGGCCCTCGTCCCAGGGGTGTCGGTGGCCGTCGGCATGCTGCTCGCGTCCGCGGTGCAGATGGTGATCGGCGAGCTGGTGCCCAAGAACTGGGCGGTGTCCCGGCCGCTGCAGGTCGCGCGGTTCGTCGCGGGCCCGCAGCACGCCTTCTCCCGCCTGTTCCGGCCGGTGATCGCCGCCCTGAACGCGGTCGCGAACCGACTCGTGCGGTCCCTCGGCGTCGAGCCCACCGAGGAGCTCGCCTCCGCCCGCACCCCCGGTGAACTCGTCTCCCTCGCCCGCCACTCGGCCCGCGCGGGCGCCCTGGAGCAGGACACCGCCGACCTGTTCGTGCGCACGCTCATCCTCGACGAGCTCACCGCGCAGCACGTGATGACGCCCCGCGTGAAGGTCAGCGCCCTGCAGTCCTCCGCCACCGCCGAGGACGTGGTCAACCTGACCCGCGCCACCGGCCTGTCCCGCTTCCCGGTGTACCGGGACCGGATCGACGAGGTCGTCGGCATGGTCCACCTCAAGGACGCCCTCGCGGTCCCCGCCCACGAGCGGCTGCGCACCCCCGTGGGCCGTATCGCCAAGTCCCCCCTGCTCGTCCCGGAGACGCTGCCCGTGCAGCCCCTCCTGGAACGGCTGCGCAGCGAGCAGCCGATCGCCGTCGTCGTCGACGAGTACGGCGGCACGGCCGGGGTGGTCACCCTGGAGGACATCGTCGAGGAACTCGTCGGCGAGGTCCGCGACGAGCACGACCACCCCGGCGGGCCGCCCGAACTCGCCGCCGCGCCGCCCGAGGACGGCCGGCCGGCGTGGGACGCCGACGGCGGCTGCCGGGTGGACACGCTCCAGCGCATAGGACTCGACGTACCGGAGGGTCCGTACGAGACCGTGGCGGGCCTGGTCGCCGATCTGCTCGGCCGCATCCCGGCCCCCGGCGACCGCGCCGAACTCCCGGGCTGGCGGCTCGCGGTGCGCCAGGTGGGGCACTACCGGGCGGAGCGGGTGCGGTTGGTTCGTACCGGCCGCCGTGCGGGGGTCGGTGACCCGGCCGAGTCCGGGGAGCAGGCTGGTGCCGCTGGTGCGGCCGGTGCCGCTGGTGCCGCCGGGCGGCAGGTCGGCGCGGGCGCCGTCGGTGCCGGTGCCGGTGCCGGGATCGATGACGGGTCCGGGGACAGAGCCGGTGCGGGTGTCGCGGAGGCCGTGCGATGAGCGCGCTCCAACTCCTCTTCGCCCTCCTGCTCGTGCTGGCCAACGGCTTCTTCGTGGGGGCCGAGTTCGCCCTCGTGTCCGTGCGGCGCAGCCAGATCGAGCCGCTGGCCGGCAAGCGGGCCCGGCAGGTCCTGTACGGCCTGGAGCACCTGCCGCAGATGATGGCCGCCGCCCAGTTCGGCATCACCGTCTGCTCGCTGACGCTCGGCGCCGTCGCGGAGCCGACCGTGGCGCATCTGCTCGAACCGCTCTTCCACGCGGCGCACCTGCCCGAGAGCATGATCCACCCCTTGGGGTACGTGATCGCGCTGGCCGTCGTGGTCTTCCTCCACCTCGTCATCGGCGAGATGCTCCCGAAGAACCTCGCGATGGCGGCGCCCGAGCGGACCGCGCTGTGGCTCAGCCCGGGCCTGGTGGCGTTCGCCCGCCTGTGCCGCCCGGTCACGGCGGCCCTCGGTGCCTGCGCCCGGCTGATCCTGCGGCTCTTCAGGGTCGAGCCCAAGGACGAGGTGGAGGCGGTCTTCACCAGCGTCCAGCTCGGCCGCCTCGTGGAGGACGCGGGCCAGGCGGGCCTCATCGACCCGCGGGCGCAGGAGCGCCTGGAGGACGCCCTGGAGCTGGGCTCCCGCCCGGTGACGGACGTCCTGCTCGACCGCGCGTCGCTGGTCACCGTCGGCCCGTCGGTCACCCCGGCCCAGGTCGTCGAACTGACCGGCCGCACGGGCTACTCCCGCTTCCCGGTCCGCGCGGAGAACGGCGCCTTCATGGGCTACCTCCACGTGAAGGACGTACTGGACCTGGAGGACACCGGCCGCGCGGTGCCGCAGCACGTCTGGCACCAGATGACGACGCTGCGCGCCGAACTCCCCCTGGACGACGCCCTGACGGTGATGCGGCACGCCGCGACGCATCTGGCGCAGGTCGCCGACGCCTCCGGCAAGGTGCTCGGCCTCGTCGCCCTGGAGGACGTCCTCGAACTCCTCGTCGGCGAGGTGCGGGATCCGGCGCACCGGGTGGCGGTGCCGCGGTCGGCGCGCCCCGCGGCGACCGGGAGTGCGGGCAACGGGAGCGCGGAGGGCCTGCGGGGGAAGGAGCTCGTGGGCTGAGGAGAGGGCCCAACGCCCTTACCCGCGCGAGGCGTTGGGGCCTCGGCCGAGCAGATGCGCCTGCTGGCGGATGCGCCCGCCTAGGAGCCGCGCCCGAGCCCCGCGTCCCGGGCCCGGACGATCGCCGTCGCGCGGTCGGCCACGCGCAGCTTCATGAAGATGGCCGAGACGTGGTTGCTGATCGTCTTGGGGGCGAGCCGGAGCCTGCGGGCGATCGCCGGGTTGGCCATGCCGGCCGCGATCAGGTCGAGGACCTCCAGCTCGCGAACCGTCAGTTCCGGGAACGGCGAGGCCGCCGCCGCGTCCGCCGGGCGGGCCATCCACTCGGCCACCCGGCGGGCGATCCGCGGCCCGAAGATGGCCTCGCCGGCGGCGACGCACCGTACCGCCCGGACGATCTCGTCCTGGCCCGCGCCCTTCAGGATGAAGCCGCGCGCCCCCGCCCGCATCGCCGCGAACACCGACTCGTCGTCCTCGAACATGGTCAGGACCAGCACGGCCGTCTCCGGAGCCGCCGCCATCACCTCGCGGGTCGCCGACACCCCGTCCAGGTCGGGCATCTCCAGGTCGACGACGAGCACCCGCGGCCGGCGCAGCAGCGTCTCGCGCACCGCGTCCCGGCCGCCCGACGCCTCGCCGACCACCGCGATGCCGTCGATGGAGCCGAGCAGGGCCCGCAGTCCGCCCCGCACCACGGGATGGTCGTCGGCGATGACCACGGTGAGCTCGGCGAGCTCCGGGGACTCGGCGGGCGTCGTCAAGGCGCGGCTCCCCACGGCAGGTCGGCACGGAGGTCGTGGGCGGGTGCCCGCCCGTGTCCACCCCTCGTCCCTACCCATCGTCCAGGCAGCGGACCCCTCTGTCCCGGGTGCCCGCACCCGCTCCGGCCGGGAGGTCTTCCCGCCCGCAGGGGGGCCGGGGGCCCTGACCGGCGGGGGTGCGCGGGCGGCACGCTGTGGCCACGGTGAAGCAGCGGGGCTCTCCCCTCGCTGAGACCCAGCGGGGCTCCCCGGATCGGGGCACCCCCCGGCCGGGCCCGGTCTCTCCCCGGGCCCGGCCGGCGCTCCAGCCGAGTGCCGGACCCCCGGCGGTGGCCGGCCCCCCGCCCACCGCCGGGGAGGACGTCACGCACGTCATCCGCGTCGGCCACGCCCTCTCCGGGCCGGCCACGACCGAGGAAGGCCGACTCCCCATGAAGCACCTCACGCGCCAGGCCCTGGACGTCGTCGCCGCTCCCGCCACCACCGGCGCGCCGCCGG
>NZ_AOPZ01000166.1 GCF_000414115.1 Streptomyces aurantiacus JA 4570
CCGACGATCTCCGGCCGCACCCCGAACGACTCGGCCAGGCGGTACAGGGCCACCTCGACGGCGAACAGCGCGGGCTGCGCGTACCCCGTCTGCTCCAACAGCTCGGCGTCCGCCCCGAACATGACCTCCTTCAGAGGCCGGTCAAGCAGGCCATCCAGGTGCGCGCACACCTCATCGAGCGCGTCCGCGAACACCGGGAAGGCGTCGTACAACTCCCGGCCCATACCGAGACGCTGACTCCCCTGACCGGTGAAGACCACGCCGATACGACCGTCGGCCACGGACCCCGACACCGCGCCACCCGGGCCGCCGGAAGCCAGCGTCTCGAGGCCGGTCAGGAAGTCCTCCCGCTCCCGGCCGAAGACCACGGCCCGGTGTTCGTGCAGGGCCCGGCCCGACAGCAACGACCAGCCGACGTTCACCACGTCGACGTCGGCCCGCGCCACCAGGTGCTCACGCAGCCGGTCGGCCTGCGCCCGCAGCGCCCCCTCGGTGCGCGCCGACACCAACCATGGCAACGCGCTGGATAGAACGCTCGTTTTAGCAGACTCAGTAGGTTCAAGCTCCTCCACCGGAACCGGAACCTGCTCCACGATCACGTGCGCGTTCGTCCCGCTCACGCCGAACGACGACACACCCGCACGACGCGGCGCACCGCCCTCCCGCACCGACCACTCACGGGACTCCGTGAGGACCTCTACAGCCCCCGCCGACCAGTCCACATGGGAGCTCGGCTCGTCCACGTG
>NZ_AOPZ01000167.1 GCF_000414115.1 Streptomyces aurantiacus JA 4570
CCGGCGGCGCCGCCCGCCGGCACCGCGCGGGACGCCGGCCCCACCGGCGCCCGCGCCTGGCTCCGCGACCTCGCCATGGGCATCCGCTTCGCGGTCGGCGGCGGCCGCGAGGGCTGGGTCCGCACCGTGCTCACCGCGGTCGGCGTGGGCCTCGGCGTCGCGCTGCTGCTCGGCGCCGCCTCCGTGCCGGACCTGATCGCCAACCGGGACGCCCGCTCGACGGCGCGCACGCCCGCCGACGTGATGGCCGAGAAGAAGATCGCCCGCAGCGACTCGACGATCCTGATCGTGGAGGCGGGCACCGCCTTCCGCGACTCCGAGATCGGTGGCCGCTCCGTGCGCGCCGACGGCGACCGCCCGGTGCTTCCGCCCGGCGTGCGCGAGCTGCCCAAGGGCGGCGAGATGGTGGTCTCGCCCGCCCTGCGCGACCTGATGAACAGCTCCGAGGGCAAGCTCCTCAAGGAGCGCTTCGACGGCTATCGCATCACGGGCACCATCGGTGACGCGGGCCTGATGAGCCCCAAGGAGCTCTACTACTACACGGGTTCCGACACCCTCACCAAGGAGCGGGGCGCCCACCGGATCAAGGAGTTCGGCTACACGGATCCGGCCGAGCCGCTCGACCCCCTCCTGGTCGTGCTCGTCGTCCTGATCTGCGTCGTGCTGCTCACCCCGGTGCTCATCTTCATCGGCACCGCGGTGCGCTTCGGCGGCGAGCGCCGCGACCAGCGCCTCGCGGCGCTGCGCCTGGTCGGCGCGGACCGGCGGGCGGTGCGCCGGATCGCGGCGGGCGAGGCACTCTTCGGGGCCCTCCTCGGCCTCGCGCTCGGCGGTGTCTTCTTCCTGGGCGTACGGCAGTTGGTCGGCGTCGTCGACATCTGGAAGGTCAGCGCCTTCCCCTCCGACATGGTGCCGCTGCCCGGGCTCGCCGTGCTGATCGCGGTGGCCGTGCCGGTCTCGTCCGTCCTGGTCACCGTGGTCTCGCTGCGCGCCGTCGCCATCGAGCCGCTCGGTGTCGTACGCAGCACGACGGCACGCAAGCGCCGTCTGTGGTGGCGGCTGCTGCTGCCAGCGGCGGGCCTGCTGATCCTGCTGAACCAGGACAGCATCAGCCGGACCTCCGCCGTCGGCGTCGACGTCGACACGTACACGATCGCCACCGGCGCGACGCTCACCCTGGTCGGCATCGCCACGCTGCTTCCCTGGCTGGTCGAGGCCGCCGTGGCCCGGCTGCGCGGCGGCCCGGTGCCCTGGCAACTGGCCACCCGGCGGCTGCAGTTGAGCAGCGGCACGGCGGCCCGCGCGGTCAGCGGCATCACGGTCGCGGTGGCGGGCGCGGTCGCCCTGCAGATGCTCTTCGCGTCCATGCACGACGACTTCAACACCACCACCGACCAGGACCCGCGACGCGCCCAGCTGAACGTCGTCTCGCCGGAGGCCAGCGGCCCGCTCGCGCAGCAGATGATCGACGACTTCCGCGGCACGAAGGGCGTCAAGGGCGTCATCGGCCGGGTCTCGTCGTACGTGGTCAAGCCGGGCAAGCTCAAGAGCACCGACGACATGCGGCCCACCACGGAGCTCTCCGTCGGCACCTGCGCCACGCTGCGCGAGCTGGCCCGCGTCGACTCCTGCGAGGACGGCGACACCTTCGTGGTGCACTCCGGGGACCGCGCGCAGGACGAGTGGGTGGACCAGGTGGCGCGCCTCGGCAAGCCGGTCGAGCTCAACAGCGACAGCTGGGGCGACTACACGGGTACGCCGCGCGGTGAGCACACGCCGTGGACGCTGCCGAAGTCGACCCGCACGATCATCTCGCGGCCCGACCCCGTGGGCGACCGGTACACCGGCATCTTCGTGACGCCGGGCGCGATCGACGTGCGGAAGCTGTCCGACGCGAGCACCCAGGCCCTGGTGCAGATCGACCCGAAGCTGCCGGACGCCGAGGAGTACGTGCGCAATTCGGCCACGCACATCGATCCGCTGATCCGGGTGAACACCATCCGCATGATCGAGCGCGACAAGCAGTACGCCTCGGTCCAGAAGGGCCTCCAGGCCGGCGCCATCGCCACCATGATGCTGATCGCGGCGTCCATGCTGGTCTCGACGCTGGAGCAACTGCGCGAGCGCAAGCGCCTGCTGGCGGCCCTGACCGCCTTCGGCACCCGGCGCTCGTCGATGGCCTGGTCGGTGCTGTGGCAGACGGCGGTCCCGGTGGTGCTCGGCATGGGCCTCGCCGTCTCGGGCGGCCTGGCGCTGGGGGTCGTGATGTGCCGGATGGTGGAGAAGTCGGTCACCGACTGGCTGGTGTTCCTGCCGCTGTGCGCCGCGGGCGCCGCGCTGGTCGCGGCGGTGACACTGCTGAGCCTGCCGGCGCTGTGGCGGATGATGCGGCCGGAGGGGCTCCGTACGGAGTGATGCCGCGGGGCGGCCGCCGTTCGCCGCCGCTGCGCGGCGGCTGCTCCCACCGCTGCGCGGCGGCTGCTCCCACCCTCCCGCCCGTCACTGTCGGCCCCGGCGCACCCCCGGCGGCGGGGGGGCGAGCCCGGGCGGGTGCGTGCGCCTTCGGTCACAACACCCGCACCGGCAACGGCCGCAAAGCCTCCCGGAGAGCCCCGGCCAGCTCCTCGTACTCCGCCGCCCGCGCGGCCCCCGTACGCATCGCGAGCGCGACCCTTCGCGTCGGCGCCGGATCGGCGAAGTACCCGGTAAGGAGCTGGCTGCTGCGGCTGGTCTCGACCCGGACCGCCGTGCGCGGCAGCAGGGTCACGCCGAGGCCGCCCGCGACGAGCTGCACGAGCGTGGAGAGCCCGGCGGCGGTCGTGGTCACCGGTGCGTCGCCGCGACCCGCCTCCCGGCAGATGTCCAGGGCCTGGTCCCGCAGGCAGTGCCCCTCGTCGAGCAGCAGCAGGTTCAGCTCCCGCAGCGACTCGCGCGGGATGCCCTCCCGCCCGCCGAGCCAGTGGTCCAGCGGCGTGACGAGCACGAAGTCCTCGTCGAACAGCGGCAGTTCGGTGACCCCGGGCACCCCAAGCGGCACGGCGAGGAGCAGCAGGTCGAGCCGCCCCGCCGCCAGCCCTTCAAGCAGCGAGGACGTCTGCTCCTCATGCACCTGAAGATCCAGATCCGGGTACTTCTCGTGGACGAGGGCGAGCACCGTCGGCAGCAGATACGGCGCCACCGTCGGGATCACGCCGAGCCGCAGCGCGCCGGTGAACGGCGCCTTCACCGCGTCGGCCTCCTCCAAGAGCGCCTCGACCTCGTCGAGCACCGCCTTCGCGCGCACCGCGAGCCGCTCCCCGGCCGGCGAGAGCAGCACCTTGCGCGTCGTACGCTCCAGGAGCTGGACACCCAGTGCCTCCTCCAGGGCCGAGACGGCGCCGGACAGCGCGGGCTGACTCATCCCGATTGCCGCCGCCGCGTCCCTGAAGTGCAGATGCTCGGCCACGGCCGCGAAGGCGCGGAGCTGCGCCAGACTGGGCTGCTTGCCCCTATTTATGGCTGGCACTGATAGCCACCTCCGATCAACACGACCGAGTGTAGCTATTTCCCTAATCAATGCACTCTGTGCCACGATCGACAGCAGTCCAACCCCTTGGAGCCCCTTACCGGGCTTCATCGCTGCAAGGAGTTCGTGTGCTCACTGTCGGTGACAAGTTCCCCGAGTTCGACCTGACTGCCTGTGTCTCGCTGGAGAAGGGCAAGGAGTTCGAGCAGATCAACCACAAGACGTACGAAGGCAAGTGGAAGATCGTCTTCGCGTGGCCCAAGGACTTCACCTTCGTGTGCCCGACCGAGATCGCCGCCTTCGGCAAGCTGAACGACGAGTTCGCCGACCGTGACGCCCAGGTCCTCGGCTTCTCCGGCGACTCCGAGTTCGTGCACCACGCCTGGCGCAAGGACCACCCGGACCTGACCGACCTGCCCTTCCCGATGCTCGCCGACTCGAAGCACGAGCTCATGCGTGACCTCGGCATCGAGGGCGAGGACGGCTTCGCGCAGCGCGCCGTCTTCATCGTGGACCAGAACAACGAGATCCAGTTCACGATGGTGACCGCCGGCTCCGTCGGCCGTAACCCCAAGGAGGTCCTGCGGGTCCTCGACGCCCTCCAGACGGACGAGCTCTGCCCGTGCAACTGGAGCAAGGGCGACGAGACCCTGGACCCGGTCGCGCTGCTCTCCGGCGAGTGAACGGAGCGCTCTGACATGGCTCTCGACGAACTGAAGTCCGCCGTTCCGGACTACGCCAAGGACCTGAAGCTGAACCTCGGCTCGGTCATCGGCAACAGCGACCTGCCGCAGCAGCAGCTGTGGGGCACCGTGCTCGCGTGCGCGATCGCCTCGCGCTCGCCGCGCGTGCTGCGTGAGCTGGAGCCCGAGGCGAAGGCGAACCTCTCCCCCGAGGCGTACACCGCCGCCAAGTCGGCTGCCGCCGTCATGGCGATGAACAACGTCTTCTACCGCACGCGTCACCTGCTCTCCGACCCGGAGTACGGCACGCTGCGGGCCGGTCTGCGGATGAACGTCATCGGCAACCCGGGCGTGGAGAAGGTCGACTTCGAGCTCTGGTCCCTCGCGGTCTCCGCGATCAACGGCTGCGGCCAGTGCCTCGACTCGCACGAGCAGGTGCTGCGCAAGGCGGGCGTCGACCGCGAGACCATCCAGGAGGCGTTCAAGATCGCCGCCGTCATCCAGGCGGTCGGCGTCACCCTGGACTCCGAGGCGCACCTCGCCGGTTGACCGGCACGCTTCCTCGTACGCAATGCAGGGCCCCGCTCGATGCGAGCGGGGCCCTGCGCGTGCGTGGCCGCTACCTCAGCCATGTCCAGCCTGTCCGGCGATTGAGGACGAGCCGCGAAGCCGGGAAGGGGCGGGACTGGGGCGCCCCCCGCGAGGGCCCGCCCGGGGTCAGGACTGCGGGGAGCCGGATGTAGGGGCCGAGGACACTTCGGAAGCCGTCGCACCGCGAGGTTGGGGCGCCGTCTTGAGGGCCGCTTCGCGGGAGTACGCGCGGAGGTAGCCGACGACCGTGTTGGTCACGGCGACCAGCGGGACGGCGACGACGGCACCGCCGATCCCGGCGACCATCCCGCCCGCGGCCACGGACAGCACGACGGCCAGCGGATGCACGGCCACCGCCCGGCCGAGGATGAACGGCTGCAGGATGTGCCCCTCGATCTGCTGCACCGCGAGCACCACGATCAGCGCCATCACCGCCGTGAACACGCCCTGCGTGACCAGCGCGACGACCACGGCGAGCGCACCCGACACCACGGCACCCACGAGCGGGATGAACGCGAACAGGAAGATGAAGACGGCGAGCGGCACGGCCATGGGCACGCCGAGGAAGTAGATGCCGACGCCGATGAAGACGGCGTCGATGAGAGCCACTATCACCGTGCCCCGCACATACGCGGTGAGCGTCCGCCACGCCCGCGGCCCCGCCCCCGCGACCCCCGGCCGCGCCGCGGCGGGCACCAGCTTCAGGCACCACTTCCAGATGCGCGGCCCGTCGTACAGCAGGAAGAGCGTGGAGAACATCGCGAGCAGGATCCCGGTCAGCGACTCCACGATGACGGTGACGCCTTCGAGCCCGGCGGAGGTGATCTCCTCGGAGTTGGCGCCCACCGCCTCGCGCAGCGACTTCGCGATGTCGTTGATCTGGTCCTCGGTGACATGGAAGGGGCTGTTGAGCAGCCACTTGCGCAAGTCCTCGATGCCGTCCTGGACTTGGCTGGAGAGCGTGTCCACGTTCTCCATGACCTGCCAGACCACGAACCAGCCCACGAGCCCCATGATCACGAAGCCGAGCACCGCGGTGGCCACCGTGGCGAGCCCTCGCGGCAGCCCGAGCCGCTTGAGCCGGGCGACGGTGGGCTGCAGCAGCGCGGTGACGAGCAGCGCGGCGACGAACGCGAACACGACGAGCTGCACCGCGCTGATGACCTTCATCAGGACCCAGACGGTGCCGGCGAGGACGAGCAGGCGCCAGCCGGCCTCGGCGGCGACCCGCATCCCCCACGGCACGGCGGCGACGGGGTCGGGCCTGGCCCCTATGTCGGGCGCGTAGGTGGGCGGGGCGGGAACCTGGTCGGTGCCGTTGGCGGCGGCCGCCTCGGTCACGTCGGTGAGGTCGGTCAGGTCGTCGTCGGCGGCCGTGGCGGCCCGCACCCGGTCCGCGTACCGCTTGCGCAGCGACAGCTTCGCGGCGGCCGGTGCCCCGGCGGCGTCCGCGGGCACACCCGCGCCGGCGGCCGCCTTGTCGGACGGCGCCGTGCCGGAGGACGGCGTGGCGTCGGCGGACGCCCCGTCCCGCCCCGCACCGGAGCCCCCGGCCGCGCCGGCACCCGGAGCGTCCAGGGCGTCCGAAGCCGCCCGCTTCTCGGGCCCGTCCGCGCCCAGGCGTTCACCCAGCCTGGTCAGCGCGCCGCCCACGCGGCCGCGCCACCCCGGAACTCGCGCCATGATCCGTCCTCTACCCCCGTCATTCCCCACCGAGTCCCCCGGGTCCCGGGAAGCTGTTCGGGTCGACCGTACACGGACGGGACCCCTCACCGTAGGACGGTGAGGGGTCCCTGAAGGTTGAGAGCGGCCGCGGCGCCGTTATCGCTGGTCGGCGCCCGCCGCACACCTCAGTACCAGTTGTTCGCCTGCCAGAAGTCCCAGGCGCCGCACGGGCTGCCGTAGCGGTCGTTCATGTAGTTCAGGCCCCACTTGATCTGGGTGGCCGGGTTGGTCTGCCAGTCGGCACCCGCGGAGGCCATCTTGGAACCCGGGAGCGCCTGGACCAGGCCGTAGGCGCCGGAAGAGGCGTTGGTGGCCTTGTAGTTCCAGGTCGACTCGTGGTTCACGATGTTGCTGAAGCACTGGAACTGACCGGCGGGGACCATCTGCCGGGCCATCGCCTGGACCTGCGAGACGGAGTAGGAGCCCTGCGGCGCGAAGCTGGACGCGTCGCGGCCGGAGGAGCGGCTGGCCTTGTTCTCGGCGGCCTCCTCGCGCTCCTTCTTCTTCGCGGCCTTCTTCGCTGCGGCGGCTTCCTTCTCGGCCTTCTCAGCCTTCTCGGCAGCCTGCTGCTTGGCGACGGCGTCCTTGGCCGCCTGCTTGCGCGCGGCCTCGGCCGCGGACTTCTTCGCGGCCGTGTCGGCGGCCATCGCCTGGGCGTCGGCCTGCTGCGCCACGGACGTGGTCTGCACCTGGGCGTGCTGACCCGCGGGAATGTCTGCGAGGAGAGTCGCGTCGCTTGCCGTTGCCTCGAGGTCGTTGGAGTTCGAGGACTGGGTGTTGCCCGAGGCCACACCCACGACGGCGCCGACGGTGGTGACCGCGGTGGCCGACGCCACTGCGAATCCCCGGACCGAAATCCGGCTCACACGGTTTCCTTCCAGCATCGCCCGCATAGGTGACCTCGCGGACGCAATCGTGCCCCTGACGCTGGCCTCCGCTGCTACTCGGTCACGGGAGGCACGGGCCCGGTGGACAACTCCTGGGACAGGAGCGCCGCTTGGTGCTCGGGCGGCATACGGCGACCACTATGAAGTTCTGTTGTTCCGTACCGCTGGGGGTACAGGAGTGCCGTATGCGGGGCCTGACAGGACCCAGACTCTGCCGTAGCGAGACGCCACGAGGCAATTCCGCGTTGCGTGTGAAAGCTCACACCCCGTTTGCCTCAGGAGTTTTGCGGAAACACCCGCACACCAAGACGCCGCCCGGCTAGGCTCTCTCGCTTCGCCGGGCGGCGCCAACTACCCTGAAATCTCCGTGAAGTTGGTTGGACTGGTGCGGTTCGGTCAGATCTGCCCGTCCTCCAGCATTTCGGTCACGAGCGCCGCGATCTGCGACCGCTCGGAGCGAGTGAGGGTGACGTGCGCGAAGAGCGGATGCCCCTTCAGCTTCTCGATGACGGCGACCACTCCGTCGTACCGCCCGACCCGGAGGTTGTCGCGCTGGGCGACGTCATGGGTCAGTACGACACGGGAATTCGCCCCGATCCTGGACAGAACGGTCAACAGAACGTTTCGCTCCAGGGATTGGGCCTCGTCCACGATCACGAACGCGTCGTGCAGCGAGCGGCCCCGGATGTGCGTGAGCGGCAGCACCTCCAGCATGCCGCGCGCCGAGACCTCCTCGATGACCTCCTTGCCGGCCACGGAGCCGAGGGTGTCGAAGACGGCCTGCGCCCAGGGCCCCATCTTCTCGGCCTCGGTGCCCGGCAGATAGCCGAGCTCCTGCCCGCCCACCGCGTACAGCGGCCGGAACACCATCACCTTCTGGTGCTGGCGCCGCTCGAGCACCGCCTCCAGGCCCGCGCAGAGCGCGAGCGCCGACTTGCCGGTGCCCGCGCGCCCGCCCATCGACATGATGCCGACCTCCGGGTCGAGGAGCATGTCGAGAGCGATGCGCTGCTCGGCGCTGCGGCCCTTGATGCCGAATGCCTCGCGATCTCCGCGTACGAGACGGACGTTGCCCTCGGGAGTGATGCGGCCGAGCGCCTTCCCTCGCTCGGACTGGATGGTCAGGCCCGTGTGCACGGGCAGGTCCGCGACCTCGGGGACGTACAGCGACTCCGTCTCGAAGAGGAGGTCGACCTGCTCCCCCGAGAGCGTCAGCTCGGACATTCCGGTCCAGCCGGACGCCTCGGTGATGGCGAGCTCCGCGCGGTACTCCTCGGCGAGGAGGCCGACGGACGACGCCTTGATGCGGAGCGGCAGGTCCTTGGAGACGACCGTGACGTCATACCCCTCCGCCTGGAGGTTGCGCGCCACCGCGAGGATGCGTGAGTCGTTGTCGCCCAGGCGGTAACCGGCAGGGAGCACGCCGGGGTCGGAGTGGTTGAGCTCGACGCGCAGCGTGCCGCCCAGGTCGCCGATCGGGATCGGCGCGTCCAGGCGTCCGAAGCGGACCCGGCAGTCGTCGAGCAGGCGCAGGGCCTGCCGGGCGAAGTAGCCGAGCTCGGGGTGGTGCCGCTTGGCCTCAAGCTCCGTCACCACGACGATCGGCAGCACGACTTCGTGCTCGTCGAAGCGGGACAGGGCGTTCGGGTCGGCGAGCAGAACGCTGGTGTCGAGAACATAGGTGCGCCGGCCTTGCTGGCGCTTTGTGCTGGTCACCACGGAAGGACGTACCCCCTCGGATGAGGTCGGGGAGCGACGGAGGGAACTGGGCCGGTGACTGGCCACCCTGCGCGGGCCGAGCACCGGCCCTCCCTGTCGTCCGCGCTCGGCGCGCGGTCGTCCTGGTGCAAAGGGCCTCCCGGGCGGACGGCCCCGAGCCGTCCGCTGAGATCCGGCGTCCGTGAATCGGACGCCGACCTGCAAGGGGTATTCCCTCGAACAAGCGCAGCCATGCCATGGCATATGACGGCGCGTTGGTTAACTCCTGGTTACCGTGACCTCATCGGGGCTGCTGTGTCATCCGCCGTAACGGCGGTGGCGCGCGGCGTAATCACGCAGCGCACGCAGGAAGTCCACCTTGCGGAAGGCCGGCCAGAAGACTTCGCAGAAGTAGTACTCGGAGTGAGCGGACTGCCAGAGCATGAAGCCCGACAGGCGCTGTTCACCACTCGTACGGATCACCAGATCGGGGTCGGGCTGGCCACTCGTATAGAGGTGCTTGGAGATCTGCTCGACGTCGACGCTCTCGGCGATGTCCTCGATCGCGGTGCCGCGCTCGGCGTGGTCGAGCAGCAGCGAGCGGACGGCGTCGGCGATCTCCTGGCGGCCGCCGTAGCCCACGGCCACGTTGACCAGTATCCCGGTGCGGGTGTGGGTGGCCTGCTCCGCTTCCTTCAGTACGCCCTGGGTGCGCGAGGGCAGCAGGTCGAGCGCGCCGACGTGGTGGACGCGCCAGCGGCCGTCGTCGACGAGGCTGCGTACGGTGTCCTCGATGATGCCGAGGAGCGGGACCAGCTCCTCCTCGGGGCGGTCGAAGTTGTCCGTGGACAGCATCCACAGGGTGACGACCTCGACGTCGGTCTCGGCGCACCAGCCGAGGAATTCCTCGATCTTGTACGCCCCCGCCTGGTGACCCTCGGCGGTGGTGCCGCCGGACGCCTTCGCCCAGCGGCGGTTGCCGTCGAGGATGACGCCGATGTGCTTGGGCACCTGGTCGTGGTCGAGGCGGCCTTCCACCCGGCGTGCGTAGAGTCCGTACACCAGGTCGCGCAAGCTCACGGAATTCCACCTCTCACGAATGTTTACCGCTGCATCCCCGAAGGCGAAAGCGTACCGCTGCGCGGGCGCCTCCCGATCCCGGGTGCGGCCGCCTTCCGTTTCCCGGCACGGCCCTTGTGCGTACACGCGCGCGGCCCGCTCCCCGGTTCCCTGAAGTAGCTTCGTGCCCATGAACGACATGTCTGAGTACCGAGCCGCGGCGGACCGCTACGACACCATGGAGTACCGGCGCACCGGCCACAGCGGCCTGAAGCTGCCCGCCGTCTCCCTCGGCCTGTGGCACAACTTCGGCGACGACCGCACCCTCGACTCGCAGCGCGCGATCCTGCGCCGCGCCTTCGACCTGGGTGTCACGCACTTCGACCTGGCGAACAACTACGGTCCGCCGCCCGGCAGCGCGGAGCTCAACTTCGGCAAGCTCTTCGCGCAGGACTTCGCTCCGTACCGGGACGAGCTGGTCGTCTCGACCAAGGCGGGCTACCTCATGCACCCCGGCCCGTACGGCGAGTGGGGTTCCCGCAAGTACCTGCTGTCCTCGCTCGACGCGTCCCTCGCCCGCATGGGCCTGGACTACGTCGACATCTTCTACTCGCACCGCTTCGACCCGGACACCCCGCTGGAGGAGACGATGGGCGCGCTCGCGTCCGCGGTCCAGCAGGGCAAGGCGCTGTACGTGGGCGTCTCCTCGTACAGCAGCGAGCAGACCGCGGAGGCGGTGCGCCTCCTCAACGAGATGGGTGTGCGTCCCCTCATCCACCAGCCCTCGTACTCGATGATCAACCGCTGGACCGAGGAGGACGGTCTGCTCGACACCCTCGAGGAGGCGGGCATGGGCTGCATCTCGTTCGTCCCGCTCGCGCAGGGTCTGCTGACGAACAAGTACCTGAAGGGCATCCCCGAGGGCTCGCGCGCGACCCAGGGCAAGTCCCTCGACCCGGACCTCCTGAGCGACGAGGTGGTACGCCGCCTCAATGGCCTGAACGACATCGCCGCCCGCCGGGGCCAGTCGCTCGCGCAACTGGCTCTGAACTGGGTCCTGCGTGACGAGCGCATGACGTCCGCCCTCATCGGCGCCTCCAGCGTGAAGCAGCTGGAGGAGAACGTGGCGGCGCTGTCGGGCCCGAAGCTCACGGACGCGGAGCTCGCGGAGATCGACACGTTTGCCGTGTCCACGGCGGGGACGAACATCTGGGCGGGCCGGTCCTGAGGGTCCCCCTCCGGGGGTACTGATAGGGCGACCTGCGCCCCGTCAGGGGCGCGGGGAACTGCGCGCTCAGCGCGCGAAAGGCCGCAGACGCGTCTGCCGAGCAACCGAGCAGACGCGTCTGCGGCTTTGTCGTGGCTGGTCGCGCCCACGCGGCGGAGCCGCAAATGTCAGAGCCCCGCGCCCCTTGCGGGGCGTGCCGCTCCGGGCACAAAAAACGGGCCGGTCCGTGGGGGGGGAGACGGACCGGCCCGAGGGGGGGTTTCCACCATAACCCTTCGTAAGTGGTTCGGGGTGCATCGGCGTGCCACAACTACGCTCCGGAATCGCCCAGCGACTGCCTGAGCCTGTTCTCCTGCCGGATTCCGGCCCTGTCGGCGGGATCCGGCCGCCGGCGGCGGTACTCCCGAAGGGTGACGCGGGCGAGGGGCGCGGCCTTGACGGCGGCGGGGCGCGGGTGGGGCACGGGCGGGGCGCGGCGGGCAGCCGACCGGTGCACGAGGCCGCGCAGCCCCCTCCACTGCGCGGCACCGCCCGCGCAGCTTTGCTCACGCGAATTAGCGTTGGTCTGAACTTACGGGAGTTGCGGGACGGAATCGAGCCAGCCTCGGTAACAATGCGGAATCAACTGCCGCGACCACCACCGGAATGCCCGAATTGCCGTGTTCCGGGGGTCGATTCGGCGGACTAGGCCGCGCCCGCCTCCGGGCAGGCACCCTTCTCCGCACCCGCGGCCTTCTCGGCCTGCTCGACCTTGCAGGCCACCAACCGCGCCATGTGCTTGTCCCCCCAGACCCCCAGGGGCTCCAGGGCCTTGTTCAGGCTCTGGCCGAGCTCGGTGAGGGAGTACTCCACCTTGGGCGGCACCTCGCGATAGACCTCGCGGTGCACGATGCCGTCCGCCTCCATCTCGCGGAGCTGCTGGATCAGCATCTTCTCGCTGACGCCGGGCACATGCCGCCGCAGCTCCCCGAAGCGGAGCGTCCGGCCGGCGTACAGCGCCCACAGGATGAGGGGCTTCCACTTGCCGCCGACGACGTCGACCGCCGCGTCCAGGCCGCAGAGGTACGGCCCCTTGCCCTTGCCCATGTCCAACTCCCAGTCCGCGTAAGGCCACACACTTACCGAACCGACAGTACCGCCGTTCACGGCCGCCGCGCGGGCTACCGCTTCCGGGCGTCGAACAGATGCCGCGTGCTGTGCGCGACGAACGGGCCCTCCTCCTGGATCCGCTCGTGCAGCTCACGCAGGCGCGGCCGGTACGCGTCGACGGTGAACCCCGGCACCATCCACACCACCTTGCGCAGGAAGTGGACGACGGCGCCGATGTCGTGGAACTCCATCCGCAGCCGCTCGGCACGCAGCGAGACGACGTCGAGCCCCGCGGCCTCGGCCGCCCGCCGCTCCCCTTCCGGGTCCCGCGCGCCCCGGACGTCCGCCGGCTGCTCCCCCAGGAAGTACTCGACGACCTCGAAGACGCTGGCGGGCCCCACGTGCTGGGCGAAGTACGTACCGCCGCTCCGCAGCACCCGGGCGATCTCACCGAAGTGCGGGGTCACCGGATGCCGGCTGGTGACGAGGTCGAACACCCCGTCCGCGAACGGCAGCGGCGCGTCCTCGGGCGAGGCCACGACGACGACACCGCGCGGGTGCAGCAGCGCGGCGGCCTTGGCGACGTTGGGCGCCCACCCTTCGGTGGCGACGGCGAGCCGGGGCAACACGGGCGCGGACGCGAGCACTTCCCCGCCCCCGGTCTGCACATCGAGCGCCGCCCCCACCTGCCCGAGCCGCTCCCCCATGGCCCGCGCATACCCCCAAGAGGGCCGCTCCTCCGTGGCCCGCCCCTCGAACCAGGAGAAGTCCCAGCCCTCCACGGGGGCGGCTTCGGCTTCGGTCACGAGGTCGTCGAAGGTGCGCATGGGGAAGATGGTACGGATGCGACGCGATCGGGGGGCCGGTCAAACGTCCGAGGGGGAACGCAGATGCCGGGTCAGCGTCTCCAGGTCGGTCCAGGCGTCGGGGCTCGTGCCGTCGCTGAGGCGGTAGTGCACAGCGGGGGCTGTGGCGGGGCCGAGCGCGGTGGGGCGCAGGGGCAGGGGTGGACGGCGGGCGTGGGGGAGGCCGACCGCTCGTACGTCCGTGGGGCCCAGCGTGAACGAGACGGGGAGGGGCGCGCCTTCGAGGTGGGCGGGGGCCGTGAGGTCGCGGCGGGCGCGGCGCAGGGTGACGAGCATGGCGTTCAGGCCGGGCCCGGCCACGAGTGCCTCGGCCAGCGGTTCGAGGGCGTCCAGGGGCGGGGGCTCGTCGGCGGCGCAGCCAAGAGTGAGGGTGGTCTCCTCGGCGACGCCGGTCCGGGTGCGCGTCACGCGCAGGTCGGCGATCGCCGGCCGGTCGGGGGAGCCGACGGCGAGGAGGTGGCTCGGGGCCGGGGCGCGGTCGCGGGCCAAGGCGGTCAACTGGCGCGGCGACCAGGGAAGGTTGACGGGCTCGGCGGTGCCCCAGCCGGCGGGCGGGGCTCCGGTGAGGTGGTGCCAGGCGAGTTCGAGGCAGCGGCCCAGGACCAGGCCGGCGTCGGGGGCGTGGAGGGTCCGCAGGGAGAGGGTGAGCTGCTGTTCGGACGGCGGCTCGGGCCGGGCGAAGCCCTCGGCCGGCATGGTCTCGCCGCCCGCGTCGAGGGCGGGTGTGAAAGTGCCGTCGCGCCAGTGCAGCACGGCGCCGGACAGGCCGTCGTAGTAGCCGCCTTCGGGGACCTGCACCACCCACCGGTTCGGCGGGCCGGTCAGAGCGGTGCGCAGCGGCAGGCTCAGGCGCGCGTGGGGCGGCGTGACGATGTGCAGCGCCCTGCCCGAGTCCGCTGTCGCGCGCAGGACCTCGGAGAGCCAGGCGGTCAGGGCCACCACCGGCCGGTCGGCGAGGACGACGGCGGTGGAGTCGGTGAGGATGTCGACGGCGGGGAAGGCGTCGTCGGTGTCGGGGTACGCCGTGGCGTCGTCGCCCTGCGGGCCGGGGCCGTCGGCGATCTCGACGACGCGAAGCGTCGCGGCGTCCGGGGGCCACGTGGTGCCGCCGAGCAGCAGCGTGAGCCGGCCGCAGAACGATCCGGCGAGGTCCGCGGCCTCGGGGACGTCGCTGACGGCTCGGGTCTCCGTCCACCAGAACGGCACGTCGGGCACCGCGACGTGCGGGCCGAGCAGACGCCTGGCCTCGCCGGGCGTCTGGACGAGGACGGGCGCCTCGACGGACACCAGGGGACGGCCCTCCGGGGTGCGCAGCTGGACGACCGCGCCGCCGGCCAGGGAGTGGACGCTCAGGTCGGGCCCGCCCGCGTGCAGTCCGGCCAGCAGGGCCATGGTGTCGGGCATCGCGGGCGTGAGGGCGATGACGTCCTTGGTCACAGGCGCTTCGTCGCTTCCGGTTCGTCGTCGGGGGTTTCGGTGTCGTGGGCCAGGGCCGTCTGGACGAGGCGGTGCGGGTGGCCGCGGCGGACGAGGGTGCCTCGGCCGGGGGGTTGCGAGGAGGCGTACAGACCGGGGAAGAGCTGGCCCTCGGTGCGGTCGCCGCTCATGAGGAGGGTGGTGGTGCCGGTTTCGCGGAGGGTGGTGAGGAAGGGCTCGTACAGGGCTCGGGCGGAGCCGGCCGTGCGGCGGGCGACGACGAAGTGCAGGCCGATGTCCTGGGCGGAGGAGATGTAGGGCAGGAAGGCGGCCAGGGGCTGCTGGCCCGCGGTGGTGAGGATGTCGTAGTCGTCGATGAGGATGACGATGCGGGGGCCGGTGAAGGCGGGCTCGGCGGTGGCGGGGGCGTCGGGGTCGGCGGTCTCCGGGAGGCGTTTGTCGAGCTCGGCCGCGATGCCGGTGGCGAGGGCCGCGGCGAGCTTGGCGTTGTGGGCGTAGCCGCCGCGGTACGGCTCGGGGACGACGCCGCGCAGGCCGCGGCGCGGGTCGAAGACGGCGAAGACGAGTTCGTCCTCGCCGTGGCGGGCGGTGAGCTGGTCGGCGATCAGGGTCAGCAGGTTGGTCTTGCCGCACTCGTTGTCGCCGAGGATCAGCAGGTGCTGGTCCTGGCCGAACAGGTTGAGCAGCACCGGGCCGAGGGTGTCCTGGTCGACGCCGAGCGGCACCCGGTGGGGTTCCGCGTGGGCGGCGGGCAGGCCGGTGGCGGGCAGCCGGGTGGGCAGGACGCGTACGGGCGCGGCGAGTTCGCCGTGCCAGGTGGCGGCCACGGTGCGTGCCGCGTCGTCCAGGGCGGCGCCCAGGTCGTCGGTGCGCGCCAGGCCGTCGGTGCGCGGCAGGGCGGTCTGCGCGAACAGTTTGCCGTCGGTCAGGACGCGGCCGGGTGTGTCCGCCGTGAACGTCTCGGCGAGCTTGCGGTCGACGGTGGAGTCGGACGGGTCGTTCAGGCGCAGCTCCACCCGGGTGCCGAACATCGACTGGGTGGCGATGCGCACGTCGTTCCAGCGCAGCATCCCGGCGACGACGTGGATGCCGTATCCGCCGCCGCGCTTGAGGAGTTCGGCGATCCGCTCGTCCAGCTCGTCGAACTCCTCGCGCAGCGCGCCGAAGCCGTCGACGAGCAGCACGATGTCGGTGGAGCCGAGCTCGGGCAGGCCGCCCTCGGCCCGCAGCTGCCGCAACTGGTCGAGGGAGTCGATGCCGTGCTCGCGGAACAGCTCCTCGCGCAGGGCGAGCTGGGCCCTCACCTCGGCGACCGTACGGGCGAGCCGTTCGTGGTCGGCGCGGGACGCGACCCCGCCCACGTGCGGCAGCCGGGCCAGCGCCGACAGGCCGCCGCCGACGAGGTCGAGGCCGTACACGGCGACCTCGTCCGGAGTGTGGGTGAGCGCGAGGGACAGCGTGAGCGTGCGCAGCAGCGTCGTCTTGCCGGACTGCGGGCCGCCGATGACGGCCACGTGCCCGCCGGCGACGTTCAGGTCCAGCGTCCAGGGCCCCTGCCACTGCTGTGCCGGGTCGTCCAGGACGCCGAGGGGTACACGGAGGCGCCCGGGGGCGCGGGTGAGGTGCAGGCCGCGCTCGGAGACCCGCAGGGGTCCCGCCGCCGTGTCCAGGGTGACCGCGTCCGGCAGCGGCGGCAGCCAGATGCGGCGCACCGGCGGTGCGGCGGTGGCGAGCCGGTCGACCACCGTGGACATCACCGTCGGCCCGGTCTCGCGCTCGCGCGGCGGCGCGGTGTCCTGCGTGCGGCTGCTGTCGCTGCCGGGGCCCGGCCCCGGGTTGTACGCCGGGTACGTCCAGGCGAGCGGCCCGCTGTCGTCGGACCGGTCGGCCGCCGGTCCCCGATGGGCCCCGGAGACGTACCCCGCCTTGAAGCGCGTGTACGTGGACGTGTCCACCTTCAGATAGCCGAAGCCGGGCAGCGGCGGCAGCTGGAAGGCGTCGACCGTGTCGAGAACGGTCCGTGACTCGTCGGCGGAGAACGTCCGCAGGCCGAGCCGGTAGGACAGATACGTCTCCAGGCCCTTCAGCTTGCCGGACTCGACGCGCTGGCTGGAGAGCAGCAGATGCACGCCGATCGAGCGGCCGATCCGCCCGATCGACAGGAACAGGTCGATGAAGTCCGGCTTGGCGGTGATGAGTTCGCCGAACTCGTCGATGACGACGAACAGGTGCGGCAGCGGCTCCAGGCCGAGGTCGGGCCGTCGCGCCCGCAGCGCGCCGTAGTGCCCGACGTCGGCGACGTTCCCCGCGTCCTTCAGCACCTGCTGGCGGCGCTTGATCTCGCCCGCGAGGCTGGTGTGGACGCGTTCGACGAGGTCGGCCTGGTTCTCCAGGTTGGTGATGACACCGGCGACGTGCGGCAGCCCCGTGAAGGGCGCGAAGGTCGCGCCGCCCTTGTAGTCGACGAGGACCATCGCCAGGTCCTCGGGCGAGTGCGTGGCCGTGAGCGCGAGGACGAGGGTGCGAAGGAGTTCGCTCTTCCCGGACCCGGTGGCGCCCACGCACAGCCCGTGCGGGCCCATGCCCAGCTCGGCGGACTCCTTCAGGTCGAGCAGCACCGGCTCGTGCCGGTCGTCGAGGCCGATCGGTACGCGCAGGAAGTCCCGCTCGGTGCGCGGCGCCCACAGCCGTTCCAGGTCGAGGACGGCCGGGTCGTCGATGCCGAGGAGCGCGGGGAAGTCGACCGGGCCGGACACCGGGGTGCCCTCGGCGGCGGACTCCGCCGAAAGCCGCAGCGACGCCAGCATCCGGGCGAGCCCCTCGGCGCCCGCGACGCTCACGGCGTCCGCGAGCCCGTGGGCGACGGCTCCCCCGACAGCCGGCGGCATGCCGTGCGGCGGCGGGCCGTCCGCCTTCGGGGCGCGCAGATCCTCGACGGCGACATGATCACCGTCGACGGTGATCCGCACGCTCACCTCGTCCGGCTCGTGGATCTGCCGCTCAAGGAGGTGCAGCACGGTCACGCCCATGTCGGCGAGCCCGACCGCCGTGTCCGGGCGGGGCAGTTCGACGGCCGCCCCGCCGTGGGCGTCGCTCACCACCAGGAGCCGGTCGGTGAGTCGCAGCGCGTCCTTGCCGGACAGGCCGCGGCGCACCTCGGCCGCGTACGAGGAACGACGGCGCAGGTCGGCGCCGCACAGCCGGGCGAGCTGCGCCACGTCGGGTGCGATGCGCCGGGCGGCGACCGGCCCGTCGTGCGCCTCCGGGTCGGCCGTCGGATCCTGCACGTGCGGCAGCCACTTCGCCCACTCCCACTCCGCGAGCCGCTCCCCCGGCACGCCGAGCGCGACGCCCAGGTCGTCCGGGGCGTGCGTCACGGCGGCCTGCACGAGCAGCGCGCGGGCGACGCGCAGCACGCCTTCGCGGTCGCCGACGACGCTCACGTTGCCCGCCCGGTCGAGCGGCACGGCCAGCGGGAAGTCGGGGGCCACGGCGAACCGCGCCTGCAGGGCCCGCGCCTCGTTGAGCATGAACGGGTCCGGCGGCGTGAGCACCCCGCTCCCGCTGTGCTGCCCGATCACCACTTCCTGTACGGGAACGTCGCCACAGCCCACCCGCACGGCGAGGAAGTCCGCGTCGCCGCGGCGCCGCTCCCACAGCCGTGCCGGGTCCCGTACGAGGTCGTACAGCGCCTGCGGCGGCGGATTCAGCAGCCGCGCCCGCTGCCGCAACTCTCTTTCCGCGGAGCCGAGTTCGTCGCGCTGCTCCTCCACGTACTCCAGATACCGCTCGCGCTGCGTACGCCGGGTGCGCTGCGCCTTGCCGCGCTGCGACCAGAACAGGGCGACGCCGCCGAGCAGCGCGAAGACCAGCACGATGGCGCCGATCGCGGCGAACCGGCTGTTGCGGATGACGGTCATCATCACGACCGAGCCCATGACACCTGCCATCGGCAGGAGCGCGGTGGCGGCGTTGCCCATCTTGCCCTCGGGCAGGTTGGGGGGCGGCTCGATGGTGCGCCGGGCGGTGGCGGCCGGGGGGCGGGTGGAGCGGGCCGGGCGGTGTACGAGGCGGTGGGTCATCGTTTCCTCACCGCACCCGTACGGCACGCCGCATCGCCTCGGCGGCGAGGTGGACGGCGGCGTCGCGGGCGGCCTGGCCGAGCTGGGGGCCGCGGATGGGGCCTCCCTGGGCGAGGTGGCGGTCGTACGCGACGGGCACCACGGCCACGCCGGTCTCGCGCAGGTGGGCGGCGGCGGTCTTCAAGTCGAGGGTCATGTCCGGTGAGTTGGCGGTGAGGGCGACGACCGTCGTGGCCAGCGCGGAGTGCGGCAACCGGGCCAGCCAGTCCAGGACCAGGCGGGTGCCGTTCACGCCCTCCACGGTCATGGGGGCGACGACGACGCGGGCGTGCGCGGTGTCCATCGCGGTCCGGGCCACCTCGCCGGGCAGCGTCTCGCAGTCGACGACGGTGACCGCGAAGTAGCGGCGCAGGGCGAGGGTCACGGTCCGGTACGTGGGTACGTCGAGGGGGGCGCCGACGCGGCCCTGGCCGGCCGGGAGGAGCCAGCCGCCGTCCGGTACCGGCACCAAGTAGCCGGTGATGTCGGTCAGTTGCATGGCCGGGGTCAGGATCCGCGCGAGGTCCGCGCAGGACCAGCGCACCGCCTCGGCGCCGAGGCGCACCGGCAGCGTGCCGAGGGCGGCGTCGGCCTCCAGGGCGAGGACGGGGTCGTGGCGGTAGTGGTGGAAGGTGCGGCTCAGGAGCGCGGAGACGGTGGTCTTGCCGACCCCGCCCCGGATCGACGTGACCGCGACGACCCGCCCGGTGGTGACCGGCTGCTGCACCTCGCGGGCGATCCGGCTCTCCTCGGCGACGTCCTGCGACGCGGAGGAGACGAGCTTGCGCAGGGAGCGGCCGGTGCGCCGGGTGAGGGAGTCCCCGTGCTGGGGGCGGCCGAGGGCCAGGGCGAGGCGGGGGTCGACCGTGGGGGTGGATTCGGGGGTGGGGGGCGCTCCG
>NZ_AOPZ01000168.1 GCF_000414115.1 Streptomyces aurantiacus JA 4570
CCCCACCGCCCGCGGCGTCCGCCCCGGCACGCACCGCGCCCGCGGAGACGTCCCCGCCGGCGCCGGCCACCGCACCCCGGGCGCCCGCGGCGTCACCACCTCCCCCGGAACCGGTCACCGAACCCCTGCCGACGGACGATTCCCCGCCTCCCGCGGAGCCGGTGACGGCCCCCCGGACGGCGGCCGGACCCGCCCCGCCCCGAACTGCGGGGGAACCCGCCCCGGCGAATCCGGCGCCCGCCGTGCCGTCAACTGCCGTGCCCCGCACGGCCGGTGCGGTCGCGGGCGGGGCACTGTCCGCCGCGATGCCCGTTTCGTCCCTGCCGGGCCAGGGCGCACTGCGCCCACCCGCGCCCCGTCGTTCACCTTCGGCACTCGCCGTCACGCCAGCCTCCGCCGGGACCACCACTGCCTGACCGCCGGCTCCCCGCACGGGCATGACGTGTCCGCCCGGCTCCGGTCCCTCACCAACTCCCGTACCCCGTATGAGCGTTGCTTCCTCCTGTGGGGCGGGATCGGGGCCGGAAACGTCCGCCCAGCTCGGCACCGTGACCGCTTCCGTGCCGCCGGTCGTGGTCCAGGCCCGCTCGCGGGGACGGAACTCGGGGGTGCCGCCGGCCGTCGCGGCCCCGGCAGCGCTCCGGGCGGTCCCCGTGGCACCCGCGCGGTCGCGCCGGGCGCCGAGGGCGCGCCGCAGGAGCGACCGCAGCCATGAGTCCGGGGCGACGCTCTCGGTCGGTTCCATTCCCGTCCCTCTCACAGCCGGCGGTGCCCACGCCACGCGGAGCCACGCGGACTTGAAGATCCCTGGACAGCCGCGTCTGAAACCCTTCCCCCCGCTCTCGGTGAGCAGGGGATGCCCCCTCCGCAGCGGGGCACGGCAGGCGCACACCTCAACAGTAGGCCGCAGAAGGCTTCCACGGGCAGCGGTCGTCTACGGTTGCCCGAATGCGACCCGGCCACCCGTATGCATCTGATATGCGCTGAACGGGTGGCCTTCAACCGCTATTCTTCGGTCGGAAGTGCGACCTCCCGAGCCGCGTCAGCCCCTTGTTCGAGCAGGACCGCGAACCCGTCCTCATCGAGAACCGGAACCTTCACTTGCATGGCCTTGTCGTACTTCGAACCGGGGTTGTCACCCACTACGACGAATCCCGTCTTCTTTGAAACGGAACCGGTGACTTTCGCTCCGCGGCTCTGCAGCGCCTCTTTCGCGCCATCCCTCGTGTGGTTCTGCAGGGTGCCGGTGACGACGACGGTGACGCCTTCCAGGGGACGCGGGCCCTCGTCCTCTCCTCCGCCGGCCTCCTCCATGCGCACTCCGGCGGCCCGCCACTTGCGCAGGATCTCGCGGTGCCAGTCCTCGGCGAACCACTGCTTGAGGGAGGCCGCGATGGTCGGGCCGACGCCTTCGACGGCCGCGAGCTCCTCCTCCGTGGCCTGCTCGATACGCTCGATGGAGCGGAACTCGCGGGCCAGCGCCTCGGCGGCGACCGGGCCCACGTGGCGGATGGACAGGCCGGTGATGACGCGGGCCAGCGGGCGCTCCTTGGCCGCGGCGATGTTCTCCAGCATGGCGAGGGTGTTCTTCTTCGGCTCGCCCTTCTGGTTGGCGAAGAAGGTCACGACCTTTTCCTCGCCGGTCTTCGGGTCCCGCTTGGGCAGGCCCGAGTCCTGGTCGAGGACGTACGACTTGATGGGCAGGAGTTCCTCGACCTTCAGGTCGAAGATGTCGCCCTCGTCGAGGATCGGGGGGTCGGCGGGCTCCAGCGGCTTGGTCAGGGCGGCCGCGGCGACGTAGCCGAAGTTCTCGATGTCCAGGCATTTGCGGCCCGCGAGGTAGAACAGGCGCTCGCGCAACTGGGCGGGGCAGGTCTGCCCGTTCGGGCAGCGGAGGTCGATGTCGCCCTCCTTCATGGCCCGCAGGGCGGTGCCGCACTCGGGGCAATCGGCGGGCATCACGAACTCGCGCTCGCTGCCGTCGCGCAGGTCGGCGACGGGGCCGAGGATCTCCGGGATGACGTCGCCCGCCTTGCGCAGGACCACCGTGTCGCCGATGAAGACGCCCTTGGCCTTGACCACGTCCTGGTTGTGCAGCGTGGCGAACTCGACCTCCGAGCCCGCGACGGTGACGGGCTCCACCACGGCGTACGGAGTGACGCGACCGGTGCGGCCCACGCCGACTCTGATGTCGACGAGCTTGGTGTTGACCTCCTCCGGCGCGTACTTCCAGGCGATGGCCCAGCGGGGGGCGCGCGAGGTGGAGCCGAGGCGGCCCTGGAGCGGGATCTCGTCGAGCTTGACGACGACGCCGTCGATCTCGTGCTCCACGGAGTGGCGGTGCTCGCCGTAGTACGTGATGAACTCGCGGACGTCGTCGAGGCCCTGGACGACCTTGGCGTGCCGGGTCGTGGGCAGGCCCCACTCGCGCAGCAGGTCGTACGCCTGGGACAGGCAGTCGATGTCGAAGCCCTCGCGGGCGCCGATGCCGTGCACCACCATGTGCAGCGGGCGTGTCGCGGTGACGCGCGGGTCCTTCTGGCGCAGGGAGCCCGCGGCCGCGTTGCGCGGGTTGGCGAAGGGCTTGTCGCCGGCCTCGACCAGGCGGGCGTTCAGCTCCTCGAACTTCTCCATCGGGAAGAAGACCTCACCGCGGATCTCCACGAGCGCCGGAACGCGGTCGCCCTTGAGGCGCTCGGGGATGTCCGCGATCGTGCGGACGTTGGGCGTGATGTCCTCGCCCGCGCGGCCGTCGCCGCGGGTCGCGGCGCGGGTCAGCCTGCCGTTCTCGTACGTCAGATTGACCGCTAGGCCGTCGATCTTCAGCTCGCACAGGAAGTGGTGGTCGCTGGTGCCCACCTCCTTGGCGACGCGGTCGGCCCAGGCGGCCAGCTCCTCGTCGTCGAAGGCGTTGTCGAGCGACAGCATCCGCTCGCGGTGCTCGACCGAGGCGAAGTCCGTCTCGTACGAACCGGCGACCTTCTGGGTCGGCGAGTCCGGGGTGCGCAGCTCCGGATGGCGCTCCTCCAGGGCCTCCAGCGAGCGCAGCAGCTTGTCGAACTCGGCGTCGCTGACGACCGGCTGGTCCTTCACGTAGTACCGGAAGCGGTGCTCCTCGATCTGCTCGGCGAGCTGGGCGTGCTCGTCGCGTGCCTCCGCGGGCACCGTGCCTTCCTGTTCGACAGCCACCGTCTCGTCCTCCCGTTACCTTCAGACCCGGTTACTCAGGGTTGTCCGCGAGTGATCTCGCCGCCCGGACGCAGTGGGCGAGCACCGCGCGGGCGTACGCGGGCGAAGCACCCGCGAGACCGCACGACGGCGTGACCGTGACCGCGTCCGCGAGCGACCCCGGATTCAGCCCCAGCCTGCGCCACAGCGTCCTGACACCCATGACGCTACCGGCAGGGTCTGACAATGGGCCTTCCGTGCCCGGTACGACACCGGCGAACAGCTTCGTGCCCGCTTCGACGGCCTCGCCGAGTACCTCGTCATCACGCTCGGTGAGCAGCGCGAAGTCGAACGACACGGCGTCCGCGCCCGCCCGGCGCAGCAGCGCGAACGGCACGTCGGGCGCGCAGGAGTGCACGGCGACGGGACCGTCGTGGACGGCCATGACGTCGCGCAGCGCGCTCTCGACGGCCTGGCGGTCCACGGCGCGGTGGGTGCGGTACTGGCTGGCGGTCCTGATCTGTCCGCGCAGCACCGCGGTGAGCGACGGCTCGTCGAGCTGGAGGACGAGGTCGGCGCCCGGCACCCGCCTCCTGACCTCCGCGAGGTGGGCGCGGAGACCTTCCGCGAGGGATCCGGCGAGGTCGCGGCAGGCGCCGGGGTCGGAGAGCGCGGCCTCGCCGTTGCGCAGTTCCAGGGCGGCGGCGAGCGTCCAGGGCCCGACGGCCTGGACCTTCAGCGGGCCCTCGTACCCCTGGGTGAACTCCTCCAGGGCGTCCAGGTCCTCGCCGAGCCAGGACGCCGCACGGCGCGTGTCGCGGCCCGGCCGGTCGCCGAGGCGCCAGCCGCTGGGCTCCACGCGCGCGTACAGCTCGACGAGCATCCCGGCGGTGCGGCCGATCATGTCGGCGCCGGGGCCGCGCGCGGGCAGCTCGGCCAGGTACGGCATGCCCCGCCCGTCACCGCCGCCTTCGAAGGTGCCGGTGACCGTCTTCGCGGTCTCGCGGGCGTCGCCCCCGGGCATCGATCCGACGCCGGTGGCGCCGCCCCACTGTGTCGTGCTCACCGCCGTGCTCACCGTCCCGGCCGCACCGTCAGGTCGTTGACCTCGGCGTCGCGCGGCAGGTCCAGGGCCATCAGGATGGTCGTGGCCACGGACTCGGGGTCGATCCACTGCCCGGCGTCGTACTCCTTGCCCTCCTGCTGGTGGACCTTGGCCTGCATGGGGCTCGCCGTGCGGCCGGGGTAGACGGAGGTGACGCGCACGCCGTTGCCGTGCTCCTCGCCCCGCAGGGAGTCCGCGAGCGCCTTCAAGCCGTGCTTGGAGGCTGCGTACGCGGACCACTCGGGGCTCGCGCGAAGGCCCGCGCCGGAGTTCACGAAGATCACGTGACCCTGGGCGACGCGGAGTTGGGGCAGGAAGTGCCGGGTCAGCTCGGCGGGCGCGATCAGGTTGACGTTCAGCTGGTGGCGCCAGGACTTCGGGGTGAGGTCGCCGACGGGGCCGAGGTCGACGACGCCCGCGATGTGCAGCAGCGAGTCCACGCGGTCCGGGAGCGTCTGGTGCGAGAAGGCCCAGGAGAGCTTGTCCGGGTCGTTCAGGTCGCCGACGAGGGTGCTCGCGCCCGGGTACTCGGCGGCGAGCTCCTTGGCGCGTCCCGCGTCGCGCGCGTGCAGCACGAGGGTGTCCCCGCGCGCGTGGAGACGGCGGGCGACGGCCGCGCCGATGCCGGAGCCCGCCCCGGTGATCACATGAGTTGCCATGCGCCCATGGTCGCATTCCGGCCGGTCAGCGCGTGCCCATGGCCTCCTCCAGATAGGCAAGGGCGCCCACGGGCTCCTCCGCGAAGAAGACCAGGTCGGTCAGCGGCACCGGCAGGAAGCCCTCGTCCTCCATGCGGCGGAACTGCTCCTTCAACCCGTCGTAGAACCCGGCCGAGTTGAGCAGGACCACCGGCTTGGTGGTCCTGCCGTGCTTCTTCAGCTCCAGGATGTCGGTGGCCTCGTCGAGGGTGCCCGTGCCGCCGACCATGATGACGACGGCGTCGGCCTTCTCCAGGAGCAGCGCCTTGCGCTCGGCGAGGTCCTTGGCGATGACCATGTCGTCCACGCCGGAGCGGGCCTTCGCGGCGAGGAAGTCGACCGAGACGCCCATGAGGCGCCCGCCGGCCTCCTGCACGCCGTCCGCCACGACCTTCATCAGGCCCACGTCCGACCCGCCCCACACCAGCGTGTGCCCGCCCTTGCCGAGCAGCTCGGCGAACTCGCGGGCGGGGCGGGTGTAGGTCTCGGGCAGGTCGGCGGCGGAGAGGAAGACGCAGATATTCATGGGCCCCACGGTACGTTCCGCCTCTGACACCTCGGGAAGAAGAGTGCGCCGGAACGCGCTGCACCAGGAAAAGGCACTACAGGACGACGGAGGACGACATCGTGACCCAAGGACACCGCATCACCGTCGAGCAGGGCACCCGGCACGTGCGCGTGGCGCACGGCGGACAGGTGGTGGCCGAGAGCAGGCGGCCGCTGCTGCTGCGCGAGACGGGCTACCCGGTGCGCTATTACCTGCCTCCGGAGGACGTGCGTACGGACCTGCTGACGCCGTCCGGCACGCAGACGTACTGCCCCTTCAAGGGGACGGCGTCCTACTGGTCGCTGCCGGACGCCGCGGACACCGTGTGGGCGTATCCGGAGCCGAAGCCCGAAGTGGCCCTCATCAAGGACCACTTCTGCTTCTACGAGGTGGAGGAGGTTCCGGAGACCTAGGGGCCGTTCGACCCGTCGGACAGCCCCTAGGCGGCCGTGGCCGTGAACGTCCTGCGGTAGGCGGCCGGTGACACGCCCAGGACGGAACGCATGTGCTGGCGCAGCGAGTTGGCGGTGCCGAAGCCCGCGCGGTGGGCCACGAGGTCGATGGGCAGGTCGCTGGTCTCCAGGAGGTTGCGGGCCAGTTCGATGCGCTGGGCGGTGAGCCAGCGGCCCGGCGTGGTGCCCACCTCGTCACGGAAGCGGCGCGTGAACGTGCGCAGGCTCATCCGCGCGTGGTCCGCCAGCTCGCCGAGCGTCAGCGGCTCCTGGAGCCGTTCCAGGGCCCACGCGCGCGTGGGCGCCGTCGTGGCGGCCATCGGCTCCGGGACGGGCCGTTCGATGTACTGCGCCTGGCCGCCGTCGCGCCAGGGCGGTACGACGCAGCGGCGCGCGACGTGGTTGGCGACGGCGCTCCCGTGGTCGCGGCGTACGAGGTGCAGGCACAGGTCGACGCCCGCGGCGACGCCCGCCGACGTGAGGATGTCGCCGTCGTCCACGAAGAGGACGTCCTCGTCGAGCCGCACCCGGGGGAACTGGCGCCGGAACTCTTCGGCGACCTGCCAGTGCGTGGTCGCGGGCCGCCCGTCGAGGAGACCGGCCGCCGCGAGGACGAACGAGGCGCTGCAGAACGACACCAGGCGCGTGCCCGGACGCATCCGGGCGAGGGCCGCGCCGACCGGCCCCGTCAGCCCCTTGACGGCGGCCTCCGTGTCGCAGGGGCCCGCGGGCGGGAGCACCACCGTGTCCGCCGCCTCCAGCACCTCCGGGCCGTGCTCGACGGCCACGGAGAAGCCCGCGTCGGCCCGCACGGGGCGGCCGTCCGGCGTGCACACCACGACGTCGTACAGCGCACGGCCCTCGGCGTCCTCGGCGTTGCCGAACACGCGCGAGGGGATGCCCAGCTCGAAGGGGTACACGCCGTCCAGGGCTAGGACGACGACGCGGTGCGTGCTGCGGGAGGCCATGGCCAGATCCTGTCACATGATGGCCAAACTGCCAGCACCGCCGTCGGCCTCCGGGGCGCACTCTGGTGACCGCTCACCAGAGAGGAACAAGATCAATGAGCTCCCGTACGACCACGACCGCGGCCACGCCGGCCTCCTCGCCCGCGCCCGCGCCCGCCACCATGCGTGCCGTCAGCCCGCGCGTGTGGGGTGCCCCCGACGTCCTGGTCCCCGTAGAGGTGGCCCGTCCCGAGCCCGGGCTCACCGAGATCCTGGTCAAGGTGCACGCGGCCGGGGTGAACCCGGCCGACTGGAAGATCCGCGCCGCGGGCCAGTTCGGGACGTGGGGCGACACCCCGATCCTCGGGTACGACGTGTCCGGCACCGTCGAGGCCGTCGGCCCCGGAGTGACCCTCTTCGCCCCCGGTGACGAGGTGTTCGGCATGCCGCGCTTCCCGGAGCAGGCGGGCGGCTACGCGGAGTACGTGACGGCTCCCGCGCGGCGCTTCGCCCGCAAGCCCGCGAACATCGACCACGTGGAGGCGGCGGCGCTGCCCCTGGCCGCGCTCACGGCCTGGCAGGGCCTGGTCGAGACGGCGGGACTGCGCGCCGGTCAGCGCGTGCTGATCCACGCGGCGGCGGGCGGTGTCGGCCATCTCGCGGTGCAGATCGCCAAGGCGTACGGCGCGTACGTCATCGGCACGGCGCGCGCCGACAAGCACGAGTTCCTGCGGAGCCTGGGCGCGGACGAGCTGATCGACTACACGGCGGTGGACTTCACCGAGGCCGTGCGCGACGTCGACGTGGTCCTCGACGGGGTCGGCGGCGCGTACGGCGAGCGTTCCCTGGGCGTGCTGCGCCGGGGCGGGCACCTGGTGACGCTGCCCGACCCGGGCGGGCTGCCGGACGCCGAGCGGGCGCGGGAGCTGGGGGTGCACGCCGGCTGGACGGTCGTGGAGCCGGACCGGCACGGGATGCTGGAGATCGCCCGCCTGGTCGAGGAGGGCGCGCTGCGCGCGGAGGTCGCGGCCACGTTCCCGCTGGCGCGGGCGGCCGAGGCGCACGCCGTGGGCGAACAGTCCCGCACCCAGGGCAAGCTGGTCCTCACCGTGGCGTGATGCGCATGGGGCTGCGCCCCTCTCCCCCGCATCGCCGCTTCGCGGCTCGTCCTCAATCGCCGCGGCTCGTCCTCAATCGCCGGACGGGCTGGAAACCTCGCCGGGACGGCAGCCCGGAGGTCAAAAGCCCGTCCGGCGTTTGAGGACGAGGCGCGGAGCGCCGAACGGGGGGCCAGGGGCGCAGCCCCATACACACCCGGCCGACGCCCACATGTCTCAGGCCAGCGCAGCGGCCCGCTCCGTCGTGGCGATCGTCGCCGAGCCGACCACGCGCGAGCCCTCGTACAGGACGATCGCCTGGCCTGGGGCGACGCCCCGTACCGGCTCCGCGAAGGAGACCCGCAGCTCGCCGTCCACCAGCTCCGCCGTGACCGGCGTCTCGCCGCCGTGGGCGCGGAGCTGGGCCGTGTACGTGCCGGGGCCGGAGGGGGCCGCTCCGCACCAGCGGGGCTTGACGGCCGTCAGGGCCGTCACGTCCAGGTCGGCGGCGGAGCCGACCGTCACGGTGTTGTTCACCGGGGAGATGTCCAGGACGTAGCGGGGCTTGCCGTCGGGGGCGGGGGTGCCGATGCGCAGGCCCTTGCGCTGGCCGATCGTGAAGCCGTACGCCCCGTCGTGGGTGCCCAGCTTGTTGCCCTCGGCGTCGACGATGTCGCCCTCCGCCTTGCCCAGGCGGGAGGCGAGGAAGCCCTGGGTGTCGCCGTCCGCGATGAAGCAGATGTCGTGGCTGTCGGGCTTCTTGGCGACGGCGAGCCCGCGCCGCTCGGCCTCCGCGCGGATCTCGTCCTTCGTGGTGACCGTGTCGCCGAGCGGGAACATCGCGTGCGCGAGCTGCCGGTCGTCCAGGACCCCGAGGACGTAACTCTGGTCCTTGGCCATGTCCGAGGCGCGGTGCAGCTCGCGCGTGCCGTCGTCGTTCAGGATCACCTGCGCGTAGTGGCCGGTGCAGACCGCGTCGAAGCCGAGGGCGAGGGCCTTGTCCAGGAGCGCGGCGAACTTGATCTTCTCGTTGCAGCGCAGGCACGGGTTGGGGGTGCGCCCCGCCTCGTACTCGGCGACGAAGTCCTCGACGACGTCCTCGCGGAAGCGCTCGGCGAGGTCCCACACGTAGAACGGGATGCCGATGACGTCCGCCGCGCGCCGCGCGTCGCGCGAGTCCTCGATGGTGCAGCACCCGCGCGCGCCCGTGCGGAACGACTGCGGGTTCGCCGAGAGCGCGAGGTGCACACCGGTCACGTCGTGCCCGGCTTCGGCGGCCCGGGCAGCGGCGACGGCGGAGTCCACGCCGCCGGACATGGCGGCGAGGACGCGGAGCGGGCGGCTGGTGCGCGGCTGGGCCGAGGAGATCTGCGAAGTCATAGCCCTAACAGGGTACGGGTCCATGGGAACCCACTGCCCGTGAGTATGCGTTGGGGATCACATGGGGGACGAGAACGCGGAGCACACCGAGAAGGCCGCGCGGGCCGAGAAGCCGGAATCCGGCGCGAGCGGGGACAGCGGCGCGGGCGCGGAGCCGGAGCGCCGGCGCGGGTCCACGCGGCGCGCGCTGCTGCTCGGCGGTGCGGCCGTCGGCGTCGGCGCGGCCGTGCTCGCCCGCGAGGAGCTGGGCCGCCTGTGGTGGCGGGTTCCCGGCGTCGTGAAGAAGCGCAAGGAAGGCGAGGTCGACGCCCGGGGCGCGCAGTGGATAGCGGCGTCGAGCGCGAACTGGCGGCGCGCCGACCGCCCCTCCGACTACGACATCGACCGCATCGTCATCCACGTCGTCCAGGGCGGGTACGCGACCGCGCTCAAGGTCTTCAAGGACCCCGGGCACGGGGCGGCGGCGCACTACGTCGTCCGCAAGGACGGGCACATCGCGCAGATGATCCGCGAGCTCGATGTCGCCTTCCACGCGGGGAACCGGTCGATGAACGAGCGCAGTGTAGGCATCGAGCACGAGGGGTTCGTGGACGAGAAGTCGTCGTTCACTGACGCGATGTACGTGGCGTCGGCGCGGCTCACGGCGGGGATCTGTGAGCGGTACGACATTCCGGTGGACCGGGAGCACATCATCGGGCATGTGGAGGTGGAGGGGACGGATCACACCGATCCGGGGCCGCACTGGGACTGGGGGCGGTATCTGCGGCTTGTGCGGCGGGAACGGGACCGGCCTGCCCGGGCGGGCACGCCGGCGTAGCGGTGCCCCCGGGGTGGGGAAGGCCCGGCTGGGAGCTCCCCAATCCCGCCCCTTCGCCCCGGACCCCGCTCCTCAAACGCCGGAGGGGCTGAAAAGCACGCCGGAAAGGCTGAAAGGCGCGCCGGAAGGGCTGAAACAGGAGCTGAAAAGCCTCAGCTCAGGCCCGCCGTCCTCGCTCGTTCCACCGCCGGGCCGATCGCCTCCGTCACCGCCTGCACGTCCTCGCGTGTCGACGTGTGGCCGAGCGAGAAGCGCAGCGTGCCGCGGGCCAGGTCGGGGGCGGTGCCGGTGGCGAGGAGGACGTGGCTGGGCTGGGCGACGCCCGCCGTGCAGGCGGAGCCGGTCGAGCACTCGATGCCCTGCGCGTCCAGGAGCAGCAGGAGCGAGTCGCCCTCGCAGCCGGGGAAGGTGAAGTGCGCGTTGGCCGGCAGCCGTCCGCCCGGGTCCGGGTCGCCGCCGAGGATGGCGTCGGGGACGGCCGCGCGGACCGCGTCGACCAGTTCGTCGCGCAGCGCGCCGATCTCGCGGGCGAACCACTCGCGGCGCTCGGCGGCGAGCCGCCCGGCCACGGCGAACGCGGCGACCGCGGGCACGTCGAGCGTGCCGGAGCGCACATGCCGCTCCTGTCCGCCGCCGTGCAGCACGGGCACGGGGCTGTGGGCGCGGCCGAGCAGCAGTGCGCCGATGCCGTAGGGGCCGCCGATCTTGTGGCCGGAGACGGTCATCGCGGCGAGCCCGGAGGCGCCGAAGTCGACGGGCACCTGCCCGACGGCCTGCACGGCGTCGGCGTGCAGCGGCACGTCGAACTCGGCGCAGACGTCGGCCAGTTCGCGCACCGGCTGGAGGGTGCCGATCTCGTTGTTGGCCCACATGACGGTCGCGAGGGCGACATCGTCGGGGTTGCGGGCGATGGCCTCGCGCAGCACCTCGGGGTGCACGCGGCCGTGCGCGTCCACGGGGAGGTACTCGACGGTGGCGCCCTCGTGCTCGCCGAGCCAGTCCACGGCGTCGAGGACGGCGTGGTGCTCGACAGGGCTCGCAAGGACCCGGGTCCGGGGCGGGCCGCCGTCCGCGCCGGAGCGCCGCGCCCAATAGAGGCCCTTCACGGCGAGGTTGTCGGCCTCGGTGCCGCCGGCGGTGAAGACCACCTCGCTGGGGCGCGCGCCGAGCGACTCGGCCAGCGTCTCGCGGGCCTCCTCGACCGTGCGTCGCGCCCGGCGCCCCGCCGCGTGCAATGAGGAAGCGTTGCCGGTGACGGCGAGCTGGGCGGTCATCGCCGAGATCGCCTCCGGAAGCATCGGAGTGGTCGCGGCGTGGTCGAGGTAGGCCATGGTGGGCACGATTCTACGAGCCGCGCGGTCGCGGCCGGACCCCGCGGTGGCCCGTCGGCGCCGGTCAGCCCGCGAAGCTCCAGGACACCGAGTTGTTGAGGGACATCAGTACGCCGAGGAGGACGAGGTCGGCCACGCCGAGCCCGAGTCCGAGCAGCGCGCGGCCGCGGCGCCCGGTGCCGCGCCACAGCGCGACGGACGCCAGCGCGATGGCGACGGGGCCGAGCACGATGTTCAGGACGAGCAGCCCGAGCAGACCGAGCACGAAGGAGGCCACGGCCATGCCGTCGGTGTCCCGACGGCCGACGGGACGCTGGGCCTGTGCGGTGAGTTCCATGGTGCGACTCCCTCAGAGTGATCGAATGCCGTACGGAAACCGGAGGACCGGAAAACCGGAGGACCGGAAAACCGGAGGACCGGAAAACCGGAGGACCGGAGAACCGAAGTACCGGAGTGCCGGAGTGCCGGAGTACGGAGTCAGCGGTGGCGCGCGTGGCGCTCGCGCACCGCGAACACCAGCAGCCAGGCGCCGATGACCGCGGCCATCACGAGCGTGACGGGCAGCGGGGCGTGCGCCACGGTGCCCATGGCGACGCCGAGCAGCAGGAGGGCGGCGACGAGGAACAGCATGGGACTACAACCTCTCTTCGGTGAACGCTTGTGGTTACAACTGTTCACTGACTAGAGAACTACTCGCCTCGCGGCTTCCAAAACTGGGAGAACAGTTGTTAACTGCATGGCATGAGTCACACCCTCGACGGCCCGGCCCGGGGCGCCCGGCAGGCGCAGAAGCAGAAGACCCGGCAGGCACTCCTCGACGCGGCGCTGCGCCTGCTGGAGGAGCAGAGCCTGTCCAGCCTCGGCCTGCGCGAGGTGACCCGCGCCGTGGGGGTGGCGCCCACCGCCTTCTACCGGCACTTCCGCGACACCGCCGACCTGGGCGTGGCCCTCGTCGAGGAGGCCCTGGGCAGCCTGCACACGACGCTCGTCGCCACGCTCGCGGCGACCGGTGACGGCGAGGAACGCATCGCGGCCGCCGTCGACCTGATCGTCGCCTATGTACGCGCGTACCCCGCCCACGCCCGCTTCATCGCGCGCGAACAGCACGGCGGCGTGAAGCGGGTGCGCGAGGCCATAGGCGCGCAACTGGCGCTGTTCGCCGAGGAGGTGGCGGCGCAGTTCGCCTCGGAACCGGAGGCGGCGGGCTGGAGCGAGGACGACCTGCTGATGCTCGCCCGGATGTACGTGGACCACATGGTGATGACCGCGTCCGCCCTGCTCGAGACCGACGACGCGGGCCCGGTGACGGACACCGCCCGCAGGCAGTTGCGCCTGGTGAGCCTTGGACGCCTGCACTGGCTCGACGCGCCAGTAAGGGGCAACTAGCCTTATCGGTCATGACGACCACACACGATGACTGGCCCCTCGGCGAGACCTTCGCCTCCTCGTCCGGCGCCGTCCGCTGGGCCGCCCTCGGTCCCGCGGACGCACCGCCGGTCGTCCTGGTCCACGGCACCCCGTTCTCGTCGTACGTCTGGCGGGGCATCGCCGGGGCGCTGGCGCGCGAACACCGCGTGTACGTCTGGGACCTGCCCGGGTACGGCGCCTCCGAGATGCGGTCCGGGCAGGACGTCACCCTCGCCGCGCAGGCCCGGGTACTCACCGAACTGCTCGCCCACTGGGGCCTGGACGGGCGGGACGGGCGGGACCTCCCGGCGGTCGTGGCACACGACTTCGGGGGCTGCGTGGCGCTGCGGGCCCACCTGCTGCACGAGGCGCGCTACGAACGCCTCGCCGTCGTCGACCCGGTGGCGCTTGCACCCTGGGGCTCGCCCACGTACCGGCTGCTCGGCGCGCACGCGGAGGTGTTCGCTCAGCTCCCGGCCGCGCTGCACGAGGCGCTGGTGCGTGAGTACGTCGGCTCGGCGAGCCACCGCGGCCTGCACCCGGCGGTGCTCGACCGGCTCGTGGCGCCCTGGTGCACCGAAGCGGGCCGGCCCGCCTTCTACCGGCAGATCGAGCAGAACGACCAGCGCTTCACGGACGAGATCCAGGGCAGGTACGGCGAGTTGGCGCTGCCCGTCCTGGTCTGCTGGGGCACCGAGGACACCTGGATCCCGGTGGCACGCGGCCACGAACTCGCCGAGCTGATCCCCGGCGCCGAGCTGCGGCTCATCGAGGGCGCCGGACATCTCGTACAGGAGGACGCGCCGGCGGAACTCACGGCGGAGCTCGGCCGTTTCCTCAATGCGGGCCCTCGTACAGGGCACTGACAGCCGCGGCGGCCCGCGCCAGCTCTTCCCGTACCTCCGGCGGCGAAAGGACCTCAAGGGCGTCGGAGAAGGCGAGCAGCACGCGGGTCGCGCGCGTCTCCTCGCACACGAGACGCACAGTGACCCACTCCCCCTTGCCCGCACCAGCACCCTGGCCCGCGCCCTGCCCCTCCCCCTCCTCCGTGTCCTCGACGACCACCTCGGTGAGCGCGCCCCCGTGCAGCCGCAGGAAGCGGCCGAGGCGGTCGCGGCGCACCCGCGCGGTGACCTCGATGCCGCCGGTGCGCCGCTCCACCCGCCGCTTCAGCACCTCCCAGACATCGGCCAGTTCGACGCCCGGCCTGCGCCGCACGGGCTCGTCCGTCACGCACGCCGAGCGCACCCGGTCGGCGCGGAACAGCCGCGGCTCACCGTCCCGGTCGGCCACGAGGTACCAGACCCCCGCCTTGGACACCAGGCCGTACGGATCGAGGGTGTACGTGCTCGGCTCGTCCGGGTCCTCCGCGCCGCTGTGCACATAGCCGACGCGCAGCCGCCGGTCGGCGAAGACGGCGTCCTGAAGCGTGTCCAGGTGGTCCACGGGCAGGCCGTCGCCGGGCCCGCGCGTCCAGCGCGTGGCGTCGACGAGGATCCGGCGGCTTGTCAGTTCGGCGGCGGGCCGGTGCGGTGCGGGCAGCGCCGCCATCACCTTGCGCAGGGCCGAGCCGATGGCCGCGTCCAGGCCGAGCGCGGCGTGCGCGCCCTGCGCGGCGAGCACGAACAGGGCGCGCGACTCGTCGGCGGTCAGCCCCGTGACGTCCGTGCGGTAGCCCGGGAGCAGCGCGATGCCGCCGTGCCGGCCGCGCTCGGCGTACACCGGGACACCGGCCGCCGACAGCGCCTCGACGTCGCGGTAGATGGTGCGTACGGACACCTCCAGGCGCTCGGCGAGTTCGTGCGCGGGCACCGTCCCGCGGGTCTGGAGCAGCAGGAGGACGGAGAGCAGCCGGTCGGACTTCACGCGGTCAAGGATCGCGCAGCCGGGCCGGCGGCCCGCGCCCGCCCGCCGGGGGCCGCCGGACCGGACCCGCGGATCCCGCCCAACCAGAAGCGACGGAAAGGCCCCGACACCTGTTCCTAAATTCTGCTTATGATTCAGGCGTGTTCGACTCCCGGCACATCAGGTCCTTCCACGAAGTGGTCCGCACCGGTTCGTACTCCGCCGCGGCCCGCTCCCTCGGCTATACGCAACCCGCGATCACCCAGCAGATGAAGGCGCTCGAACGGTCCGTGGGCACGGTCCTGTTCACCCGCGTCGGCCGCCGGATGCGGCTCACGGAGGCGGGCGAGGCGCTGTCCCGGCACGCCGGGGTGATCCTCGGCAACATCGACGCGGCGCAGCAGCAGATGAACGCGATCACGCGGCTGCGCACCGGCCGGGTGAGACTGTGCGCGTTCCCCAGCGCCACCGCCACCCTGATCCCGGAGGCCCTGGCCCGCCTCGCCCGCGGCCACCGCGGCATCCGCGTCGAACTGCAGGAGTGCGAACCGCCGGAGTCGCTGCGCCGCCTGGTGCACGGCGAGGCCGACGTCACGCTCGCCTTCACCTACCCCGGCCTGCGCGAAGAGGTGCCGGACGAGGTGGTCGAAGTGCCGCTGATGGAGGACCAGTTGACGGTCCTGATGCCGACCCGGCACCCGATGGCGCGGCGCCGCTCGGTGCGGCTCGCCGACCTGTCCGAGGAACGCTGGATCGCCGGATGCCTGCGCTGCCGGGCCAACTTCCTGCACGAGTGCGCCGAGCAGGGCTTCGCGCCCGACATCGCCTTCACCACCGACGACAACCTCGTCATACAGAGCCTCGTCTCGGAAGGGCTCGGCATCGCGATGATGCCGGGACTCGTCCTGAACTTCCTGTGCCACCGCTCGGTCACCGGCCGCCCGCTGGACCCGGCGTCGCGCCGGCAGGTGTCCGCGTACGTCCTGCGGGAGCACCTGCGCATTCCGGCCACGGCGCTCGTACTCGACGAGTTGAAGGCGGTGGCCGCGAACCGGGTGGGCTGCTGAACGACAGATCCACAGGCGAGTCGCGCGGCCAATCCATAAGCAGGTTTTGAGGTTCCGCGAAGAAACTGTCGTTGGACGTGATGGATGGCGGGGGCCGACTCTGCCCGTATGACCACCCCCACCGCGCACACCCGCACCCGCACGACCGAGCGCCTCGACGCGCTCGTCTCCGACATCCGCGAGGCCGTCGGCCGCGGCCTGCCGCCGGACCTGACCGCGTACCTGGTCGGCGAGCGCCTCGCGCCGCATCTGGGCGCCGCCGACCTGCTCACCGCCGAGCAGTGCGAGGGCGACCCGGACCGCTACCGCCAGCACCTGCTGCACGCCGAGAGCGACGGCAGCTTCTCCGTCGTCGGCCTGGTGTGGCTGCCGGGCCAGCGCACGTCCGTGCACGACCACGTGTCGTGGTGTGTGACCGGCGTGCACGAGGGCGAGGAGCACGAGCGGCGCTACCGGCTCGTGCCCGCCGCCGGGCCCGGCACCGCGGCGCACCTCGTCGCCACGGAGGACGTGGTGAACCCGAAGGGCGCGGTGTGCGGTTTCGCGCCGCCCGGTGACATCCACCGCGTGTGGAACGCGGGCGCGGGGCGGGCGATATCGCTGCACGTCTACGGCGCGGACATCTCGCGGCTCGGCAGCAGCGTGCGGCGCGTGTACGACCTGCCGGCCGACCGCTGATGGCGCTGCTCGGACAGCGCCCGCCGAAGCCGGCGCCGGCGCGGGCACCGGCTGCGCGCCCGCTTTCGCGCCGGCGCCCGGCCGCCTCGGGCCCCTGGCCGGGCCTCGCCCTCGCGGCGGCGGGTGTCGCCGTCGCCTGGCTGACCCACCGCCTCGTGCCCGGCATACCGATGCTGACGGTCGCGATCGTCCTCGGTCTGGCGGCCGCGCAGGTGCCGGGTTCGCGGGTGTGGGTACGCGGCTGGGCCCGCCCCGGGCTCACCTTCGCCGCGAAACGGCTGATGCGCGTGGGTGTGGTGCTGCTCGGCCTGAAGCTCAGCCTGGGCGACGTACTCGGGGTCGGCTGGGAGACCGTCGCCATGATCCTCGTCGTGGTCGCGGCGACGTTCTTCGGTACGTGGTGGCTCGGCCGGAAGCTGGGGCTGCCCGGTGACCAGCCCCTGCTCATCGCCACCGGCTACTCGATCTGCGGGGCGTCCGCGATCGGCGCCGTCAGCGACGTCTCGCGCAGCGAGGAGCGGGACACGGCCGCGTCGGTGGCCGTCGTGACCCTCTGCGGCACCCTCGCGATCGCCGTACTCCCGCTTCTCCAGGGCCCGTTGGGCCTCAGCGACGCGGAGTTCGGGCGGTGGGTCGGGGCGAGCGTGCACGACGTGGGGCAGGTGGTCGCCACCGCGCAGACCGCCGGGGGTGACGCCCTCGGGGAAGGCGTACTCGTCAAGCTGATGCGGGTGGCGATGCTGGCTCCGCTGGTGGCGGGTCTCGCGGTGGCCGTCCGGGCCCGCGCGGCTGCGGCCTCGGGCCCCGCGACGGCTTCGGCTGGGCGGCGGCCGCCGTTGGTGCCGCTGTTCGTCGCGGGGTTCGTGGGGATGGTGGCGGTACGCAGCACGGGGTGGCTGCCCGACTCGGCCCTCGACGCGGCCGGCATCGCCCAGGAACTGCTCCTCGCGGCGGCACTGTTCGGCCTCGGCAGCGCGGTGGACCTCCGGTCACTGGTACGCACCGGGGGCCGGGTGGGACTAGTGGGGCTGTGCGCGTGGGTCGTGGTGGGCGGGGTGTCTTATGCGGGGGTGTGCTTGACGGGCTGAGGGTTCTGGCGGGGCGCCTCTGTGCACGCCAGCGCCACGGGCACCGTGGGCCTGGGCTGTGCCCACCCGTGCCGCCCCTGGCCCGTGCCGCCCCTGGCGGCCCAGCTGCCCACAGCGGGGACGGGAGCCCCACCCAGACCGCCGACGCCGAACGGCCCCGGGTGGCACCGGGAGGTGGGGTTGGTGTGCTGTGGGGCAACGCTGGCCCCGGCTGCGGCCCGACGCCTGAGGGTGGCCGTCACGGGTGGGCGGGTGG
>NZ_AOPZ01000169.1 GCF_000414115.1 Streptomyces aurantiacus JA 4570
GGGGGCGCCGGGGGCGGGGGTGCGGCAGCTCAGCGTGAAGCGGGTGCGGGGGGCTCGGGCCGCCGGGGCCGGGGTCGGCGGCGGTTCCGGCGCCTGGACCGCCGGGGCCGGGGGCGGTTCCGACGCGTACGCCCCCGACGGCGAGGTGTCGACCTATCTGCACGCCCAGGTGCGCGAAGGCAGCCGCCTGCGCCTGTCCGCACCGTACGGCGACCTCGTCCTGGACGACCGGACGGGCGGCGCGACGGACGCCACGCCCCTGCTGCTCGCCTCCGCCGGGATCGGGGTCACTCCCATGATCGCGATGCTCGAACACCTCGCGGGCACCGGACACCCCGCCCCCGTCACCGTCGTACACGCCGACCGCTCCCCCGCCGACCATCCGCTGCGCGCCGACCACCTCGCGTACACCGGCAAACTCCCGGACGCCGCCGCCCACTTCTGGTACGAGCACCCGGAGCCGGGGTATCCGGCCGACCGGACCGGGCGCGTCGACCTGGCGGGGATCGCGGTGGCGCCGGGCACGCGCGCGTACCTGTGCGGGCCGGTGCCGTTCATGAAGGCGGTACGGGGCCAGCTCATCGCCAAGGGGGTGGCGCCGGCCGACATCCACTACGAGGTGTTCGGCCCCGACCTGTGGCGGGCGAGCCCGATGAGCAGCGGTCCGGTCGGCGAGGCGACGACGTCCTCGACGGTCACGGGGTCGAGCGAGGCGTAGAACGCCTCCTGGGCGCGGCGCAGCGCACCGCGCAGCCGGCACCCGGAATTCAGCGGGCAGGGCGTCGCGCCCTCGCACTCCACGACGTCTCCGTCGCCCTCGAAGTGCCGTACGACCGCTCCGACGGAGGCGGTGCGCCCGGCCCCGGTGAGCGAGAGTCCGCCGCCCCTGCCGCGGCGGGCCTCCACGAGCCCGAGCCGCCGCAGCGTGGCGACGACCTTCGCCGCGTGCGTGTAGGGCACGGCCATGTCGGCGGCGACCTCGCGGGTCGTGGGCGCCGCGCCGCGCTCCCCGGCAGCCTCGTCCGCGACGGCGAGCCGCATGAGGACGCGGAGCGCGAGGTCGGTGGAGTGCAGGAGCCGCATGCCAGGGAGGGTAGGTAATGCGCATCCGAGGTTCAAATTAAGGCCGTGCAACCGTGCGGGCGCCTCCCGGAGGGGGTTCAACCGTGCGGGCGCCCCGGCGGGCCGTCGTGGCCGAGATCGGTCGGATGGCCTTCGCCCCCGCCCGCCCGCGCATGCTGTATTTGACAGAGCGCCCCTTCCGCCCGCCGGGGCGAAGGCTACGATCAACGCACTCGCACCGCCCCTGTGTTCAACCCTCCACGTCCGTCCCTTTCCGCAGAAGGACACACCATGGGTTCCGCCAAGAAGAAGAGCAGCGCCGAGCGCAAGGCCCGGATACAGGAGATGCAGCGCGCCGAGGCCGCGCGCGAGCGCCGCAATCGCGTGCTCACCATCACCCTGAGCACGGTCATCGTCGCCGCGGTCGGCGTCGGCGGCTTCTTCCTCATCTCGTCGGCCGACGACGACTCGGACTCCAGCGGCAAGGCGGGCGACGCGAAGGCGGTGGCCAAGTTCACCACGACCGGCGACGGCGAGCGGGTCTGGGACGCCAAGAAGCTGGGCCGCACCCACGTCGGCGGCAAGGTGAACTACCCGGTGACCCCGCCGGTGGGCGGCAACCACAACCAGGTGTGGATGAACTGCAACGGCGACGTCTACACCAAGGAACTCCCGAACGAGAACGCCGTGCACTCCCTGGAGCACGGCGCGGTCTGGGTGACGTACAACGACCAGGCGAAGCCCGCCGACTTGAAGAAGCTGGAAGCGAAGGTCAAGAAGACGCCGTACTCGCTGATGAGCCCGGTGAAGAAGCAGAAGGACCCGATCCTGCTCTCGGCGTGGGGCCACCAGCGGGTGGTGAAGGGCGCGGACGACCCGAAGGTCAACGCCTTCTTCTCCACGTACGTCCAGGGCAAGCAGACCCCTGAGCCCGGTGCGGCGTGCACCAACGGCCTGGGGCAGTAGCGATGAGGCGCAAGGACTGGCTGATCGGCGCGGCCCTGGGCGCGGTGCTCGCCGCGGGCGGCATCACGGCGGCGGTGGCGTCGACGGACGACTCCTCCGGCTCGTCCGGCTCCTCCGACTCCACGAAGGTCCCGTCGAGTTCGTCGGCCGACGCGGGCTTCGCCCGTGACATGGCCGTGCACCACCAGCAGGCCGTCGAGATGTCCTACATCGTCCGGGACCGCACGAAGAACCAGGAGATCCGCCGCCTCGCCTACGACATCGCGCAGACCCAGGCCAACCAGCGCGGCATGATGCTGGGCTGGCTGGACCTGTGGGAGCTGCCGAAGGTGCCGCCCGGCGAGCCCATGGAGTGGATGGACATGAGCGGCATGCCGTCTGCGGGCGACGGTTCGCTGATGCCGGGGATGGCGACGAACGCGCAGATGAAGCGGCTCGGGGAGCTGAACGGCAAGCAGGCCGAGGTGTATTACCTGAAGCTGATGACCGCCCACCACAAGGGTGGGATCCACATGGCGCAGGGGTGCGTCGAGCGCTGCGAGGTGCCGGTGGAGCGGCGGCTCGCGCAGGGGATGGTGGAGTCCCAGGAGTCCGAGGTCAAGCTGATGGCGGACTTGCTGAGGGCGCGGGGCGCGAGGCCGTAGTCCGCTGCGCGGGGCTTTCCCCAGTCCCGCCCCTTCCCGTAACCAGGGGCCAGTTTCGGGAAGGGGCGGGATTGGGGAGCTCCCGGCAGGGCTACCGCCACACCACCCCCGGCGGCCGCACCCCCGCACACAACGGCATCCCCTCCCCATCCGTGAGCCCCACCTCACCCACGCCGACCCCCGCCGCAAGCACCGCCTCCGGCACATCCGCGAACCACAGCTTCGCCCGCCGGAACATCGCGAACTCCCCGCCGGGCGGCAGCTCGCCCCACGTGAGATAGAAGAACCGCTCGCCCCGCTTGCCCTGGACATGGGGCCCCTTGAAATCCGGCGTGCCGTCGGGCGCGGCGACCACGGCCACCTCGAACTCGAAGACCGCCTCGGCCGCGTCGGCACGGACCGGCCGCTCGGGCTCGGCGCCCCGCTGCACGGCCACGTGCACGTCCCGATAGTCCCCGCACTCCGCCCCGGGCAGCTCCCGCCCGACGATCCGCAAAGTCAGCGTCTGAGTCATGTCCCCCAGTCCACCACGAGGGTCTGACACTCGCCCCCGGCCGAAGGCCCGCTCACGCCAACCGCCCCAGCTCCTCCCGCCGCAGCGCCCCGAGCAACGCCTCCCCCCGCGCGTACCGCTCCACCTCCGCCACCGCGTACTCCCCGAGCCTGCGCACCTCACTGCCCTGCGCCCCCGCGATGTGCGGAGTGACGAGGACGTTCGGGAGCGTGAGCAGGACGTGGCCGGGCGGCAGCGGCTCGGGGTCGGTGACGTCGAGGAAGGCGTCGAGGCGGCCGGCGGCGCACTCGCGGGCCAGCGCCTCGGTGTCGATCAGGGACCCGCGCGCGGTGTTGACGACGACGCCGCCGTCGGGGATCAGCTTCAGCATCTCCTCACTCAACAGGCCCCGCGTCTCCGGTAGTTGGGGGGCGTGCACGGTGACGATGCCGCTGTCGCGGCAGAGGTCGGGCAGGTCCACGAGGTCGGCGCCGAGGGCGGCGGCCTCCGCGGGCGTGACGTAGGGGTCGGTGAGCAGGACCCGGTGTCCGGCGTCCGAGGCGTTGAGGGCGGCGATGACGCGGCGGCCGATGCGGGAGGCCCCGATGACGCCGATGGTGCGGGCGTCGGCGCCGGTGCGTTCGGTGAACGGCGGCCAGCGCTCGGCGTAGTGGGCGGCGGCGGAGAGCGCGCCCTTCGCGGCGAGGGTGAGGGCGGCGAGGGTGTAGGCGACGACGGGGCCCGCATTGGCGTCGGCCGCCGAGGAGACGAGCACACCGCGGTCCCACAGGGCGTTCGTGACCACCGGCTTCACCGACCCCGCCGCGTGCACCACGGCCCGCAGCCGGGGGGCGTGGGCGAGCACGCCGGCGGTCAGGCGCGGGCAGTCCCAGCCGGTGACCAGGACCTCGACCCCGCCGAGCACGGCGCGGGCGTCGGCCCCGGTGAGCTCCCCGGTCAGCGGGCCGGGCACCAACTCGACGCTGCGGGCCAGGCGTTGGCGCAGGTCGGGCGCGATGACGCGGTCCACGACGTCGGCCCCCATGGCCAGGGCGACCACCGGCTTGCGCCGCGCCGCCTCCGACTGCTCCCGCTGATCCGGCACGCGTCGCCACCCCTCGTAGAAAACGGTTACTCATCAGCGAGCAGGAGGCTAGGCCGAAGCCCCGACGGCGGTCAAGAGAGTGCGCGGGAAGCCGGAGGAGACAAGGGTGAAGCCCAGAACAAGGCGGCGCGAAGGGGGTTGACCGGTGACAGTAACCGCTTTAGATTCCCGGCACTTGTCCCGAACTTGTCCCGACGGCTGTGCTCAAGACTGGGGGTTCCGTGTCAGCGGTGACGAAGGACCGGACCGAATCCGAGGCGGTGACACCGCCCACAGAGCGCACCAAAGGGGCAATCGACCGCAAAACTCGGCGCGATGGTCCGTGGAAGCGGTTTCAGCGCACGCGGCTCCTGGTGCTGCTCATGGTGCCGGGCCTCGCGTACTTCCTGGTGTTCCACTACGGCGCGTTCATCGCGAACGCCGTGGCCTTCAAGGAGTACGTCCCCTTCGACGGCCTGTGGGCGAGCCCCTGGGTCGGCACCGAGAACTTCAGCCGGATGTTCGGCGATCCGGAGTTCTGGCACGCGACCTGGAACACGCTGTTCATCGCGCTGCTCCAGCTCGTCTTCTTCTTCCCCGCGCCGCTGGCGCTCGCCCTGCTGCTGCACAGCCTGACCTCGGACCTGCTGCGCCGCTTCACGCAGTCCGTGATCTATCTGCCGCACTTCCTGTCGTGGGTCGTGGTGGTCGCGCTGTTCCAGCAAGTACTGGGCGACACCGGCCTGTTGAACTCCACGCTCAGCGACGCGGGCCTGCACACCGTCGACGTCATCGGCAACCCGGACGCGTACAAACCGCTGGTCGTCCTCGAAGTGGTCTGGAAGGACGCGGGCTGGGGCACGATCATCTTCCTCGCCGCGCTGATGCAGGTGAACGAGCAGCTCTACGAGGCCGCCGCGATCGACGGGGCCGGGCCCTGGCGGCGCTTCTGGCACGTCACGCTGCCCAGCATCCGGCCCATCGTCATCCTGCTGCTGATCATGCGGCTCGGCGACATCCTCTCCGTCGGCTTCGAACAGATGCTGCTGCAGCGGCAGTCGGTGGGCCCGGAGGCCGGCGAGGTCCTGGACACCTTCGTCTTCTGGCAGGGCATCGTCGGCGGCGACACCGGCTACGCGGCCGCCGCCGGGCTGTTCAAGGGCGTCGTCGGCGCGGCGCTCGTCTTCACGGCCAACCGGGTCGCGCACCGGCTCGGCGAGCAGGGGGTCTACAAGTGAGCACCACCAGCCCCAAGGCGGGCACGCGCAGGCCGAGCACGCCACGGGTCACCCGCCCCGCCTGGATGGAGCGGCCCCGGCCCGTCACCAAGGCCGCCAAGGGCGTGGCCGTCACCGTCGTCCTCGCGCTCGTCCTGATCCCCTTCCTGGTGATCGTCTCGACGTCGCTCGCCTCGAACCGGGAGGTCGTCGACAACGGCGGCTGGGTGCTGTGGCCGACCGACCCGACGCTGCGCGCCTACCGCACCATCCTCAGCGGCGGCATCGTCACCAAGGCGCTCGGTGTGAGCGTCGGCCTGACCCTCGCGGGCACCGTCTTCTCGCTCGCGTGCACCACCTTCCTCGCCTACGCGCTCGCCCGCCCCGGTGTCTTCGGCGGCAAGCCGGTGCTGCTCCTGATCCTGTTCACGTTCCTCTTCCCGCCCGGCATGATCCCGGCGTTCCTGCTGGTCAAGGGCATGGGAATGATGGATACGTACGCGGCTCTGATCGCGCCCGTACTCATCAACGTCTTCAACCTGGTCGTCCTGCGCGGCTTCTTCCAGGGCATCCCGGAGGAGCTGTACGAGGCGGCGCGCCTGGACGGCGCGAACGACTGGCAGATCCTGTGGCGGGTCGTCCTGCCGCTGTCGAAGGCGGCGCTCGCGGTGGTCTCGCTGTTCTACGCGGTGAGCTACTGGAACGCCTGGTTCCATGCCTCGATCTACATGGAGTCGGGCCACTGGCCGCTGTCGCAGGTCCTTCGTACGTACGTCATCGGCGGCTCCCAGATCGCCGACACCGGCCTGAGCGAGGCGGGCCTGGTCTCCGCGCCGCAGACGACCCAGATGGCCGTCCTCGTGATCGCCACCGTGCCGATCCTGCTCGTCTACCCCTTCCTGCAGAAGTACTTCACCAAGGGCGTGCTCACCGGCGCCATCAAGAGCTGAGCCTCCTCCCCTTCCCCGCCGAAAGGTCGAGACTGTGTCCGGTCCCTCCATGCCGCGCCGCACCCTGCTGCGCTCCATCGCCGTCGGCGGTGCCGCCCTCGCCGCCCCGTCCGTCCTCACCGCCTGCTCGACCGGCTCGGGCAGCGGCGGCGATGTGTCCAACGCCGGGAAGAAGACGGCCCCTTGGCCGACCCACACGCCCACCGAGGGCCCCGCGCCCGACCTCGCGCCGAGCTCCGCGGGCGTACAGGCGGGCTACACGAAGTACCCGCAGAAGCTGGTCACGGCGACGGACGGCAAGCCCGGCACCGGCAAGGAGAAGATCCGCGTCCTGTCCATCACGTACGGCACTCCGCCCAAGCCCGTCGGATCCAACAAGTACTGGCAGGCGATGAACGAGGCGCTCGGCGTCGAGGTCGAGTTCACCGTCGTGCCGGACGCGGACTTCCGCGCGAAGATGGCCACGCTCATGGCGGGCGACAGCGGGGACCTGCCGGACATCATCAGCATCGGCGGCGGGTACGTGCTGCCGCGCGAGGCCCAGTTCGTGAAGGCCCGCTGCGCCGACCTGTCGGAGCATCTGTCGGGTGACGCGGTGAAGGACTACCCGAACCTCGCGGGCATCCCCACATACGCGTGGGAGGGCATGGGCCGCATCGGGGGCCGCATCTACGGAGTGCCGGTCGAGCGGGCCAAGGTGCAGGGCGCGATGTTCGTCAACCGGGAGGCGTTCGACGAGGCGGGCTACAAGCCGGGAATGCCCGCGGACGCCTTCCGCGCCATGGCCAAGGACGCCTCCGCGGGCAAGAAGTCCGGCCTCGGCGCCTCGACGGTCAGCTTCTACGGCTACCAGTACCACGCCATGTGGCACGGCGCGCCCAACGAGTGGCGGATCAAGGGCGGCCGGGCGACGTCCATGTACGGCACCGAGGAGTTCCGGGCCGCCCTGGAGTTCATGGCGAAGCTGCGCGCGGACGGCTCGTACAACTCCGACGCCACCTCGATCTCCCAGGTCGACCTCAAGACGCTGTTCTACAACGGCACCGTGCGCTCCATGACGGACGGCTGGGGCGCGGTGCTGTCCAACGCGCAGGGCATCAAGGACGCGTACACCCTGGACGTCGCCGAGCCGTACGAGGTGCCCGGGGCGACGCCCGTCTACCAGCAGAACCGCGGCTGTTTCGGCTACACGGTCGTCAAGAAGGCGGCCAAGGAGCGCGTGCGGCTGATGCTGCGCGTCCTGGACTGGCTGGCCTCGCCGTTCGGCTCCAAGGAGTACGAGCTGATGCACTACGGAGTGGAGGGCACCCACTTCGCGTACGACAAGGCGGGCGACCCGATCCCCACGGAGCGCGGCCTCGTCGAGTCGCGTACGAACCTGCCGTTCGCGTATCTGATGGACGCGCCGCAGCCGCTGTACTTCCCCGGCCACGCGGACCTCACGAAGCGGCTGCACGCCTGGCAGCGGAAGGTCGTGCCGCTGCTCGTGCCCAACGACCGCTGGGGCCTGCAGTCGGCGACGTTCAACCGGGTCGGGGCGTCGCTCCAGCAGATCCTCGACGACGGCGTGACGGCCGTGGTGTCCGGGCGCAAGAGCCTGTCCTCCTGGGACGGCGTCCTCAAGAAGTGGCGGAGCCAGGGCGGCGACAAGTGTGCCGGGGAATTCGAGGAGGAGTACGAGGCCGCGCACTGAGGCGGGCCCGCGAGCGGGGATGATGGTCGCGTCCGCCGTTCAAGGGCGCCCGGGGACGGGTGAGTTGAGGAGAGACAACAGTGGGGGAACGGATCACCATCCGTGACGTGGCCGCACGCGCGGGGGTCTCCGTGGCGACCGTCTCGCGGGTCCTAGCGGGCAACTACCCGACGTCGGCGGCGTCACGGGCGAAGGTGCAGCGGGCCGTGAAGGACCTGGACTACGTCGCCAACGCGCACGCGCGCGCGTTGGCGGGCGCAGGCCGCAAGACGATCGCGGTGCTCACGTACGACGTGGTGAGCCCGTTCTTCGCGCACGTCGCGCAGGGCGTGGAGATGGAGGCCGCCCAGCACGGCCGGCTCACCCTCGTCGCCTCCACGGGCAGCGATCCCGCGCGGGAGCTGGCGCTGGTGCAGATGATGCGCGAGCAGGCCGCGGAGGCGGTGGTCCTGGTCGGCGGGGTCATCGAGGACGACGAGTACCGCGAGCGGATGGCCCGGTACGCCCAGGCCCTCGCGGCCGCGGGCTCCCGGCTCGTGCTGTGCGGCCGTCCGGCGCCCGCGCCCGACGTGCCCGCGCTGGTCGTCGAGTACGACAACGAGGCGGGCGCGCACGCCGTGACGAGCCATCTGCTCGGCGCCGGGCACCGCCGCATCGCCCTCATCGGCTACCAGCCCGGCAACACCACCGGCGAGGCCCGGGTGCACGGCTATCTGCGGGCCCTCGACGACCACGGCGTGCCGCGCTCCGACGCGATCGTGCACGGGGTCGGGTTCGGGCAGCACCACGGGTACGAGGCCATCCGCGATCTGCTCCGCGAGGCCGGCGGGAAGCCGGAGTTCACGGCCGTCTTCGCCGGGGACGACCGGGTGGCGGCGGCGACGGTGGTCGCGCTGCGGGAGTACGGGCTCGACGTCCCCGGGGACGTCTCGGTCGTCGGGTACAACGACGACCCCGTCGCCGCGGACGTCACTCCCGGGATCACCACGGTGCGGATTCCCGCCGAGGAGATGGGGCGCACGGCGGTGCGGCTTGCTCTGGCGGGGGCGCCGCCGCGGTCTGGGCCCGAGCGGCATGTGCTCGGTACGCACATCGTGGTGCGGGAGAGTGTGGCCGCGGGCCCCGGTCGCTGATTCCGTGCCCGCCGCTTCGCGGCGGATCTCTCCCACCCGCCCGCCCGCCCGCCCGTTTACGGGCACAACCCCCTTCGGGCCGAAGCCCGACCACCGCCGACACCCCCGCCCCGCAGGCCGGGGTTCCGGTGCCACGAACGGTCGTTCGGCGTCGCTGGTGTCCGGGGGGCCGCCCCCCACCCTCCGCTCCCGCTGTGGGCAGCTGGGCCGCCAGGGGCGGATCCCGACCCTCAAGGCAGCCCAGTCCGGCGGTGCCCCTAGGGACAAGGCTCACCTCGCCGCGAGGGTCGCCTCGGCCACCTCGTGGGGACAGTCCCGCATCAAGAGGTGGCCCGCCGGGGCCAGGAGGCGGAAGTCCGCGTGCAGGGTGGTGGCCAGGGCCCGCTGGCGACGGGCCCACCGGTCGGCCCGGGCCGGTGCGGCCGCGAGCACCCGCACCGGCGCCCCGCCCGGCAACCCACGCCCACCCCGCAGCACGGCCAGCTCATGGGCCACATCCCCGTACGTCGCGTACTCAAGGAGCGCCGCCCGCCACACCCGCCCGGACCCGTACAGCGCCCGCAACTCCCGCGCCAGGGGCGCCCCCCGCCCGACGAGCCCCCGCGCCGCGGGCCCCACCG
>NZ_AOPZ01000170.1 GCF_000414115.1 Streptomyces aurantiacus JA 4570
TCAGGAGGATGGCGAGGTTGTTCGTGGCGTTGAGGTGGCCCTTGTCGTGGGCGTGGCGGTAGAGGGTTTCGGCTTCGTCGGTGCGGCCTGCCTGCTTCAGGAGGATGGCGAGGTTGTTCGTGGCGTCGAGGTTGCCCTTGTCGTGGGCGTGGCGGTAGAGGGTTTCGGCTTCCTCGGCGGTAGAGGGTTTCGGCTTCCTCGATGCGGTCGGACTTCTCCAGCAGGACCGCGAGGTTGTACGTGGCTCGCCTGTCGCCCTTGTCGGCCAGCGGCCGCACAGCCGCCTCCGTGACGTGGAGTGCGTCGCCCCAGTAGGCGCTCGTCGCGACGGCGAAGCGGTCGTCATCGTCGGCCGCCTGGGCAAGCGCAGTCTCCCGTACCCAGTCCGGCACCGCCGACTCCGCCCCGTCCGCGAGGTAGTCGAACGCCGACCACCACCCCTCGGTCACCGGCACCAGCGGACTCGTCACCCCCAGCCGCACCCGCGAAGCCCACGCGAACGCCTCCTCAAGCCCTTCCGGCCGCAGTACTGAGCCGCCCGCGTCTGCCAGGCACCGCTCGTGCACCTCCACCAGCAGCCCCCGCGAGTACGGCCCCCGCAGGCCCGCCCGCGTCAGATCGACAGCCGCCGTCACGAGTGCCGCCCCACGCGCGTGGCCGCACGCCCGCCGAGCGCGGCGCCACTCCTGCAACAGCACCGGCCCGGCGGCCATGTACTCGGCGATCCCGTAAGTCCCGTGGTGTGCAACGGCATCCGCGATCCGTGAGTCGTCGCAGTCCCCGGCGCGGGACAACTCGTCCTCGCTCCACAGCCGGTCCAGATCCACGACCGCCGCCATCCGCAGCACCCGTGCCCCGAGCCCCGCCCAACTCTGGGCGACGCCCCCGGCGCCGTCATCGACGCCGGCGCTGAACGTCTCGTACGGCTTCAACCGCATCGTCGCCACGACCGGCACTCGTAGCCGTACGAACTCCGTGAGCACCTCGGGCTCAAGGCCCTCCGGCCCGAGGTATTGCTCCAGGTCGTCCAGCCACACCACGCACCGCAGGTGCCCGCAGCCCTCCAGCACGTCCGGAGCGGGCCGCAGCCTCGCGCCCGCCGGGGGCGCCAACACCCGGTACTCCGGCAGCAGTTCACGTACCGCCTCGAACGCGGCCCGCGTCTTCCCCGCCGTGGAGTCACCCACCACCAGCACGAGGCCGCCCTCCTCGGCCGCCTCCCGGACCCGCTCCCAAAGCTCCTCGTCGACGTCCCGCGCGACGTACGGAGGCAGCTTGCTGCCGTCCTCCCCGGGCCGCGCCCGGTGCGCCCCGGCGGCGAGGGCGTCCCAGTCGCGGGCGAGCGGCCAGCGGCCGGGGTCCTGCAAGTACCGCTGTGGCGGCCCCGCCCGTTCCCCGCCGAACGTGACGGACCCGATGGACTGCGCCTGGATGACGTCGCGCTGCTCGCCGCCGGAGATGTGGTTGTCGCCCGTCATGCCTCCCTACGGTAGACCGGGGCGCGCGCCCAACCACCCTGTTCCGCAGGGAGATCGGGGCGGGGAGGCGCCGACCGCCGCAGGGCGTGCGCCATCACCGGTCGGTCGCCCGAGGATGCGCCGTCCCCGCATACGTGACCCAACAGGTCTCGCGCGCCACATCGATGAGGTACCAGACGCGCCCGCCACTCGTCACCTCGATCTGCCACTGCTCGCAGGTCTGGCCTCGATAAGTGCCGTGCGCCAGCGTGCCTTTGAGGCGGTGGTGGCGAGACGACTCAGCGGTGGGCCGGGGGTCCGTGCGCATAGCCAGCCAGGCCCGGTAGGTGTTCTTGCGAGCCTGCTGGCACAGGCTGTCCCAGCCCTTCGCCGACGCGGCGTCCGCGAAGCGGACCTCCCACTGGCCCTCCGGCGCCGGAGGCGCGGCACGGTCGCCGCGTGACGGCGTCACCCGGCTTCCCGGGGGTCCGACACCCGGCCGTGGTCCGCGTCGTGGTCCCGCGTCAGTGCGGACAGGAGCTCGGGATCCGAGTGGGCCTCCGCGGTGTGCTGCCAGGAGATGAGGAGTTGGGCGGTGGCCGCGCTGTTGGCGACGGAGTCGGCCGCGCGCATCGTGTCGACCAGTTCGAGGGCGAAGGCGTGGACATCCGCTTCCGGCAGGAAGTGAACCCAGGGAAACGCGTCGGGCAGTATGTCGAGGAGCAGTTCCATGCTGCCGGGCTCCCGCCGGGCCATCGCGGCGAGCATGCGCGTCGCCGCCGATACGACGGTCTGGTCCTGCTCGGCCCGCGCCGCGGTCGTGAGGACCAGGTCCTCGCCGTCCCTGCGGTGCAGGAGCAGGCGCGGGGACTCTCTGAGCCTGGCCAAGGTCTGCTTGTTCTTGTTCACCAGCTCGGAGAAGTTCACGGCGGCCGCGTTCTCGGTGCTCATGACTTTGAAAGTACTTCGAAAGTTGCTGACCTGCCATCGCCCGTAAGAGGGACCTACCGCCCGCAAGCGCTCGCGCACGCGGGCGGTGCGCGGCTACTTCGCGAAGTACTCCCCGAAGTGGGCGGAGCCGTAGCCGCCGCCCAGGTTGAAGCTCTTGGCGTCCGTGCCGGTCACGCCGGAGGTGTCGGTCGGGAGCTGCCAGACGCGGCCGGCCCAGGTGTCCTCGCCGTTGCCGCCGACGTAGACCTCGGGCTTGCCGTTCTTGTCGGCGTCGAGGACGGTGACGGCCTCGCCGAAGTGGTCCTTCGCCTCGGAGGTGCTGGGGACGCCCTTGGAGTTCTGCGTGAGGACCTTGGCGCCGGTGGTGGTGACACCGGTCCTGCTGCCGCGCAGGAGGGTGATCGCCCCGGACCCGGCGGTCTCGGGCGCGGTGGCGGACTCCCAGGACGCGCCGACCACGATGTCCGCGTAGCCGTCCCGGTCCACGTCGCCGACGGCGACGTCGTTGCCCCAGCGGTCGCCCTTCTCGTCGACCCCGGGGACGCCCGGGCTGCTCTGGTCGTAGACGCGGGCGGGCACTGTCCTGCTCACGCCGTCCGGGCCGCCGTAGGTGACGCTGATCGCGCCGCTGCTGTTGGCGTCGTACGCCTGCGGGGTGCCGACGAAGTCCTGGTAGCCGTCGCCGTTGAGGTCGCCGAAGGAGCCCTGGTGCCGGGAGTCGATCCTGCCGCCGGGGACCAGGCCGGTGCGGGTGCCCTTGAGGACGCGGGCCTGGAAGCCGTCGGAGGAGGTCCGGCCGCTGCCCATGGCCACGACGTCGTCGATGCCGTCGCCGGTCATGTCGCCGATCTCCGCGCCGCTGACGGCCGTCCCGTCCTTGGCCTCGGTGTCCCGGAAGCCGGTCGAGGCGGGCTTGCCGGTGGAGCGGTCGAAGGGGCCGTACAGCATGCCGACGCCCCACGTGGAGTCGCCGGGGCCCGGGCCGACCTGCGCGGCGCCGACGATGTCCGCCCTGCCGTCGCCGTTGACGTCGCCGATGCCGTGCCAGGCCGAGCGGAAGGCGGGGGACTGCTCGGTGCCCGCGCCGGTGGGGATCTGGGTGCCCCCGGAGATGCCGTCCTTGCCGCCCCACAGCACCAGCATGTCGTTGCCGCTGATCAGCAGGTCGTCGTAGCCGTCGCCGTCGAGGTCGCCGTGGCTCGCCTGGTGGCCCCAGCCGTAGTCGGAGGCCGTGGGCTCGCCCGGGATGCCGGGGGTGGCCCGGCTGATCAGCTGCTGCTTGTCGTGGCGGAGACCGGTCGGGGAGCCGTAGACGATGGAGACGAGTCCGGCCCGCTTGAGGCCGTCGACCTTGGCGCTGGGCGCTCCGACCGCCAGGTCCGCGTAGCCGTCGCCGTTGAAGTCCGGCCGCCTCGCCAGGTCCGCGTAGCCGTCGCCGTTGAAGTCGGCGGCCGCCTTCGCGGGGGCGGGGGCGGCGGGCGCGGCCTGGGCCGGGGCGGTGGCGCTCAGCAGCGCGGCGGCGCAGGCGGCAGCAGTGACGTACGTGGTTCTTCGCAAGAGAGAGACCCCCGAGAAGTGTGTGGTGCCGGGCCGGATGTCGGCTTCCGGCCCGATCCTGGTGCTGGAGTTGACCCATGGGGGAGCCCGATGGTTGGTGTGACGTGCTTAACGCTTTCCGCCCGCGCGGGCCCGGTAGCGCCCCGGTGTCGTGCCGAACTCCCTGCTGAACGCGTGCGACAGGGCGTACGGCGAGCCGTAGCCCACGCGGCGGGCGATGGCGTCCAGCGGAGCCCCGCCCTCGCGCAGCAGCGCCGCCGCCCGCGTGACGCGCCACCAGCTCAGGTACGCCATCGGCGGGCGGCCCACCAGCGGTGTGAACCTGCGCGCCAGCGTCGCCCGCGAGACGCCCGCGCGGGCCGCCAGGCGGTCGTTGGTCCAGGGGTGCGCCGGATCCGAGTGCAGCAGCCGCAGCGCCGTCGCCACCGCCGGGTCGCGCAGCGCGGGCGCCCAGCCGGGCGCCCCCGCCTCCGCGCGGTCCGCCAGCCACGCCCGGATCGAGTAGACCAGGAGCAGGTCCAGAAGGCCCGGTACCGCGATGTCGCCTCCCGGGCGGCCGCCCGCCTCCCCCTGTGTCTCGTGCGCCAACAGGCCGAGTGCCGCGCGTAGTTCGGGGTGGCGGTCCGGGCGCGCCGGCAGGTGCACCACGTCCGGCAGCTCGGCCAGGAGCGGGTGCGCCTGCGCGCGGTCCAGGCGGTACTTGCCGCACATGACCTCGACATCGGCACCGGCACCGGCCTCGGTATCGACCCCGGGCTCGGCCTCGGCCTCGGCATCGAACGCGGCCGGGCGCGTCGCCAGCCACCGCTCGAAGTCCACCGCCCGCTCCACCGCCCGGGCCCCCTCCGCCCTCGCGTCCGCCAGCAGATGCGCCGAGCCGTGCGGCAGCAGCGCCACGTCGCCCGGTCCCAGCGGGATCCGGCGGCGGCCCTCGTCGAGGAGGAGCTGGCAGCTGCCCGCCAGGACCACGTGGAAGCCCGCCCCCTCGTACGCGGGCAGCCTCGTGGCCCAACTCCCGGACGCCCTAGTCCGGTTCGCCGAGGGGCTGCCCACGCGTACGGCGGAGATCGCGTCGCTCACCACGTCCATACGGGGAGCGTACGCGGCGATGAGACGCTCGCGTATCCAGGTGAGGCTCCAGCGCATTGAAGCGCTCAACTCCGCTGCCTACCGTGAGACGCAGCCACAGGGAAAGTCATACGGAAGGGGGACGCCATGGAGCGGTTCGTGCTCGGGGACGTCGAGGTGCTGCGGGTCGAGGAGATGCGGGGGCGGTTCGGGCCGGGGCGGGTGCTCGTGCCGGACTGTCCGCCCGAGGTGTGGGACGCCAACGCCGACTGGCTGGCACCGGAGTTCTGGGAGCCGGAGGCCGACCAGGTCGTGGGCGTCGTACAGACCTGGGTGCTGCGCAGCGAGGGGCGGACGGTCCTCGTCGACACGGGGGTCGGCAACGGGCGGAAGCGGCCCGGCTCGCCGCACTTCCACGGCCTGGAGACGGACTACCTCGGCCGGCTCGCGGCCGTGGGCGTGCGCCCCGAGGACGTGGACGTCGTCGTCAACACCCATCTGCACGGGGACCACGTGGGCTGGAACACCCGCGCGGAGGGCGACGACTGGGTGCCCACGTTCCCGAACGCCACCTACCTGATGCCCGCCGCCGACCACGCCCGCTTCTCGCCGGAGGGCGCCGCCGCGCTGCCCGCTCCGCGCGATCCCGCCGAGCGCGCCCGCCGCGAGGAGCACCGGAACATCTTCGCGGACAGTGTGGAGCCGGTGGTGCGGGCGGGGCAGGCCGTGCTGTGGGAGGACGCGTACCGGATCGACGGCCGGCTGGCCCTCGAACCCGCGCCCGGCCACACCCCCGGCTCGTCCGTCCTGCGCCTGGCCTCCGGCACCGACCGGGCCGTCTTTGTGGGCGATCTGCTGCACACCCCGGTGCAGATCCTGGAGCCGGAGTGCAGCAGCTGCCTGTGCGAGGACCCGAAGGCGGCGGCCGTCAGCCGGCGCCGGGTCCTTGAACGGGCCGCCGACGAGCGGGAGTTGTTCGTGCCCGCGCACTTCGGGGGCGCGGGCGCGGCCGAAGTCCGCCGCGAGGGCCGCGGGTTCGCCGTACAACAGTGGCGCACTAACTAGAACGCTCTATCTAGTGCGACATGGTGGTGGAGTCGGCGGGCCCGCCCAGGTCCCACGCCTCCCACATCGCCCCCGCGAACGCGGCCGCCAGCTTCCGCTCGCCGTGCTCGTTCGGATGCGTCCCGTCGTACGTGTCCAGATGGATGTCGTACGCGGCCGGCGGCGAGGCCAGGAGCAGCGACGACGCGGCCGTGTCCAGGTCGGCGACCGTCTTGGCCAGGAGTTCGTTGAAGCGGTCGACCTCGGCGGCGAAGTCGGGGTCGGCCTCGGCGCGCACGTTCGGGATGACGGGCAGCACGGCGACGGCGACGCGCGGGTTGGCGCGGCGGGCCTCCGCGACGAAGCGGCGCACGTTGTCCGATGTCTGCTCGGCGTTGGTGTAGAAGCCCAGGTCGATCAGGCCGAGGGAGACGAGGACGACGTCCGCGCGGTGCGCGGTGACGGCGTCGGCGATCAGGGGGACCATGTGCTGCCAGCCCTCGCCCCAGCCCGCCAAGTGGCGGCGCGGGAAGTCGGGTTCGGCGTACTCGTACGACGTGGGGGCCTCGGTGGCCTTGTCGTACAGCGTCTCCCGGGGGCCGACGATCTTGAAGGGGGCGCCGTGGGCGGCGCACAGGTGGCGCCACATCCAGTAGCGCCAGGTGTGTTCCCCGGCGCTACCGATGGTCATCGAGTCGCCGACGAACATGAACCTGAGCATCCGCTCATCATCGCGCCACGGCGGGGCGTCCCGCCGCCACACGGCGTGTGAGGCTGAGCACGCCGCCCGGCCCCGGGACTGCCCGCGCCGCGCGGATGGCACGCTTGGGCCCATGCGCTCGCTTCCGTCTGTGCCCCCCGGTGCCGCCGTCACCGCCGTCGCCGTGTGCACGGCGCTCGCCCTCACCGCCCCCGCGGCCCGCGCCGACGACAAGCCGGGCAACGAAGGGTTCTCGATCAAGGACCCGCGGATCACCGAGTCCAGCGGACTCGTCGCGTCCCGCGCCCACCCCGGCATCTACTGGACCCACAACGACCAGGACAAAGGCGCCTTCCTGTACGCGGTGGACAGCAGGACCGGCAAGACGGTCGCCACGATCACGATGACGGGCGTCGGCACGCCCCGTGACGTCGAGGCGATCTCCATGGGGCCCGACGGACAGCTGTACGTCGGCGACATCGGCGACAACCTCGGCGGCAAGTGGTCGTTCGTCTGGGTCTACAAACTGCCCGAGCCGCGGCAGCTCAAGGACCAGTCGATCCGCGCCGAGCAGTACGTCGTGAAGTACTCCGACGGCCCGCGCGACGCCGAGTCGCTGATGGTCCACCCGAAGACCGGGCGGATCTACATCGCCGACAAGAAGGAGGACGGCGAGGGCAGCCTGTACGAGGGCCCGCCGCCCGCGCGGCTGTCCACCTCCGGAGCCAACATCTTCAAGCGCGTCGCCGACATCGACCTGTGGGCGACCGACGGCGCCTTTTCACCGAACGGCAAACAGCTCGCCCTGCGCGGCTACCTCGGCGGCGTCTCGTACAAGTGGGAGGGCCCCGGCGGAAAGATCAAGCGCGAGGGGCGGCTGAGCGTGCCGCTCCAGCGCCAGGGCGAGTCGGTGGCGTTCAGCCCGGACGGCACCCGCCTGATGTTCGGCACGGAGGGGGCCCAGAGCGACGTCGAGCCCCGGGACGTCGAGGGCGCCGGGGGGCCGGGCGGGGCGTCGTCCGACGGGAGCGGCGCCGACACGGACGACGACGGCTTGTTCGGCGGCGGCTACAAGGGCGCTGCCCTCGCCCTGGCGGCCGTACTGCTCGCCTTCTTCGGCGTGAAGCGGCTGTTCCGAAGGCGCTAGCGCCAGACGAAAAACACCACCGGCGAGACCATGATGGAGAGGAACGCCACCAACGTGTAGGTGAACCTGTCCGTTTCGTGATCCACCCCGCATGCGGCGCTGTCGGTGCAGGTGGCGCGGTGTGCGCGTACCTCGCGGCCCTGTTCGAACGCCCCGACCGCCTCGGCGCCCACCCGGATGAGGAGCGAGGGGACGAGAAAGGCGAGGAACCCGACGCCCGGCGTCCCGTACGCGTTCAACACCCAGGCGCCACACGCGGCCACCGCCACCACCGCCGCCACCGCTCCCGTCTGCCGGTGGCCGGGGAACACGACCCAGGGAACGGCGGGGAAGAACAGGATCATGGCTATGACGAGGGCGAGCGCGCCGAGCTGCATTACCTACCTGATTTCGTTCGTCCACAGAAGGCGGGTGCCCCCACCCTCGGAGGGATGGGGGCACTCGGGATGATTCTGTCATTTATCGGGTGTATTCGATCAGGCGAGGCCCGCAGGTGTATCACTGCGCCGGCAGCCCTAGGCAGACCGCTCCTGCGAGGGCTCGTCCTCCTTGTCCTGCAGCAGCCGCAGCTCGTAGTGCAGCGTCGCGTCCCTGCGCAGCTTGTGCGTGAGCGGGACGAGGATCCCCTGCCCCAACGGGTACTTGCGGGCGATCAGTTTCGCCGCGCGCCGGTTCTCCGGGCTGCCCTGTTCAAGGAGCCGCACCCGGGCCCTGACCTCGGGCCCGGTCGGCTTGCCGCCGAGGGTCGAGGGGGCGATCTCGACCCGCGGGTCGTTGCGCAGGCGCTTGACCTTGCCCGCCCGGCCGAAGGTGCGGAAGTAGGCGTGGTCCCCGTCGACCGCGAGGTGCACGGGCGTGCCCACGGCCTCGCCGTTCCTGCGGTGGCTGGTGAGCAGGACGGTCTTCTGACGCACGAACCGGGCGAGCTCCGGGCCCACCGGTGGAGCGGGTGTCTGCTTCATGTCTCCATACAGACACTGTTCGCCCGCCCTGTCACGTCGTGTGCGGCTCCCGAGTCCTCCGGCTCACGAGTACTTCCAGGCCGTCCAGGATCCGCTGCAGGCCGAACTCGAAGTGGTCGAAGTCCGAGCCGAACGAGTCCTCGGAGAGGCCCGCGATCAGCGGATACTTGCCGCTCTGCATGATCCGCTCCAGGACCGGGCGCTGGGTCTCCCAGAAGTCCTCGTCCGTGAGCTCGGTCTCCTCGCGGGCCTGCGCCTCGAGCACCTGCGTGCGCGCCACCCCGGCCACGTACCCCTCGACCATGACGAGCACCGAGATCAGCTCGACGTCGCGCAGCCCCATCGGCTTGATGAGCGACAGGACCCGCTCCAGGCCCTCGACCGCGCTCGGGCCCAGCACCGGGCGGGCCTGGTTGACCTGGAGCAGCCAGGGGTGAGCGCGGTGCTGCTCCAGGATCGCGCGCGCGTAGGACTCCAGGGCCGCCCGCCAGTGGCCCGTGAACTCGGCGTCCTGGGCGGTCGGCGCCTGGACGTGATTGAGCATCAGGTCGAGCAGCTCGGCCTTGCCGGGCACGTACCGGTACAGCGACATCGTGCCCGTGCCGAGCTCCGTGGAGAGGCGGCGCATGGAGACCGCGGCGATGCCCTCGGCGTCGGCGAGGCGCACGGCGGTACTGACGATCCGCTCCAGGGTCAGGCCCGGTTTGGGTCCGCGTGTGGGGCGCTCGCCGCTGCCCCACATCAGTTCCAGGCTGCGTGTGATGTCGCCGCTGCCGCTGGTCTCCGTGGTCGCCATGGATCTCACGATAAGCCCTTGGGGCAAAACTGGGTACGGTGTACTCTCAATTGAGTACGGTGTACTCAGCGCACCTTGGAGGGGTAGTGAGCAGCAGCGACTACGCGGTCTTGGCCCGCGGCCTGGAGAAGCGGTACGGCGACAAGCGGGCCCTCGACGGCTTCGACCTGACCGTGGAGCACGGCACGGTGCACGGCCTGCTCGGGCCGAACGGCGCGGGCAAGACCACTGCGGTGCGCGCCCTGGCGACGCTGATCAAGCTCGACGGCGGCCGGGCCGCGGTCGGCGGCGCGGACGTGGCGCGCGACCCCCGCAAGGTCCGCGGCAGCATCGGCCTCACCGGTCAGTACGCCGCGGTGGACGAGATCCTCACCGGCCGGCAGAACCTGGAGATGTTCGGCCGCCTGTTCCACCTCGGCGGGGGGCTCGCCGCCCGCCGGGCCCAGGAACTCCTGGAGCAGTTCGGCCTCCAGGCCGCCGCCGACAAGGGCGCCGGGCAGTACAGCGGCGGCATGCGCCGCCGCCTCGACCTCGCCGCGTCGATGATCCTCGCCCCGTCCGTGCTGTTCCTGGACGAGCCGACGACCGGCCTCGACCCGCGCGGCCGCAGCGAGGTCTGGGATTCCGTACGGGACTTGGTGGCGGGCGGCACCACCGTCCTGCTCACCACGCAGTATCTGGAGGAGGCCGACCGGCTCGCCTCCCGCATCACCGTCATCGACCAGGGCCGCGCCATCGCCGACGACACCCCCGACGGCCTGAAGGCGACCGTCGGCGGCAGCCACCTGGAGGTCGTGGTCGCCGAGGCCGCCGACCTGCCGGCCGCCGTGCGGGCCGTCGAGCGGGTCGCGAAGGGCGCGACGGAGACCGTCCGCGCGGAACGGCGCGTGCAGGCCGCGGTCACCGACCGCGTCGCCGCGCTGACCGACGTCGCCCGCACGCTCCAGGACGAGGGCGTCGCGGTCGAGGACATCGGGCTGCGCCGGCCCAGCCTGGACGACGTGTTCCTGCGGCTGACGGGGGACCGGCCCGCGCAGGCCGTGGACGGCGCCGGCGACGAGACGTACGAGACATACGAGACCGACACCGACGACCGGGCGGAGGCGGCGGCATGAGCGACGCGACGACAACAATGGCCCCCGGGTCCAGGGACGTGCCCCTGAGATCCGCGGCCCCCACGCGCGGGCGCGCCCACTGGGCGCTCGCCGACACCCTCAACATCACCCGCCGCTACCTCACCCACTTCCGCCGCCAGCCGGTCACCATCGCCTGGCAGCTCGGCTTCCCCATCATCAGCGTGCTCCTGTACGGCTTCGTGTTCGGCGAGGCCATGAAGACCCCCGGCAACGAGGGCGACTACAAGCAGTTCCTAATGCCCGGCATGTTCGTGATGACGATGGCCTTCGGCTTCATGAACACCGCGATGGGCGTCGTCACGGACGCCTCCAAGGGCGTCATCGACCGCTTCCGGTCCATGCCCATGGCGCCGTCGGCGGTGTCGGCCGGACGCGGCCTGTCCGATCTCATCGTGGCCTGCGCCGAGTTGACGATCCTCGCGCTGACGGCACTCGCCATCGGCTGGCGCCCCGAGAACGGCGTCCTGAACGCGGCGGGCGCGTTCGCGCTCCTGCTGCTGCTCCGCTTCAGCCTGATCTGGGTGGGCGTCTGGCTCGGCCTGGTGGTGCCGACCCCGGAGGCGGCGGGCGGTCTGTACGCGGTGGCGTTCCCGCTGACGATGATCTCCAGCGTGTTCGTGGCCCCGTCCCTGATGCCGGACTGGCTGGGCCCGATCGCCGCGTGGAACCCCGTGTCGTCCACGGGCACGGCGGCCCGCGAACTCTTCGGCAACCCCGGGGCGGGCGGCTCGGGTTGGATCGAGCAGAACGCGGTGCTGATGGCGGTGGTGTGGCCGCTGGTGGTGACGGCGGTGTTCCTGCCGCTGGCGGTGCGGAGGTTCAAGCGGCTCAGCAGGTGAGGCTCGGGGTTCCCCGCGCCCCTGAGGGGCGCGGGGAACTGCGCGACCAGCCACGAAGCATCCGCAGGTGACACAGCGGCCGCACAGCGCAGCGTCAGAGCTTCTCGATCACGTAGTCGACGCACTTCGTGAGCGCCTCGACGTCCGCCGGGTCGATGGCCGGGAACATCGCGACGCGGAGCTGGTTGCGGCCCAGCTTGCGGTACGGCTCGGTGTCCACGATGCCGTTGGCGCGCAGCGCCTTGGCGACGGCGGCCGCGTCGATCTCGTCGGAGAAGTCGATGGTGCCGATGACCTGCGAGCGCTTGGCCGGGTCGGCGACGAACGGGGTCGCGTACTTGGACTCCTCCGCCCAGCCGTACAGGCGGGTCGAGCTGTCCTTCGTACGGGCCGTGGACCAGGCGAGGCCGCCCTGGCCGTTGATCCAGTCGAGCTGCTCGGCGAGCAGGAACAGGGTGGCGAGGGCGGGGGTGTTGTACGTCTGGTTCTTGCGGGAGTTGTCGATGGCCGTCGGCAGGCTGAAGAACTCCGGCACGTGCCGGCCGCTCGCGTGCACGCGCTCGGCGCGCTCGATGGCGGCCGGGGAGAACGCGGCCACCCACAGGCCGCCGTCCGAGGCGAAGGACTTCTGCGGAGCGAAGTAGTAGACGTCGCTCTGCGCGATGTCGACGGGCAGGCCGCCCGCGCCGGACGTGGCGTCCACGAGGACCAGGGCGCCGTCGTCGGCGCCCGCGACCCGCTCGATGGGGGCGGCAACGCCGGTGGACGTCTCGTTGTGCGTGAAGGCGTAGACGTCCACGCCCTGCTCGGCCTCGGGGGCGGGGTGCGTGCCGGGCTCGGAGGTGATGACGGTCGGCTCCGCCAGCCACGGGGCGAGCTTGGCCGCCTTCGCGAACTTGGAGCTGAACTCGCCGAAGGACAGGTGCTGGGACTTGTTCTCGATCAGCCCGTGCGTCGCGACGTCCCAGAACGCGGTGGAGCCGCCGTTGCCGAGGACGACCTCGTAGCCCTCGGGGAACTGGAACAGCTCGCGCACGCCCTCGCGGACGCGGCCCACCAGGTTCTTCACCGGGGCCTGGCGGTGCGACGTACCGAGCAGGGAGGTACCGGTGGCGGCCAGGGCGTCCAGCGCCTCGGTCCGCACCTTGGAGGGGCCCGCGCCGAAACGGCCGTCGGCGGGCTTGATGTCAGCGGGAATCCGGATCTCAGCCACGAGAGGGAGCGTAGCCGTTCCAGGGCGCGCCGGGCGGCCCCGGTCCACCCCGCGAGACGGCCCGACCTGGGCACGAGCCGCGCTAGAGCGGCACTGTGGCCGCCGGGTGCCGCCCGGCTTTAAGCAGTGGCGGGCCCGGCACCCCACGGACGACCATGGCGCGCATGAGCGACCAACCCGCACGCTGGACCCAGGCCACCGTCCACCCCGACATGTGGGCCGACCCCGACGACGACCCCCGCGACACCGGAGCGAGCCCGGACGGCGAGCTCGCGACGCTCCTCGACTTCCTGTCCGGGTACCGCATGACCCTGCTGATGAAGTGCGAGGGCCTGGACGCGGAGCAGCTGGCCCGCCGGTCGGTGCCGCCGTCGACGATGTCGCTGCTCGGCCTGGTCCGCCACCTCGCCGAGGTGGAGCGGGACTGGCGCGGCTGGATCACCGGCGGTCAACCGCCGAGGCTGTACGGCGAGCGGGACGCGGACTTCCACGGCGCCGTCGCCGAACAGACCGTCGTCGACGCCGCGTACGCCGACCTGGAGCGCGAGCAGGCCGCGACCGACGCCGCGCTGGCCGCACACCCGGACCTGGGCGAACGGCTGCCGAAGGACGGGACCTCGGTGCGGGAGCTGATGGTGCACAGGATCGAGGAGTACGCCCGGCACTGCGGGCACGCGGATCTGTTGCGGGAGTGCGTGGACGGGCGGGTGGGGCAGTAGCGGCGGGGGGCCCGGTGGGCCGGGCCGCCTACTCCGCCGGAGGCAGCTTCGCCTTCCCCCGCCCCACCTGGGTCCGCACCGCCCCCATGCTCGCCGCGATGACCAGGGTGATCGCGAGGGACTCCATGAGGGTCAGGGACTGGCCGAGGATGAGGAAGCCCGCTATCGCGGCGATGGCGGGTTCGAGGCTCATCATGACCGCGAACGTGGACGCGGGCAGGCGGCGCAGGGCGAGGAGTTCGAGGGTGTAGGGCAGGACGGACGACATGACCGCCACCGCCGCCGCGAGGCCCAGCGTGCTGGGGACCGTGAGCTTCGAGCCGGATTCGACGATGCCGAGGGGGAGGACGAGGATCGCGGCGACGGCCATGGCCAGGGCAAGGCCGTCGGCCTGGGGGAAGCGGCGGCCCGCGCGGGCGCTGAAGACGATGTAGATCGCCCACATCGCGCCGGCCCCCAGCGCGTATGCCACCCCGACCTTGTCGAGCGCCCCGAAGCCGCCGCCCCCGCCCAGCAGGAAGACACCGCACAGGGCCAGGCCCGCCCAGACGACGTTGACCGCGCGGCGGGAGGCGATGACGGAGAGGGCGAGCGGGCCGAGGACTTCGAGGGTGACGGCCGGGCCCAGCGGGATGCGGTCGACCGCCTGGTAGAAGAGGCCGTTCATCGCCGCCAGTGTCGCGCCGAAGGCCAGCACCGTGTTCCAGTCCGCCCGCGAGTGCCCGCGCAGGCGGGGGCGGCAGATGGCGAGCAGGACGATCGCGGCGAAGAGGAGGCGGAGGGTGACCACGCCGAGCGCCCCGGCGCGCGGCATCAGGCTGACGGCTATCGCCCCGCCGAACTGCACGGAGACGCAGCCCGCGAGGACCAGGCCGACGGGGGCGAGCGCCGCGCGGCGCCCGGCTCCGGAAGCGGCCGCTTCCGCGGCCCCCGCGGCTTCGGGCGTGCCGACCGTCGCCGGAGCCTCCACCGCCGCCGGGACGCCGTCCGCCCCGCTGTGTCCGCCCTGGGCTGCGGCCACGCCATCCGTACGCGAGCTGTTCACGCCACGCCTTTCCCGCCGTCGCCGCCGCGACGACCTTCCGTACAGTCCAACCTCATGAACTCCATCGTCCAAGGTAATGGACTGCGTCAGGGTTTTGGAACCCTTTTACGGCTTACGAAGCAGCAGTGCGGCGAGGCGTACGTCTCACCGCCGAGGCGTACTTCTCACTGGTCCAGTCCCTCCGCGAGCACCTCGGCGAGGTGCCGCGCCCGTACCCCCGCCAGCTGCTCCAGCTGCGTGCGGCACGAGAAGCCGTCCGCCAGGACCTCCGCGCCGTCCGGCGCCCGCCGCACGGACGGCAGGAGCTGCTCCTCCGCGCACGCCGCCGACACCTCGTAGTGCCCCTTCTCGAAGCCGAAGTTGCCCGCGAGGCCGCAGCAGCCGCCGGACAGGCCGCCGCCCAGGCCCGCGGCGGCGCGCAGCCGGCGCTCGGCCGCGTCGCCGAGGACGGCGTGCTGGTGGCAGTGGGTCTGGCCGACGGCGGGGCGGGCCAGGAGCGGCGGGCGCCAGTCGGGGGCGTACTCCTCCAGGGCCTGGGCGAAGGTGCGGACGGAGGCGGCGAGTGTGCGTGCGGCGTCGGATCCGGCCAGTTCCACCAGGTCCGTCTTCAGGGCCGCCGCGCAGCTCGGCTCCAGGACGACCAGCGGGGTGCCCTCGCCCAGGCGCTCCAGGAGCGGGAGCGTCAGCTCCAGGGTGCGGCGCTGCACGGCGCGGGCCTGGTCGAGCTGGCCCGTGGAGACGTACGTCAGGCCGCAGCACACGCCGTCCGGCGGCAGCTCCACCGTCAGGCCCGCGGCTTCGAGTACGCGTACGGCGGCCCGCGCGACGGAGGGCGAGAGGTGGTCGGTGAAGGTGTCGGGCCAGAGCACGACGGTGCGGCCGGCCACAGGAGCCGACCCGCGCCCCCGCCACCACCGGCGGAACGTCCGCGGCGCCACCCGCGGCAGCCCCCGCCGCGGCTCGATGCCGCCGAGGCGCTTGGCGAGCGCGGCCAGCGGGCCGACGGACGCGAGCAGGTTGACCAGGCGGGCGGACCGCGTCGCCGCCACGGCGCGCAGCCAGCGCGGCAGGCGGCCCATCGCGTAGTGCGCGGCGGGCCTGCGCCGCCCGGCGTAGTGGTGGTGCAGGAACTCCGCCTTGTACGTGGCCATGTCGACGCCGACCGGGCAGTCGGAGCGGCAGCCCTTGCAGGACAGGCACAGGTCGAGCGCGTCACGTACCTCCGTCGAGCGCCAGCCGTCCTCGACGACCTCGCCGGCCAGCATCTCGTGCAGCAGGCGGGCGCGGCCGCGCGTGGAGTGCTCCTCCTCGCCGGTGGCGCGGAAGGACGGGCACATCACGCCGCCGCCCGAAGCGGCCGTCGGCGTACGGCACTTGGCGACGCCGACGCACCTGCGTACGGCCGCCGAGAAGTCGCCGCCGTCGTGCGGGTAGCCGAAGGCGACATCGACGGGCTCGCGCGGCAGGGGCGTGAAGCGGAGGTTGGTGTCGAGGGGCGCCGGGCGGACCAGCATGCCGGGGTTGAGGAGCCCCGCCGGGTCCCAGAGGTCCTTCACCTGCTCGAAGAGGCCGACGAGTTCGGGGCCGTACATCTTCGGGAGGAGCTCCGCGCGGGCCTGCCCGTCGCCGTGTTCGCCGGACAGGGAGCCGCCGTGCGCGACGACGAGGCCGGCGAGGTCTTCGGAGAAGCGCCGGAACCGCCCCACGCCCGCGTCCGTGAGGAGATCGAAGTCGATGCGTACGTGGATGCAGCCGTCGCCGAAGTGCCCGTACGGGGTGCCGCGCAGGCCGTGCTCGGCGAGCAGGGCGCGGAACTCCCGCAGGTAGGGCCCGAGTCGGGCGGGCGGCACCGCGCAGTCCTCCCAGCCGGGCCACGCCTCGCTGCCGTCCGGCATCCGGGTGGCCGTGCCGGACGCGTCCTCGCGCACCCGCCACAGGGCGCGCTGCCGCGCCGGGTCGCCGACCACGACGGCGTCCACGCAGTCCGCGGCGCGCACGATCGCTGCGGCGTGCGCCCGCGCCTCTTGCGCTGTGCCGCCGCCCGTCTCCACGAACAGCCAGGCCCCGCCCTTGGGCAGGCCGCGCGCGTCGCGCACGAGGTCGGCGGCCATGCCCTCGACGGTGAGGGGGTGGTGCGGGAGCAGGCCGGGGGCGGCCTCGGCGGCCGCGCTCTCGTCCGCGTATCCGAGTACGGCAAGGGCCCGCGCGCGGGGCGCCTCGACGAGCCGCACCGTGGCCTCGGCGAGGACGCCGAGGGTGCCTTCGCTGCCGCAGAAGAAGCGGGGCAGGTCGGGGCCGCGTTCGGGCAGGAGCGCGTCGAGGGCGTAGCCGGAGATGCGGCGGGGGAGGTCGGGAAAGCCGGTGCGGAGTCTGGCCAGGTGGCCCTCGACCAGGGGGCGCAGGCCCGCGGGGGCGCCGTCCCAGGTGCCGCCCGCGAGCGTGCGCGGGCCGCCGCCCTCCCCGCTCACCACCGTCAGCTCGTGCACGTTGTCGGCGGTCGTCCCCCACGCCACCGAATGTGACCCGCAGGAGTTGTTGCCGATCATGCCGCCGAGGGTGCAGCGGCTGTGGGTGGAGGGGTCGGGGCCGAAGGTGAGGCCGTGGGCGGCGGCCGCGTCCCTGAGGGTGTCGAGTACGACGCCGGGCTGCACGCGGGCCGTCCGCGCCCGCGGATCCAGGTCGAGGACGCGGTTCATGTGACGGGTGAAGTCGAGGACCACGCCGGTGCCGGTGGCCTGCCCGGCGATGGAGGTGCCGGCGCCTCTGGCCACGACGGGCACGCCGTGTTCGCGGCACGCGGCGAGGGCGGCCGTGACGTCGGCGGCGTCACGCGGGGCGACGACGGCGCGCGGGACGCGGCGGTAGTTGGACGCGTCCATGGTGGCGAGCGCCCGCCCGGTCACCGAGAAGTCCACGTCCCCGCGCACGGCACGCCGCAGGGCGTGCTCCAGGTTGTTTCCGTTACCCATGCTTCAGAGGGTGCCCAGGGGGGCGCCGCTACTCACTGCGGGGCCGCGTAGGATCGCGTCCGCCTTGGGCCACACGTCCGGCTCACCGGGGCGTTTGTACTAGCTGCGCACGGGGTGGCCGGTGAGCGCGGCGAGACCGTCCAGACTCCCGCCGAGCCAGCTCGCCGCCGTCGGCGTCAACCCGAGGCATACGTCCCATCCCGCTGCCTGCGCCCTCTCGACGACATCCGCGACATCGAACACCGGCGGCGCGGCGGAGCCGAACAGGTACAGCGTCCGTGAGGTCATGGCCTCATCCCACCGTGCGCGGTCGATCAGCTGCAACTGCCCCTGAACGGAGCGGATTTCGGGTGGTCGCCGGTGAGGCTGCCCTACTCTGAAAGCGGTGAGCTGCTCAGAGAGGGGCAAGGCCGTGACGACTTCAGACGCTTCGCCGGACCCGTACGCCGACCCGTTGCGCTTCGGCCAACGCGTGCAGATTCTCCGCGAGCGTCGCGGCATGACGCAGGCGCAGCTCGCCGATTTCATCGGGGTCTCTCCTCACACGCTCCGCAAGATTGAGAACGGGCAGCAGAAGGCACCCGGTCTGGAGATGGTGCTGCGCATCGCTGAGGCATTGCGGGTACGCGATCTCGCCGACCTCACCGGGCACCCGGACGCGCATGTCGACCTCTTCATCGGCCCCGGCCACCCCCGGCTCGCCGCCGTCAAGGCCGCCGTCGACACCTTCTCGCTCGCCTCGGGTGTCGAGCCTCCCCCCGTCGCGCACTTGGAGGCCCGGCTGCGCGCGGCATGGAAAGCACGTCACCAGGCACCCAACCACCGGGAGGTGATCGGCGGACTCCTGCCCGGTCTGATCCGCGATGCTCAGGCGCTGGTACGGAACGCCGAGAGCGCGGTGGCCCGACGCGGCGCCCAGGCTCTCCTCGCCGAGGCGTACTCGCTGTGCCAGTTCTTCGCCGCCTACCAGCCCGATGCGAGCCTCCTGTGGCGTGTCGCCGAACGCGGCATGATCGCGGCTCAGGAGTCGGAGGATCCCCACGCGATCGGTGTCGCGGCCTGGCTCCTCACACAGGCCCACCGGGACAGCGGCCCCCGCCACTTCGACGCGGCCGACGCGGTCAACCTCCAGGCCGTCCGTTTCCTGGAACCGCTCCTGCCGGACTCGTCCGCCGACGTGCTGGCCATCGCCGGAGCCCTGGAGTTCGAGCTCGGCTACACCGCGGCCCGGCGCCGCGAGACCGGTACCGCGTGGCGGCACTGGGACAAGGCCGACGCGATGGCGGGCCGCCTGCCCGCCGACTACTACCACTCGGTCACGTCGTTCTCGAAGGCCATCATGGGCGCGCACGCCGTCACCGTCGCCGTTGAACTGCACCAGGGCGGCGAGTCCGTGCGGCAGGCGGCACGCGCGGACGAGACCACCATCCGCTCCCGTCCCCGGCGCGCACGCCACCGCATCGAGGAAGCCCGAGGATTCCATCTCGACGGGCAGCCGGACGTCGCCATCGCCACGCTGCAAAAGGCGTACGAGGCCGCGCCGGAGACGATCGCGTACAACGGCTACGCGCGCCGGATCATCCTCGAACAGGTCGAGTCGAAGCAGGCCGACCGACGACGTCGCGCCTCCGGTCTGGCCATGGGGATCGGCATCCTCGCCGCCTGAGTACGGGGCGACCGGATTCCGGTCATCGGCCCGGTCGCACCGCCCCTACCGTCGTCATCAGACCTGGTCAACGACGACGGCAGGGGTGCATCGTGAACCTCCACGAGAACAGAGCGATCTCCGACTGGCTGGCCCGCGCCCACCCCCTCCCGGCCCAAGCCCGCGCGGAGTGGTCGCACCACGGCATCGCCCTGCTCCCCCTCGGCCGCCGCTTCGACGCCGTGCGCGTCCCCGCCGACCGCGTCCACGCCGCCGTGGGCAGCGATGACCCCCGAACGGTGGCCGCCGCCCTGGCCGACTGGCTGCACGGCCCCGTCATCCGGGATATCCGGAGCGGCGGTCGGCCCTACTACGTGCTGGTCGCCCCGTACGCCGACGGGGACGCCGACTGGAACGGCCGCGAGGAACGCCTCGGCGCCGACACCCACCTCGGCGTGCCCCGCCCCGGCTCCCTCTCGATGCTCGCGGCCTGGGTGGTCCCACCCCAGCACCCCGGCAACCTCTGCGACCCGGCGCACCTGCGCGCGCTGCTCTCGACGGCCGACGCCCTGAGGACGGTCGAGCCATGACCGTGCCCCACCCCGCCTCGCCCCTGCCCGACGACGAGGCGTCCCGCCTCTACGCCGCCTACATGCGGCACCTTCACCGCTGCCCGCAGGACCACATCACGACCCAGTGCCCCGAGGGCACCCGCCTGCGCCGGGCGTGGCGCGAGGCACAGGCCGCCTCCTTGCGGGCCCCGCGGACGCGACCACGCACCGCACCCTCAACGCCGGGCGTCCCTTCCCAGCCCCCGAAGGGGTCCACGGCCACCGACACGGAACGAGGAGACAGCAGTGTCCCTACCGACGACCGACACGGTCGCAACCGGCCTTGACCTCGTCACACACTCCCCCGACGGAGAATCCCGCGGCCTGTTCGAGCGGGCGGGCAGCCTGTTCCCGCTCAACCCCATGGGCCACATCCTGACCGCGATCACCGACGCCCCTTCCCGCGTCCGTCCGTGGGGACTGCGGTTCGCCGAGATCCCCCGCCCGTCCTGCGGCAAGCACGAGGGCGGCAGCAAGACAACGACCGGTGACTCCCCCGACGGCAACGGGCCGCACACCGAAGAGACGCAGGACGACTAGGGGCGGCCGACGATGATGGGCAGCGTTCTCATCCTCACCGACGAGACCGACATCACCGCCGGTCGCGTCGCCGCCGAACTCGCCGTACGTGGCGTGCCGCTCGTGCGACTGGACCCGGCCGACTTCCCCACACGCCTCAGCATGTCCGCCGAGATCTCCACCGGCGCGACGTGGTCAGGGGCCCTGACCGACCTTGCCGGCGGCCGTACCGCCGTCGACCTGGCCTCCATCAGCGCCGTCTACTACCGGCGCCCGACACAGTTCCGGTTGCCCGACGGCATGAACCGGGCCGAGCAGACATTCGCCTACGGCGAGGCCCGTCGTGGCTTCGGCGGAGTCCTCGGGGCCCTGGACTCCGCCCGGTGGGTCAACGGCCGCGTGGCCGCCGCCCACGCCGAGTACAAGCCCCTGCAACTCGCGACCGCATCCCGGGTTGGCCTGACGGTCCCCAGCACCCTGATCACATCCGAGCCCGATCGCGCCTACAAATGGGCCAAGCAACAAAACGGCCCGATCATCTACAAGCCGCTCTCGGGCATCTGGCACGCCGACGACAACCAGGTGCGCGTCATCTACACCAACTCAGTCGACGACCTCGACTCCCTGCTCGACCCGAGCCTGGGCTATACCGCCCACCTGTTCCAGCGACAAGTACCCAAGGAACACGAGGCGCGGGCGATCGTGGTCGGGCAGCAGGTGTTCACCGTCGCGATCGAGGCCGCGACACCCCGGGGGCGTGGCGACTGGCGCTCCGACTACGACCACCTCTCCTACCGCGTCGTCACCCTGCCCGACCACGTCACGACCAAGCTCGTGGCCCTGCACCGCGAACTGGGCCTCGTCTTCGGCGCCGTCGACCTCATCCGCCGACCCGACGGGGAGTGGGTGTTCCTCGAAACGAACCAGTCCGGCGAATGGGACTGGCTCGCGGGCGAAACCGGCATCCCCGTCGCCGCCGCCCTCGCCGACGTGCTCACCGGAAAGGCCCCCGCATGAGCGAACAGCTCGCCACCGCCCTCGCCGCCCACCTCACCGCATCCGGCAGCCTCACCGCCCCGTGGCACGAGTGCTACACCGCCGTACCACGACACCACTTCATCCCCGACGTGGCATGGGCGGTCCCCGACGGAGCAGGCGCCGGATACGCCATCGACCGCAACCAGGACGCGCCCGGGTGGCTCCAAGCCGTCTACTCCGACGCATCGATCGTGACCCAACTCGACGCCGGCACCGGGGACCTGCGGACCGGCAAGGGCACACCGACATCGAGTTGCTCGGCCCCGGGCATCGTTTTCCCGATGCTCCAAGCCCTCGACCTGCTCGACGGTCACAAGGTCTTGGAGATCGGCACAGGAAGCGGCTGGACGGCCGCACTGCTGTCCGCGCGTCTCAGCTCCCGGTACGTGACATCGGTCGAGGTCGACGAAGCCGTCGCCGCGCGCGCCGCAGAGGCCATCGCGCGAGCCGGATACGACCCCCACCTGGTCGTTGCCGACGGGGCGGACGGCTATGCGCTGACCGCCCCCTACGACCGCGTGCACGCCACATGCGCGGTAGAACGAGTGCCGTACGCATGGGTGCGAGACACCCGCCCCGGCGGCGTCATCGTCCTCCCGTGGCGTCCCACCTACGGCCACGGGCTGTTGGCCCGGCTCGTCGTGAACAGCGACGGCGAGGCCATCGGCCGATTCGAGCGCACGGCATCGTTCATGATGCTGCGCTCACAACAGCGGGCGATCGGCTGGACGCCGCACGACGCGGAGAACGCCACCACTGAACAGGCAACCCTCGACCCCCGCACGATCATCAACGCCCCCGAAGGAGCGGCACTCGCCATCGCCGCACTCGCACCCGGCATCACCCAGACCGTGATCACCGACCCCGGCGGCGACGTGTCACTGCTGCTGTCCGAGGCCGACGCCCCCGAAGGGGCATGGGCCGCGGTCGACTATTCCGCCGGGCTCGACGCCTACGCCGTCACCTGGTGGGGCGAACGCAACTTGTGGACACAGGTGTCTGACGCGTACCTGCAATGGGTGTCGTGGGGGCAACCCGAACGTGCCCGGTTCGGCATCACAGTCACTCCCGATGAACAAGTCCTGTGGCTGGACCATCCCCGGCACCGCATGATGCCGGACCTCTGAGGTGCATCCAGCGGGCCCAGTTGCCGGGTACGGGTACGTACCCGTACCCTCGTGATGTGGGAAGGAGAGCGTCGATGTCCGATGCCAATGTCCGCATCCCTGAGGAAGCCAAGGATCGTCTCGCGGCGATAGCGGCTGCCGAGGGTCTGTCGCTGCGCGCGTACCTGGCCCGTCTGGCCGAGACGTTGCTCACCCCGGCCGAGCGGGCCGAGCGGGCCGAGAAGGCCCTGGCCGAGCTGAAGAGTTGGAACGGCTACGCGCCCACCGCGGCCGAGCAGCAGGACCTGGACAGTGAGCTGGACCGGCGCCTGGCCCAGGTGGCCGCCCGGTGAGCGATGCCATGCACATCGTCCTGGACGACACGGCGATGGCCGCGGCAGGCAGGGGCAACGTCCTCGCTTCCCGTCTGATCCACCGAGCCCACGCCGAACCCGGCTGGTTCTTGTACGCCCCGGCATGCGCGCTCGTCGAAGCCGACCGGGCCCGGCCCGGCACGGCCGAACACCTCGCGGCTCTGCCCGGCATCACCGTCCTGGACCTCGACCTGCCCGCCGCGTTGGCGGTGGCGCGCCAGGAGACCTGGTCCGCGGCGCACAGCCAGTACGCGGCGCAGCCGACCGCGGACCGTCCCGACGGCGCCATCGTGGCCACCACCGCCCCCAGCCGCTGGGCGGGCGAGCCGGTGCGCGTTCTGGATCTCACCCCCTGACCTGCACCACCCTGTCGCCGCCCCCGGCCGGATTCGCCCGGGGGCGGCGATTTCGGTGTGCAGGGTACGGGCGCGGTGCCGCGCCGCCGTGGCCGGAAGGCACCCGGCCCCGCGCAAAAAATAACCAAGCACGCTTGCTTGTTTCTCGCAGCGCTGCCATGCTCCAGGACACACCGCCGTCCCCCGAGGGGAGCGCCCCGTGTCCGACGTACCCAAAGCCGCGCCCGCTTCCGGCGCCGCAGGCACCCTCACCGCCGTCCTCGACGACCTCCGCGACGAGAGCGCCGAACTCGACCAGCTGGTAGGCGAGTTGGGTGACGCGGAGTGGGCGCGGGAAACCCCCGCCCCCGGCTGGACCCTCGCCCACCAGATCGCCCACCTCGCCTGGACCGACCAGGCCGCCCTCCTCGCCGCCACCGACGCCGACGCGTTCGCCGCGCACGCCGCCGTCGCGCTGAAGTCGCCGGACACCTTCGTCGACGACGGTGCCCGCGAAGGGGCCGCGCTGCCGCCAGCCGCGCTGCTCGCCCGCTGGCGGGCCGGGCGCGACGAGCTGCAGCGGGTCCTGCGAGCGGCCCCCGCCGGCGCCCGCTTCCCCTGGTACGGACCGCCCATGTCCGCCGCCTCCGTCGCGACCGCGCGGATCATGGAGACCTGGGCCCACGGCCAGGACGTCGCCGACGCGCTCGGCGTCCACCGCGCGCCCACCGACCGGCTCCGCCACGTCGCCCGCATCGGCGTCCGCGCCCGCGACTACGCGTACGCGGTACGGGGACTCACTCCGCCCGCCGAGGAGTTCCGCGTCGAACTCCGCGCGCCCAGCGGGGGCTTGTGGACGTTCGGGGAGGAGAGCGCACCCCAGCGCGTCACCGGGCCCGCCCTCGACTTCTGCCTCCTCGCCACCCGCCGCGCCCACCGCGACGACCTCGCCCTGCGCGCCGAAGGGCCCGACGCCGACCAGTGGCTCGACATCGCCCAGGCGTTCGCCGGGCCGCCCGGCGCGGGGCGGGAAGCCTCGGGGGGCGGGGCGTGAGCGCCGACGGCAGCCAGGGCGTCCTCCGTATCGGCAACGCCAGCGGCTTCTACGGCGACCGCCACACCGCCGTACAGGAGATGCTCACCGGCGGCCCCCTGGACGTCCTCACCGGCGACTACCTCGCCGAGCTGACCATGCTCATCCTCGGCCGCGACCGCCTCAAGGACCCGGCCCGCGGCGGCTACGCGAAGACCTTCCTGAAGCAGATGGAGGAGTGTCTGGGGGAGGCCAAGGGCCGGGGCGTGCGCGTCGTCGCCAACGCGGGCGGGCTCAATCCGGCCGGACTGGCGGACGCCATAAGGGAGTTGGCCGGCCGCCTCGGCCTGGACGTACGAGTGGCCCACGTCGAAGGCGACGACCTCGGGCCCCGTCACCCCGGCGCCCTCACCGCCCACGCCTACCTCGGCGGCTTCGGCATCGCGGAAGCCCTGCGCGCGGGCGCCGACGTCGTCGTCACCGGCCGCGTCACCGACGCCGCCCTCGTCACCGGCCCCGCCGCCGCCCACTTCGGCTGGGGGCCCGGCGACCACGACCGGCTCGCGGGCGCCGTCGTCGCCGGTCACATCCTGGAGTGCGGCACCCAGGCCACCGGCGGCAACTACGCCTTTTTCGACGAGTTCGACCCCGCCGCGACGGCCCGCCCCGGCTTCCCGCTCGCCGAGATCCACCCCGACGGCTCCTGCGTCATCACCAAGCACGACGGGACGGGCGGCGTCGTCGACGTCGGCACGGTCACCGCGCAGCTCCTGTACGAGACCTCCGGCGCCCGCTACGCCGGACCCGACGTCACCGCCCGCCTCGACAGCGTCCGCCTGACCCAGGAGGGACCCGACCGCGTCCGCGTCGACGGCGTACGCGGCGAGGCACCGCCGCCCACCCTCAAGGCCGGCCTCACCCGCGTCGGCGGGCACCGCAACGAAGTCGTGTTCGTCCTCACCGGCCTCGGCATCGAGGCGAAGGCGGATCTCGTCCGCGCCCAGATCGAGGACGCGTTCGGCCGCGCCAAGTCCCGGCCGGAGCACGTGCGTTGGGAGCTGGCCCGCACGGACCGGCCCGACGCGCCCACCGAGGAGACCGCCAGCGCCCTGCTGCGGCTCGTCGTCCGCGACCGGGACGCGGACGTCGTCGGCCGGGCCGTCACCGGCGCCGCGATCGAGCTCGCGCTCGGCAGCTACCCCGGGTTCCACGTCACGGCACCGCCCGGCAAGGGCACCCCGTACGGCGTCTTCGAGGCCGTGTACGTCGACGCCACGACGGTCGACCACGTGGCGGTCCTCGACCAGGACGGCCGCCGCGTGCACATTCCGGCGCCGGAGGACACGCGGGAGTTGGCCGACGTCCAGGCCCCGCCGTTGCCCGAGCCGTTGGCGTACGACATGGCACAGACCCGCCGCGCACCCCTCGGCCTCGTCGCCGGAGCCCGCAGCGGTGACAAGGGCGGGGACGCGAACGTCGGGGTGTGGGCGCGTACGGACGAGGCGTGGCGGTGGCTGGCCCACACCCTCACGGTCGATCTGTTCCGTGAACTGCTCCCGGAGACAGCCGACTTGCCTGTCCACAGGCACGTGCTGCCCAATCTGCGCGCCCTCAACTTCGTCGTCGAGGGAATCCTCGGCGCGGGCGTCGCGTCGCAGGCCCGTTTCGACCCGCAGGCCAAGGCCCTCGGCGAGTGGCTGCGCGCCCGCCACGTCGACATACCGGAGAGCCTGCTGTGACCGGAGATGCTCCTGTGACCGTGGAGGTACAACCGTGACCGTGCTCGCGTCCGCGCTCGACCCCGCGAGCCCCGAGTACACCGCCCACCGCGAGGCCATGCTCGCCAAGCTCGCCGAGCTGGACACCGAGCAGGCCAAGGCGCTGGAGGGCGGCGGCGAGAAGTACGTCCAACGGCACCGCGACCGGGGCAAGTTGCTGGCCAGGGAGCGCATCGAGCTGCTGCTCGACCCCGACACGCCGTTCCTGGAGCTGTCGCCCCTCGCGGCGTGGGGGAGCGAGTATCCGGTCGGGGCCTCCATGGTGACGGGCATCGGAGTCGTCGAGGGTGTGGAGTGTCTGATCACGGCCAATGATCCGACCGTACGCGGCGGCGCCAGCAATCCCTGGACGCTGAAGAAGGCGTTCCGCGCGCACGAGATCGGGCACGCCAACCGCCTGCCGTCCATCCACCTCGTGGAGTCCGGGGGCGCCGATCTGCCTTCCCAGAAGGAGATCTTCATCCCGGGCGGCGCCCTGTTCAAGCACCTCACGCAGTCCTCGGCCGCCGGGATCCCGACCATCGCCGTCGTCTTCGGGAACTCCACGGCGGGCGGCGCCTACGTGCCCGGCATGTGCGACCACGTGATCATGGTCAAGGAGCGCGCGAAGGTGTTCCTCGGCGGGCCGCCGCTGGTGAAGATGGCGACCGGCGAGGAGAGCGACGACGAGTCGCTGGGCGGCGCCGAGATGCACGCCCGCACCTCCGGCCTCGCCGACCACCTCGCCCAGGACGAGCACGACGCCCTCCGCCAGACCCGCCGCGTCGTCGCCCGCCTCAACTGGCGCAAGGCGCACGCCGATCCGAGCACACCCGCCGTGCCGCCCAAGTACGACGCCGACGAACTGCTCGGCGTCGTCCCGGGCGACCTCCGCACCCCCTTCGACCCGCGTGAGGTCATCGCGCGCGTCGTCGACGGCTCCGACTTCGACGAGTTCAAGCCGCTCTACGGGACGAGTCTGGTGACCGGCTGGGCGAGCCTGCACGGCTATCCCCTCGGCATCCTCGCCAACGCGCAGGGCGTGCTGTTCTCCGAGGAGTCGCAGAAGGCCGCCCAGTTCATCCAGCTCGCCAACCAGCGCGACATCCCCCTCCTCTTCCTGCACAACACCACCGGCTACATGGTCGGCAAGGAGTACGAGCAGGGCGGCATCATCAAGCACGGCGCGATGATGATCAACGCGGTGAGCAACAGCCGGGTGCCCCATCTCTCCGTCCTGATGGGCGCTTCCTACGGCGCCGGGCACTACGGCATGTGCGGGCGCGCCTACGACCCCCGCTTCCTGTTCGCCTGGCCCAGCGCCAAGTCCGCCGTGATGGGGCCGCAGCAGCTCGCGGGCGTCCTGTCGATCGTCGCCCGGCAGTCGGCGGCCGCCAAGGGCAAGCCGTACGACGAGGACGCCGACGCGGCGCTGCGCGCCATGGTGGAGCAGCAGATCGAGTCCGAGTCGCTGCCGATGTTCCTTTCCGGGCGGCTGTACGACGACGGGGTGATCGACCCGCGCGACACCCGCACCGTCCTCGGCATCTGCCTGTCCGCGATCCACACGGCCCCGGTCGAGGGCGCGCGCGGCGGCTTCGGCGTCTTCCGGATGTGAGAGAGGTGACTGAATCACCCATGCTTTCCAAGCTGTTGGTGGCCAATCGGGGCGAGATTGCCTGCCGCGTCTTCCGTACGTGCCGTGAGCTCGGCATCGCCACCGTCGCCGTGCACTCCGACGCCGACGCGGACGCCCTGCACGTACGCGAGGCCGATGAGGCGGTACGCCTGCCGGGGGCGGCGCCGTCCGAGACGTATCTGCGCGGCGAGCTGATCGTGAAGGCCGCGCAGGCGGCGGGCGCCGACGCCGTGCATCCCGGCTACGGGTTCCTGTCCGAGAACGCCGAGTTCGCGCGGGCCGTGACCGACGCGGGCCTGGTGTGGATCGGGCCGCCGCCGGACGCCATCGAGGCGATGGCGTCCAAGACGCGGGCGAAGGAGCTGATGGGCCTCGCGCCGCTCGCCGCCGACGCGGTCACGGAGGCCGATCTGCCGGTGCTAGTGAAGGCGGCGGCCGGTGGCGGCGGGCGCGGGATGCGGGTCGTACGCGAACTGGGCGCGTTGAAGAGTGAGTTGGAGGCAGCGCGGGCCGAGGCGGTCAGTGCCTTCGGGGACGGTGAGGTCTTCGTCGAGCCGTACGTCGAGGGCGGGCGGCACGTCGAGGTGCAGGTCCTCGCGGACGCGCACGGGACGGTGTGGCCGCTCGGGACGCGCGACTGCACACTCCAGCGCCGCCACCAGAAGGTGATCGAGGAGTCCCCGGCGCCGGGTCTTGACGGTGAACTCGTCGGCCGACTGCACGAGTTGGCGGTGCGCGCCGCCCGCGCCACCGACTACCGGGGCGCGGGCACCGTCGAGTTCCTGGTCGCCGCGGACGGCACCGCGCACTTCCTGGAGATGAACACCCGCCTTCAGGTCGAACACCCGGTGACGGAGGCGGTGTTCGGCCTCGACCTGGTCGCCCTCCAGATCCGCGTCGCCGAGGGCGAGCCCCTGGAGGGCCCCGAGCCGCCGCCCGCGCACGGGCACGCGGTCGAGGCCCGCCTGTACGCCGAGGACCCGGCGGCCGGCTGGGCGCCGCAGACCGGCACCCTGCACCGCCTGGTCGTACCGGACGGCGTGCGCCTGGACACCGGGTACGCGGACGGCGACACCGTCGGCGTCCACTACGACTCCATGCTGGCGAAGGTCGTCGCCCACGCGCCCACCCGCGCGGAGGCCCTGCGCAGGCTCGCGGGCGCCCTGGAGCGGACCGTCGCGCACGGCCCGGTCACCAACCGGGAGCTGCTCGTACGCTCCCTGCGGCACCCGGAGTTCACGGCCGCCCGCATGGACACGTCGTTCTACGACCGGCACCTGCCGGAGCTGACGGCGGCCGACCCCGGCCCGGCGGCCCGGTACGCGCCACTCGCCGCCGCCCTCGCCGACGCCTCCGGGCGCTCCCGCTTCGGCGGCTGGCGCAATCTGCGCTCACAGCCGCAGGTCAAGCGGTACCGGAGCGAGGCGGACGGCGCCGAGCACGAGGTCCGGTACACGCACACGCGGGACGGCCTCGTCGCGGACGGCGCCCGGGTCGTGCGGGCCTCTCAGGGCCAGGTCGTACTCGAAGTGGACGGTGTGCGGCGCGAGTTCGCTGTCACGCGCTACGGCGACGACCGCGTGTACGTCGGGAACGTCGCGCTCACCGCGCTGCCGCTGCTGCCCGAGCCCGCCGTGCGGCAGGAACCGGGCTCGCTGCTCGCGCCGATGCCGGGGACGGTGCTGCGGGTGGCGGAGGGGCTGGCGGAGGGCGCCCGGGTCGAGGCCGGGCAGCCGGTCGTCTGGCTGGAGGCGATGAAGATGGAGCACCGCGTCGTGGCGCCCGCCTCCGGAGTGCTCACGGCGCTGCACGCACAAGCAGGTCGACAGGTCGAGGTGGGCGCACTGCTCGCGGTGGTCCAGGAAGACGTACGGCCCGAGGTGGCCCAGCAAGACGTACAGCTCTCCGTGGTCAAAGAAGACGTACAGGAGGAACGACCGTGAACGCTCCCGTGCTCGAAACCGAGGAACACAAGGCCCTGCGCGCCGCCGTCGCCGCGCTCGGCAAGCGCTACGGCCGCGCCTACATGACCCGCGTCGTCCAGGACGGCGGCCACCCCGACGAACTGTGGGGGGACGCCGCCAAGCTGGGCTACCTGGGCGTGAGCCTGCCCGAGGAGTACGGCGGCGGGGGCGGCGGCATCGCGGAACTCTCCATCGTCCTGGAGGAGTTGGGCGCGGCCGGCAGCCCGCTGCTCATGCTGGTGGTGTCCCCGGCGATCTGCGGCACGGTGATCGCCCGCTTCGGCACCGAGGCACAGAAGCGGGAGTGGCTGCCGGGCCTGGCCGACGGCAGCCGCACGATGGCGTTCGGCATCACCGAGCCCGACGCGGGCTCCAACTCGCACCGCATCACCACCACCGCCCGCAGGGACGGCGACGACTGGATCCTGACCGGCCGCAAGGTCTTCATCTCCGGCGTGGACATCGCCGACGCCACCCTCATAGTCGGCCGCACCGAGGACGCCCGCACGGGCAAGCTCAAGCCCTGCCTGTTCATCGTCCCGCGCGACGCGCCCGGCTTCACGCGCCACCGCATCGACATGGAACTCCAGGCCCCGGAGAAGCAGTTCGAGCTGGCCCTGGACGACGTGCGGCTGCCCGCGGACGCCCTGGTCGGTGACGAGGACGCGGGCCTGCTCCAGCTCTTCGCGGGGCTCAACCCCGAGCGCATCATGACGGCGGCGTTCTCCCTCGGCATGGCGCGGTACGCGCTGGCGCGGGCGGTGGAGTACGCGAAGGAACGCACCGTGTGGAAGCAGCCCATCGGAGCCCACCAGGCCCTGGCCCACCCCCTCGCCCAGTCGCACATCGAGATCGAGCTGGCCCGCCTGATGATGCAGAAGGCGGCCCGGCTGTACGACGACGGCGACGACATGGGGGCGGGGGAGGCCGCGAACATGGCGAAGTTCGCGGCGGCCGACGCGTGCGTGAAGGCCGTGGACCAGGCGGTGCACACCCTCGGCGGCAACGGCCTGACCAAGGAGTTCGGGCTGGCCTCGCTGATCGTGGCGTCCAGGGTGGCCCGGATCGCGCCGGTGAGCCGGGAGATGATCCTGAACTTCGTGTCCCACCAGAGCCTGGGCCTGCCCAAGTCGTACTAGTCGCATCAGGAGTCCCCATGGTCCCCATGGCAGTGGTTCGGGTGGCCGGGCCCGACCGGGGCGTCGTCACCCTCACCCTGGACGCGCCCGCCAACCGCAACGCCCTCTCGGCCGCCCTGGTGGCCGAACTCGCCGCCGCCCTGGAGGAGGCGGGCAAGGACGACTCCGTACGCGCCGCCGTCCTCACCCACACCGGCACCACCTTCTGCGCGGGCGCGGACCTGCGCGAACCGCCGGACCCGGGGGCGTTCGTGGCGCTGCTCCGGCAGGTCGTGGAGCTGCCGAAGCCGGTGGTGGCGCGGGTGACGGGGCACGTACGGGCGGGCGGGCTCGGCCTGCTCGCGGCGTGCGACATCGCGGTGGCCGGGAGCGCGGGCGGTACGGAGGCGTCGTTCGCGCTCACCGAGGTGCACATCGGCGTCGTACCGGCGGTGATCTCGCTGACCCTGCTGCCGCGCCTGGACCCCCGGGCGGCGAGCCGCTACTACCTCACCGGGGAGCGGTTCGACGCGGCGGAGGCGGCGCGGATCGGCCTGATCACGGCGTACGCGACCGGGGCCGATGACGTCGACGGGGTGCTCGCCCCGGTCCTCGACGGGCTGCGCAAGGCGGCTCCGGGGGCGCTGGCCGACGCGAAGAAACTCGTCACGGCTAGGGTTCTTGACGCATTCGACAAGGAAGCGGACGCCTACGTCGCCCTCTCGGCGCACCGCTTCGGCTCGGCCGAGGCGCGGGAGGGGATGGCGGCGTTCCTGGAACGACGGGAGCGCTCATGGGCGCTGTGACCGAGGAGCGCCCGTGGGCGCCATGACCGAGGCCGACCGCGCGCCCAAGCAGGACCGCAGCCGGGTCACCCGGCAGCGGCTCCTGGAGGCGGCCGTGGCCTGCCTGGCCGAGCACGGCTGGGCGGGCTCGACGGTGTCCGTGGTCGCCGAGCGGGCCGGGGTGTCGCGCGGCGCCGCCCAGCACCACTTCCGCACCCGCGAGGAACTGTTCACGGCGGCGGTCGAGTACGTCGCCGAGGAGCGGTCGGCCGCGCTGCGCGGTCTTTTCCCGGACGCCGCCGGGGGCGCCGCCGGGGCCGACCGGGCCGCGGTCGTGGCGGCCCTCGTCGACCTGTACACCGGGCCGCTGTTCCGGGCCGCGCTCCAGCTCTGGGTCGCCGCGTCCAACGAGGAGCAACTGAGTCCGCGGGTCGCGGAGTTGGAGGCTCGCGTCGGCCGCGAGACGCATCGGATCGCGGTGGAGCTGCTCGGCGCCGACGAATCCCGTCCCGGCGTACGGGAGACGGTCCAGGGCCTCCTGGACATGGCGCGCGGCCTGGGCCTCGCGAACCTCCTCACGGATGACGCGGGGCGCCGGAAACGCGTGGTCGCGGAGTGGGGCCGCCTGGTGGACGAGGCGCTGCGCTGAGCCGTCCCCAACCCCGCCCCTTCCCGAAACCGGGGGCTCCGCCGGGAAGGGGCGGGATTGGGGAGCCCCCCGGCAGGGACCGGCCCTCAGCCCGCCGAGATCCCCCCGAACCCCGAGATCTCCCGAGGGCTCCGCGCAGCGGGCCCCACATAGCGGGCGGAGGGCCGCACCAGCCGCCCAGTCCGCTTCTGCTCAAGAATGTGCGCCGACCACCCGGCGGTACGCGCACAGGTGAACATCGAGGTGAACATGTGCGCGGGCACCTCGGCGAAGTCGAGGACGATCGCGGCCCAGAACTCCACGTTGGTGGCGAGGACCCGGTCAGGCCGGCGGGCGTGCAGCTCGTCGAGAGCGGCCTTCTCCAGCGCCTCGGCGACCTCGAAGCGGGGCGCGCCCAGCTCACGGGCGGTACGCCGCAGCACCCGGGCACGCGGATCCTCGGCGCGGTACACGCGGTGGCCGAAGCCCATCAGGCGCTCGCCCTTGTCCAGGGCCTGCTTGACGTACGCGACGGCGTCACCCGTGCGCTCGATCTCCTCGATCATGCCGAGGACGCGGGACGGCGCGCCACCGTGCAGCGGCCCGGACATCGCGCCCACGGCCCCGCTCAGCGCCGCCGCCACGTCCGCGCCGGTGGAGGCGATGACGCGGGCGGTGAACGTGGAGGCGTTCATGCCGTGCTCGGCGGCGGACGTCCAGTAGGCGTCGACGGCCTGGACGTGACGCGGGTCGGGCTCGCCGCGCCAGCGCCGCATGAACCGCTCGACGACGGTCTCGGCCTTGTCGATCTCGCGCTGCGGGACCATCGGCAGGCCCTGGCCGCGCGCGGACTGGGCGACGTACGAGAGCGCCATGACGGCGGCGCGCGCCAGATCGTCGCGCGCCTGCGCCTCGTCGATGTCGAGGAGCGGGCGCAGGCCCCACACGGGGGCGAGCATGGCGAGCGCGGACTGCACGTCGACGCGGATGTCGCCGGAGTGCACGGGGATCGGGAACGGCTCGGCGGGCGGCAGGCCGGGGTCGAAGGCGCCGTCGACGAGCAGCCCCCACACGTTGCCGAAGGAGACGTGGCCGACCAGGTCCTCGATGTCGACGCCCCGATACCGCAGGGCACCGCCTTCCTTGTCCGGTTCGGCGATCTCCGTCTCGAACGCGACGACTCCTTCAAGTCCGGGTACGAAGTCGGACATCAGGCGGCTCCTCATGATGTGTGCGACACGGTGTGTACGACGGGATGTGTACGCGATGTGTACGGGATGTCTGCGACCCGGGGCCTTGGCGCTGGGCCCGGGGTAACCCGGTGATGCCCCGCGCGGCCGGAGGTCACCCAACCGACACGGATTCGGAACGATAACCCTTGGTGCCACCCTTGGCGATGGACTGCGGCACCCAGTGCCACACATCACCTCTTGGTGGGGCCGACTGCCGCCGTGTGACGGGGTGTTCGTATACGGCAAGATGACCGCGTGACCGACTTCCGTGCCACCGCCTCCGACGCATCGTCAGCATCTGAAGCAGCTGCCGCCCCCGGCGTGTCCGGCGCCTCCGGCGTGTCGGGCGTGCCCGACGCCGGGGACCTGGCCGCCATGCGCGCGCACTACGTCGCCGAGGGCATCACCGAGGCCGACTGCGCCGCCGATCCCGTCGAGCAGTTCGGACGCTGGTTCGCGCAGGCGGCCGCCGAGGCGGCGGACCCCTCCGGGGTGATCCACGAGCCGAACGCCATGGTCGTGTCGACGGCGGACGCGCAGGGGCGGCCGAGCTCCCGCACGGTGCTCCTGAAGGGGTACGACGCGCACGGCTTCGTCTTCTTCACGAACTACGACTCCCGCAAGGCGCGGGACCTCGACGCGAACCCGCACGTCTCGCTGCTCTTCCCCTGGCACCCGATGGGCCGCCAGGTCGTCGTGACCGGCACGGCGGCGCGGACCGGCCGGGACGAGACCGTCCGCTACTTCCGCAGCCGGCCGCACGGCTCCCAGCTCGGCGCGTGGGCCAGCGCGCAGTCCTCCGTGATCGCCTCGCGCGACGAACTCGACGCGGCGTACGCCGCGTTGGCGGCGCGCTATCCGGAGGGTGAGCAGGTGCCTGCGCCGCCGCACTGGGGTGGCTACCGGGTGACCCCGCTCGCCGTCGAGTTCTGGCAGGGGCGCACCAATCGCCTGCACGACCGGCTCTGTTACGTCCGCGAGGACGTTTCCACGGCGTGGACGCTGCGGCGTCTCTCTCCGTGACCCTGTCCCGCCGCTTCGCGGCGGATATCTCCCACCCTCCCCCAAGCTCTTAAAGAGCAGGGGGGACCCCCTTCCCGTTTAGAGCAGGGGGGACCCCCTTCCCGTTTCCACTGGGCCGCAGGCTCCGGGCCGGAGCGCCCGCGCTGTACGCCGAACCCGCGCCCGGCACCGGCCTCCCGGTGCCACGCACGGCCGTCCGGCGTCGCTGAGCTCGGTCAGACGGTTCCGGCAGGTAGTAAGGGCGGGTGGGTGG
>NZ_AOPZ01000171.1 GCF_000414115.1 Streptomyces aurantiacus JA 4570
GGGAAAGCCCCGCAGGGCCCACACCAACCCACCCCCGACGGTTGACTCCACCCCCCGCCGAAACCAGGATCTGACCCACCGGTAACCCACCCCACGCCACCGCCGAACGAACCCGAGGAGCCCTCCATGGCCTACGACGCAGACGTGATCGTGATCGGCGCGGGCCTCGCCGGCCTCACGGCGACCGCGGAACTCGTGGACGCGGGCCGCAGGGTGATCCTCGTCGACCAGGAGCCGGAGCAGTCCCTGGGCGGCCAGGCCCACTGGTCCTTCGGCGGCCTGTTCTTCGTCGGCTCCCCGGAACAACGCCGCATGCGCATCAAGGACCACCGCGAACTCGCCCTCCAGGACTGGCTGGGCACGGCGGGCTTCGACCGCGAGGAGGACCACTGGCCGCGCAAGTGGGCAGAGGCGTACGTGGACTTCGCCTCGGGCGAGAAGCGGGCCTGGCTGCACGGCCAGGGCGTCCGCTTCTTCCCGGTCGTCGGCTGGGCGGAACGCGGCGGCTACGACGCCGAGGGCCACGGCAACTCCGTACCCCGCTTCCACATCACGTGGGGCACGGGCCCCGGCCTCCTCGCCCCGTTCGTCCGCCGCGTCCACGAGGGCGCCGCCCGCGGCCTGGTGCAGTTCAAGTTCCGCCACCGCGTCACCGGCCTGTCCCGCACCGCCGGCGTCGTCGACACCGTCACCGGCGAGATCCTGGAGCCGTCCGGCGTCGAGCGGGGCAAGGCGAGCAACCGCGACGTGACCGGCTCGTTCGAGTTCCGCGCCCAGGCCGTGATCGTCACCTCGGGCGGCATCGGCGGCAACCACGACCTCGTACGCGCCAACTGGCCGAAGCGGCTGGGCAATCCGCCCGAGAAGATGATCTCGGGCGTGCCCGCGCACGTGGACGGCCTGATGCTCGGCATCGCCGAACGCGAGGGCGCGCACCTGATCAACCGCGACCGCATGTGGCACTACACGGAGGGCATCGAGAACTGGGCCCCGATCTGGGACAAGCACGGCATCCGCATCCTGCCGGGACCGTCCTCGCTGTGGCTGGACGCCCGCGGCAACCGGCTGCCCGTACCGCTGTTCCCGGGCTTCGACACGCTCGGCACGCTGAGCCACATCATGCACACCGGATACGACTACACGTGGTTCGTGCTCAACCAGCGCATTATCGGCAAGGAGTTCACGCTCTCCGGATCCGAGCAGAACCCCGATCTGACCGGCAAGTCGGTGCGCGGGGTCGTCGACCGGGCCCGGGCCGACGTGCCGGGCCCGGTCAAGGCGTTCATGGACCACGGCGTCGACTTCGTCGTGGAACGGGACCTCGGCGCGCTGGTGCGCGGCATGAACGCCCTCACTAAGGAACCCCTCATCGACGAGGCAGCCCTGCACCGCACCCTCGCCGCGCGCGACCGCGAGATCATCAATCCGTACACCAAGGACCTCCAGGTCAACGCCATCCGCGGGGCCCGCAAGTTCCTCGGCGACCGGCTCATCCGCACGGTGGCGCCGCACCCGATCCTCGACCCGAAGGCCGGCCCGCTGATCGCCGTACGCCTCAACATCCTCACCCGCAAGACACTCGGCGGCCTGGAGACCGACCTGTCCTCGCGGGTGCTCCAGGAGGGCGGCGATCCGCTGCCGGGCGTGTACGCCGCCGGGGAGGCCGCCGGATTCGGCGGCGGGGGAGTGCACGGCTACCGCTCGTTGGAGGGGACGTTCCTCGGCGGCTGCCTGTTCTCGGGGCGCGCGGCCGGACGGGCGGCGGCGAAGTCGGTCGGCTAGCGTGAAGTCGGCCGTCACATGAGCGGGATAGCGTCAAGTTGGCCGCGCGTAAGGGGTCCTGTGCGGGGTCGACGGTAACGAGACCTTGACGCGGAGTACTGCCTCCCGGTTGGCTGTGCGTGATCACACGCTCGCCCAACGCGTCGGGGAGGACGTCCTGCGGTGTCTCCACCTCCGCCCCCGCCGCTCGGCCGCTCCCGGAAGAAGGCCGCGCACACCTTCGACGCCGCCCTCGACGACAGTGAACTCGTCGTCGCGCGCGCCGCGTTGACGCAGGGGCGCTGGACCGAGGCGCGCGCACTGCTCGCCGCCACCGGCGACGACTGGGACCGCAGGGGGCACCGCTTCGACGTCCTCGCGCGCGAGTCCTCCACCGCCGCCTGGGCCCGCGACTGGCGGCTCGCGGAACCGGAGAGCGCCGACGCAGCCGTCCTGCTCGCCTTCGCCGCCGTGCACCGCGCGCTGCGCGGCAAGGAACGCTCCGAGAAGGCCCGCGCGTCCTGCCGCGAGGCGGCCGCGCTGGTCCCCGCCGACCCCACCCCGTGGCTCGCGCTGCTCCTCCTGGAGCGCTCGCTCGGCCACGAGGAGGACGTCGTACGCCTCTTCGACGAAGTGCGGCACCGGCACCCCGAACACCACCACGCCCACCACCTGATGGTCGCCCGGCTCGCCGAACGCCGGCCCGGCGCCGGCCAGGACCCGCTGCACGAGGTGTACGACTTCGCGGCCTGGGCCGCCGAACAGGCCCCCGACCACTCGCCGTTGGCCGTCCTGCCGGTGGTCGCGCACGCCGAGCGCTACCGCGTGCTCGCCACCGCGGGCAGCGAGAACACGGACCCGGTCGCCTCCGGGCACTGGGTGAGCCGCCGCGCCCGGCAGGTGATGAAGGCGTCCTTCGACTGGTGGCTGGAGTGGGAGATGCCGCACGAGTCGGCCCACCCGCGCGGCTTCGTCGACCTCAACTTCCTCGCGCACGCCACGTTCTGCGAAGGCCGGGCGGCCGAGGCCGCCGCACTGTTCCACCGCATCGGCCCGTACGCGACCGAGGCCCCCTGGTCCTACCCGGACCGCGACGCGCAGCACGCCTACTTCGCCGCGCGCGGCGCGGCACTCGGCACGGCCTGACCCGTACCGCCGCGACTCCGCACCACGGGCACGTGAAACGCACGACGCACCACCTGTCACGCGAGACGCACGACCAACGGCCCACTACGGGCGGAAAGGACAACCGCGCCATGGCGACGGGCAGTTCGAGCACGAGTGCAACGAGCGCAACCAGTGCGGGCGGAACCGGCACCGGATCCCGCGGCAAGTCCGTCCCGCCCCAGGGCGGCATCAACACCTATGTCGGTCAGGAACGGGCCCTGCGCGCCGGGCGCCTCGGCACCGCGGGCCTGCTGCTGTCCGTCCTCGCCGCCACCGGACCGCTCATGGTCGTCGCCGGCGTCATGCCCACCACGTACGGCGTGATGGGCGTCGTCGGACAGCCCCTGCTCTTCCTCGTCCTCGGCGTCGTCCTCGCCCTGTTCAGCTTCGGCTACGCGGAGATGAGCCGGCACGTCCACAACGCCGGCGCCTTCTACGCCTACATCTCGCGCGGCCTCGGCGGCACCGCGGGCGCGGGCGCCTCCGCCGTCGCGCTCGTGGCCTACAGCTCGCTCCAGGTCGGCCTGTTCGGCCTGCTCGGCTTCGAGGTGTCCGGGCTGCTCGACAAGTACTTCGACGTCACCGTCGGCTGGTGGATCCCCGCGCTCGTCACCGTCGCGCTCGTCGGCTTCCTCGGCTGGCTGAAGATCGACCTCAACGCGCGCGTGCTCGGCGTCCTGCTGCTCATCGAGGTGGCGCTCGTCGTCATCTTCGACATCGCCGCCGTCGCAGACCCGGCGAAGGAGGGCCTGTCGCTGCACGCCTTCAACCCCGACACGCTCACCGGCGCGGGCGTCGCCACCTCGCTCTGCTTCTGCATAGCTGCGTTCACCGGCTTCGAGCAGGCGCCCGTGTACGCGGAGGAGACCAGCCGCCCGCACGTCGTCGTCGCCCGCGTGATGTTCTTCGCCGTGGGCTTCGTCGCCGTCTTCTTCGCCCTCAGCTCCTGGGCCCTGACGGTCGCCGCCGGGCCCTCCGGCATCGTGCCCGCCGCCCGGGAGCAGAGCGCGGGCCTGCTGTTCGGGCTCACCGAGTCCCGCCTCGGCGGCACCTTCACCGACGTCCTGCACGTGCTGTTCGTGACCGGCATGTTCGCGGCCGTACTGAGCTTCCACAACGTCGTCGCCCGCTACGCCTTCGCCATGGGCCGCGAAGGACTGCTGCCCGCCGCGTTCGGCCGCACCAACAGCGCCAGCGGCGCGCCCGCCACGGGTTCGCTGCTCCAGACCGTCGTCTCCGCCGTCGTCGTGATCGGCTTCGCCGTCGCGGACGACGGCCCCGCGGACGACCCCACCGCCCCCGTCCTGCACCTGTTCACGTGGGGCGGCAACGTCGGCGCCCTCGGCGTGCTGCTCCTGATGGCCACCGCGTCCGTCGCCGTGATCGTCTTCTTCGTCCGGCGCGGCGCCGCGCGCGCCCAGGCGTGGCGGATCACGGCGTCGGCGCTCGCCGCGGTCGCGCTGCTCGTCATCGCGGGCTACACGGTCAAGGACTTCGACGTCCTCGTCGGCGCGGGCCCGGACTCCTCGCTGAGCTGGCTGCTCCCGGGCATCATCGGCGCCGCGGCGGTCGTCGGCCTCGCCTACGGGGCGTACCTGAAGTCGGCACGCCCCGCGGCGCACGCCCGCATCGGCCTGGGCAACGAGGCGTTCCAGCTGGAAAAGGCGGCGGATTCAGGCCGGGGGGCTCTTCAGAGCCCGTCCGGCGATTGAGGACGAGCCGCGAAGCGGCGAGCGGAGCCCCCGGTTTCGGGAAGGGGCGGGACTGGGGAAGGCCCCGCAGGGCCCACACCCCCGCTACAACACCAGCGACAGCAGCAGCACAAACCCCAGCGCCACCACCGAAATGATCGTCTCCATCACCGACCACGTCTTGACGGTCTGCCCGACATCAAGCCCGAAGTACTCCTTCACCAGCCAGAACCCCGCATCGTTGACATGGCTGAAGAACAACGACCCGGCCCCGATGGCCAGCACCAGCAGCGCCGTATGCGACGTGGACATGTCCGCGGCCAGCGGAGCCACAAGCCCGGCGGCCGAGATCGTGGCGACGGTGGCCGACCCGGTGGCGAGCCGGATCGCGACGGCGATGAGCCAGGCGAGCAGCAGCGCGGGAATCGACCAGTCCTCGGAGAAGTCGAGGATCATCTGCCCGACCCCCACGTCGATGAGGGTCTGCTTGAAGCCGCCCCCGGCCCCGACGATCATCAGGACACCCGCGATGGGGGCGAGCGACTTCTCGACGGTCGACGACAGCCGGTCCTTGGTGAACCCGGCGGCCCGCCCGAGGGTGAACATGCCCACGAGCACGGCGGCGAGCAACGCGATCAACGGCGACCCGACGACATCGAACACGCGCTGGACCGTCGCTCCGGGATCGTCGACGACGATGTCGACGAGGGCCTTGGCGAGCATGAGGACGACGGGCAGCAGCACGGTGGCGACGGTCGCGCCGAAACCGGGCCGCTTCTCCAGGTCCTCCGTGGCCCGCTGCGGAATCATCTTCTCCGGCGGCGCCACATCCACCCACCGCGCGGCGACCTTCGAGAACAGCGGCCCAGCGATGATCACGGTCGGAATGGCGACGAGCACGCCGAGCGCGAGCGTCACGCCGAGGTTCGCCTTCACCGCGTCGATGGCGACGAGCGGGCCGGGGTGCGGCGGGATGAGCCCGTGCATCACGGACAGTCCGGCGAGCGCCGGGATGCCGATGCGCATCAGCGAGTAGTTGCCGCGCTTGGCGACCATCAGCACGACCGGGATCAGCAGCACGATGCCGACCTCGAAGAACAGCGGAAGCCCGATCACGGAGGCGATGAGCACCATCGCCCACGGCATGGCACGCCCGCCCGCCTTGGCCAGGATCGTGTCGACGATCTGGTCCGCGCCGCCGGAGTCGGCGAGCAGCTTGCCGAGGATCGCGCCGAGCGCGATGAGCACACCGACGCCCGCGACGGTCGAGCCGAGCCCGGTGGTGAAGCTGGTGATCGCCTTGTCGAGCGGGGCGCCCGCGAAGGCGCCGAGCGCCAGCGAGCCGATGGTCAGCGCCAGGAAGGCGTGGACCTTGAACTTCGTGATGAGCAGAACGATGACGGCGATGCCCGCGAGAACGGCGATCCCGAGCTGGGCATGGCCCGCCGAGGTGATCGGTTCGACGGGATCCGCTGCCAGCATCTCGACGCTGAGACTGGTCACGGTGGGTTCCTTGTACGTGGACGTGAGGGGGCTGTACGTGGACGCGTGGGGGGTGGGGTCCGGGAGTCCGGGAAGAGGGAGGCGACGAGGCCGCTCAGCCGTCGAGCGTGGCCAGGGCCTCCGCCGCCCGGTCGGCGATCTCCTCCGGCGTGCCCGCGACATCGACGGCGACGCCCGCCTCGTCGGGGCCGAGCGGCTGGAGCGTGGCGAACTGCGAGTCGAGCAGCGCGGTCGGCATGAAGTGCCCCTTGCGCCGCGTCATCCGCTCCTCGATGAGGGCGCGGTCGCCGGTGAGGTGGACGAACACGAGGCCCGGGGCGGCGGCCCGCAGCCGGTCCCGGTAGGCACGCTTCAGCGCGGAGCTGCTGACCACACCGCCGAGGCCGGCGCGGCCGTGGGCCCACTCGCCGATGGCGTCGAGCCACGGCCAGCGGTCGTCGTCGGTCAACGGGGTGCCGGCCGACATCTTGGCGATGTTCGCCTCGGGGTGGAAGTCGTCGCCCTCGGCGTACGGGACGCCGAGCCGGGCCGCGAGCAGGGGGCCGACCGTGGTCTTCCCCGTGCCCGCTACGCCCATCACTACGACGACGTGGGTGGTGCTCATCGCTGCTGCTGCCTCGCTGTCCTCGTCGACATCGATCCGTTCACGGACCTGGATCCGTTCACGTCACTGAAACCCATTAGGTCAGATGAATTCAAGACCCTGTGGCGCAAAAGTCTGACTTTTTGAGCACAGTGATCCCCTCGTACGCTGACGTCATGACCGCACAGGCCCGGGGGCTGCACGCCCGCGTACTGGACAGCCTCGGGCCCGCCATCACCGCGGGCGAGTACCCACCCGGCAGCGTCCTGCGCACGGACGAACTCGCTCAGCGCTTCGAGGTGTCCCGCTCCGTGATGCGCGAGGTGGTGCGGGTCCTGGAGTCCATGCACCTGGTCGCCTCGCGGCGCCGCGTCGGCGTGACCGTGCGGCCCACCGAGGAGTGGAACGTCTACGACCCGCAGGTCATCCGCTGGCGCCTCGCGGGCGCCGACCGCCCGCGCCAGCTCCGCTCGCTGACCGTCCTGCGCTCCGCGGTCGAACCGGTCGCCGCGGGCCTCGCCGCGCGGAACGCGACCGCCGAGCAGTGCGCCGCCCTCACCGAGTGCGCCCTCGGCATGGTCGCCACCTCACGCGGCCGCCAGCTGGAGGGCTACCTGGTGCACGACATGGCCTTCCACCGCATCGTCCTGGACGCCTCCGGCAACGAGATGTTCGCCCGGCTCGGCGACGTGGTCGCCGAGGTCCTCGCGGGCCGCACCCACCACGACGTGATGTTCGAGGACCCCGACCCCGCGGCCGTCACCCTGCACGTGCGCGTGGCCGAGGCGGTCCGGGAGGGCGACGCGGCCCGCGCCGAGGCCCTCACCCGCGAGATCGCCGAGGGCGCCCTGCGGGAGCTGGACATCCTGGCCCCACCGCCCGCGCCCGCGAGCTGAGCGACCCGGCGGCGCCGGTCACGGCGCCGCCACCGGCGCCGAGGGGGACAATGGGCACCATGTCCCGACGCACCACCACGCGCCCCGAGCCCTGCCCCTGCGGGCACCCCCAGCCGTACGAGAAGTGCTGCGGCCGACTGCACCGGGGCGAGGCCGCGGCGACCGCCCCCGAGGAGCTGATGCGCTCCCGCTACAGCGCCTTCGCCCGCCGCGACGAGGCGTACCTGCTGCGCACCTGGCACCCGCGGACCCGGCCGCCGCGCGTCGAGTTCGACCCGGCGATGCGCTGGACGGGCCTCACCATCGAGGAGACGACCGACGGCACGGCCTTCCACACCACGGGCACCGTGACCTTCCGCGCCCGCTACACCGACAGCGGCCGCCCCGACTCCCTGCACGAGCGCAGCCGCTTCGAGCGCGCCGACGGGGCGTGGGTGTATGTGGACGGCGACTTCATCGACTGACTCCGCCCCGGCCGGGCCCCGCGCCCGCGGCCCGACCCGTCGGGACCCGGCCACCGGCCGGCCGGGCGGGTGGGGTTGCTGGAGAAGGAGGCACACACGGGACGTACGGCACGCGGGCGCGGCGCCGCGCCGGCGCCCTTGACGGGCCCAAACGCCGCCACCCGCCCGCCAGTTCGAGGCCCGCGGACAGCCGCGGACATGGCGGGATCGCCCGCTGTGGCCGGTCCGGCGCCGCCAGTAGCGTCGACGCCCCCCAGTGCCGCGTAGGGTTCCCCGGTGCCCGCGTACGCACTGTTCCTCCGTTTCTTCTTCCTCCTCCGTACGAAGGAAGCGCCCGATGGCCTCTTCAGGACAGTACGAGTCAGGACAGCACGAGCGGAGTTACGAGCGCTTCCAGGGCGGCAGCCCCGAGGCGGAGCGCGTCGTCTTCGAACGGATCGCCCGCGACATGGTGAAGGTGCAGCGGACCGCCATGCGTGCCGCGGGCGCCGGTTCACTGGCGCGCACCCAGCACGCCAAGTCCGCGCTCGGCGTGGAGAACGCGCGCCTGCGCTTCCGCGACGACCTGCCCGAGGAGCTGCGCCGCGGCTTCGCGCAGCCCGGCGCCGAGTATCCGGCGACGGTGCGGCTGTCCAACGCGAGCGCCGTCCGGCAGGCCGACGGCGCGCCCGACCTGCGCGGCGTGGCCGTGCGCGTGGAGGTCTCGGCGGAGGAGAGCCACGACCTGCTCGCCACCAACTGGCCGGTGTCGCACGCCAAGGACGCCCGCGAGTTCGTCGCCTTCGCCAAGGCCCTCGCGGGCGCCCGCAACCCGCTCCAGGTGGCCTTCGGGCTGTTCGTGAAGCTGCCGCTGGCCGTCGGCCTCTCGACCGCCGACCGGATGCGGCGCAACGTCCGGGCCGCGACCCGCCATACCGTCAACAGCCTCGCCGGCGAGACGTACTTCAGCCGTGGCTCCATCCTGTGGGGCGCCGCCGGACCCGTGCGCTATCTGCTGCGTCCGGCGGGCGGCGCCGCCCCGTCCCCACGGCCGGACCGGCGCGACCCCAACTACCTGCACCGCGACCTTTCGCACCGCCTCGCCACCGCCGACCTCGCCTTCGACCTGTGCCTGCAGCGGTACGTCGACGAGCCCCGCACGCCCGTCGAGGACTGCTCCGTGGAGTGGCGGGAGGCCATCTCGCCCGCCGTGCCGGTCGCCCGCCTCACGATCCCGAGCCAGGACCTGGACACCGCCGGGGCCCGCTCGGCCGCCCGGCGGGTGGAGGAACTCGCCTTCAACCCCTGGTTCACCACCGACGAGTTCCGCCCCCTCGGCAACCTCAACCGCGCCCGCAAGGCCGCGTACGAGGCGGCCGCCGCCCACCGCCAGGGCCTCCGCTTCAGCACCGAGGAGCCGCTGCGCAACCGGGTGCTCGGCGTCCCCGTGGGCGCCGCCTTCCGCCTGCTGAACCGGGTCGTGCCCTGGCACCGGCTTCCGCTCCAGGCGAGCCTGCTCAACCTGGTGTTCCTGCGCAAGGCGCTGCGCCGCTTCAACCTGATCGACACCGACGTGCACGAGGCACCGCCCAGGGCCGTGCCGGTGCCCCCGCTCCCGCACGAGAGCCTGCGTACGTCCCGCTCCTACGACGGTACGTACAACGACCTGTCCGCACCCTCCATGGGCGCCGTCGGCGCGGCCTTCGGACGCAACCTGAAGCCCGACTACCGCCCCGACCTCTTCGACACCCCGAACCCGGTCACGGTCAGCCGCCAGCTCCTGTACCGCGAGAACTTCCTGCCCGCGACCTCGCTGAACGTCCTGGCCGCCGCCTGGATCCAGTTCCAGGTCCACGACTGGGTCAACCACCGGCGCCACCCCGCGGGCACGAAGACCGTCGAGGTGCCGCTGCCGCCCGGCTCCGCCTGGCACAACACACCGGACGGGCCCGCCGAGAACGTCATGCGCTTCGCCGAGAACGAGGGCATCCACGTGCCCGACGGCCGGCCGCCGATCCTCTTCGCCAACACCGCGTCCCACTGGTGGGACGGCTCCGAGGTGTACGGCGCCGACGAGGCCACCGCGAGGTTCCTGCGCGCCCCCGATGGCGGCGCCGACCTCCGTCTCGAAGAAGGACACCTCCCCATCGGCCAGAACGGCGTCCCGCTGTCCGGCTTCACCGACAACTGGTGGCTCGGCCTCAGCGTCATGCACACCCTGTTCGCCCGCGAGCACAACGCGGTCTGCGCCGCGCTGCGGCAGGCGTACCCCTCCATGAGCGAGGACTCCGTCTACCACACGGCCCGCCTCGTCGTCTCCGCCCTCATCGCGAAGATCCACACGGTGGAGTGGACCCCGGCGATCCTCGCCACCGAGGCGATCGACCTCGGCCTGCACACGAACTGGGACGGCCCGCCCGACAACTGGCTGAACAAACTGGGCCTGTGGCTCCTGGAGTCCCACTCCCTCACGGGGATCCCCAAGACCCTCCCCGACCACCACACCGCCCCCTACTCGCTCACCGAGGACTTCGTCACCGTCTACCGCATGCACCCGCTCATCCCGGACGACTTCGAGCTGCGCGAGCACCACTTCGGGCGGCGTCTGGAGACGGTCGGCTTCCTCGACATCAACGGCGGCGCGGCCGAGGGCGCCATCCGCAAGACGGGCCTCGCCAACACCCTGTACTCCTTCGGCATCGCGCACCCCGGCGCGATCACCCTGCACAACTTCCCGCGCGCACTGCAGAAGTTCGAGCGCGAAGGCGAACTCATCGACCTCTCCGTGGTCGACCTGGTCCGCACCCGCCGCCGCGGCGTGCCCCGCTACAACGACTTCCGCGCGGGCCTGCACAAGCAGCGCATCCGCGACTTCGAGGACCTCACGGAGAACCCGGAAACCCTGGCCCGCCTCAAGGACGTCTACAACTCCGTCGACGAGATCGACACGATGGTCGGCCTCTTCGCCGAGAACCCGCCCACCGGCTTCGGCTTCAGCGACACCGCGTTCCGCGTCTTCATCCTGATGGCCACCCGCCGCCTGCAGAGCGACCGCTTCCTCACCGTCGACTTCCGCCCCGAGATCTACACCCCCCTGGGCATCGACTGGGTCCAGAAGGGCGGCATGAACTCAGTCATCCTCCGCCACTGCCCCGACCTCGCCGCCCTGCTGCCCCGTACGGGCACGGCCTTCGCCCCTTGGCGCCAGGTTCCATCGGGGGGCAACGGCGCCACGTAACCGCCACGAGAAACACGAAAGACCCCAGAGAAATCTGGGGTCAACGCTGGTGTGTGTCCGAGGGGGGACTTGAACCCCCACGCCCGATAAAGGGCACTAGCACCTCAAGCTAGCGCGTCTGCCATTCCGCCACCCGGACCGGTGGTCTGTCGCGGTTTCCCGCGGCGACGTGGAAAACCATAGCAAACATTCGGGGGTACCTGATCACGCTGGTCCTGGGGGTGAACGGCGTATGACGAGGGCCGCCCGCCCTTGGGTCCGGGCGGGTGGCGCGGGAGGATGGGAGGGACCGAGAGCGCAACAGCGGGAGGAACAGCGTGAGCGAGCCGACCACGGGCGGCAGGGCGAACGGGGCGCGGGCCGTCTCCGGCGAGGACGAGGTCGTCGACCTGTGCCGGGACCTGATCCGGATGGACACCAGCAACTACGGCGATCACTCCGGGCCGGGGGAGCGCAAGGCCGCCGAGTACGTCGCGGAGAAGCTCGCGGAGGTGGGGCTCGAGCCGAAGATCTTCGAGTCGCACCCGGGCCGCGCGTCCACCGTGGCGCGCATCCAGGGCGAGGACCCGTCGCGGCCCGCGCTGCTCATCCACGGCCACACCGACGTCGTACCGGCCAATGCCCAGGACTGGACGCACCACCCCTTCTCCGGGGAGATCGCGGACGGCTGCCTCTGGGGCCGGGGCGCCGTCGACATGAAGGACATGGACGCGATGACCCTGGCGGTCGTGCGCGACCGGCTGCGCAGCGGCCGCAGGCCGCCGCGGGACATCGTGCTCGCCTTCCTGGCGGACGAGGAGGCGGGCGGGAAGTTCGGGGCGCGGTACCTGGTGGACAAGCATCCGGACCTCTTCGAGGGCGTGACCGAGGCGATCAGTGAGGTCGGCGGCTTCTCCTTCACGGTCAACGAGCAGCTGCGGCTGTATCTCGTCGAGACGGCCCAGAAGGGCATGCACTGGATGAAGCTGACCGTGGACGGCAGCGCCGGGCACGGGTCGATGATCCACAAGGACAACGCGATCACCGAGTTGTCCGAGGCCGTGGGGCGGCTCGGGCGGCACAAGTTCCCGGTGCGCGTCACCAAGACACTGCGGCACTTCCTCGACGAGCTGGGCGACGCCCTCGGCACCGAGCTCGACCCGGAGAACATGGACGAGACGCTCGCCAAGCTCGGCGGCATCGCCAAGCTGATCGGCGCCTCGCTGCAGAACACCGCCAACCCGACCCAGCTCGGCGCCGGCTACAAGGTCAACGTGATCCCGGGGCAGGCGACCGCGCACGTCGACGGCCGCTTCCTGCCGGGGTACGAGGAGGAGTTCCTGGCCGACCTCGACCGCATCCTCGGCCCGAACGTCAAGCGCGAGGACGTGCACGCCGACAAGGCCCTGGAGACCACGTTCGACGGCGCCCTCGTGGACGCCATGCAGATGGCCCTCCAGGCCGAGGACCCCATCGCCCGGGCCGTGCCGTACATGCTCTCCGCCGGCACGGACGCCAAGTCCTTCGACGACCTCGGCATCCGCGGCTTCGGCTTCGCGCCGCTGAAGCTGCCGCCGGAGCTGGACTTCGCGGGCATGTTCCACGGCGTCGACGAGCGGGTGCCGGTGGACGGCCTGAAGTTCGGGGTCCGGGTCCTCGACCGGTTCATCGACGCCTCCTGATCAGTGGGCGCACGGTGGCGCGTTGGGCGCGTTTCGGTACGTATACGACTGCCGAAACGCGCGGGCGCGTACCGAAGTGAAACTCCAATAATCGGCTGCGCGTGCGTAATTGACCGAAAAGAGTGAAAGCAGGCATGTTCACGTAGCCCACATCTTTCCTCCTCGTTACAGGTGGTGCGGTCCGCGGCTGGGACCGCATTTCCAACTAGGAGGAACAATGATCAAGAAGGTCGTCGCTGCGGCGGTAGCCACCGGTGGTCTGGTGCTCGCGGGTGCGGGCGTCGCCGCCGCCGACGCCGGTGCGCAGGGTGCCGCCGTGAACTCCCCCGGCATCGCTTCGGGCAACGTCGTCCAGGTCCCCGTGCACGTGCCGGTGAACGCGTGCGGCAACACGATCTCCGTGGTCGGGGTGCTGAACCCTGCCTTCGGGAACTACTGCGTCAACAAGTGACGCCACTGTGCCTCACCCCGTAAGGGGCCTCGCCCCATGAGGGTCTGAAACCCGTCGGCCCCGGAGTGCGTGCCATGCGCTCCGGGGCCGACGGGTATTGGGCGCACGGTGCAATGGGCCCGTGCGCAATTCCGGAAGGCAAGGCAGGAACAAGCTATGCGACAGGTCACGCGCAAGGGCCTGATCACCGTGGCGGCCGCCACTGGTGTACTCGCCGTATCGGGCGGCTACGCACAAGCCGACTCGGGCGCCCGGGGCGGAAGTTCGGATTCCCCCGGCGTGCTGTCGGGCAATTCCGTCCAGCTTCCCGTGGACGTACCGGTCAATGTCTGCGGGAACACCGTGAACGTCGTCGGGGCGCTGAATCCCGCGGCGGGCAACCACTGCGCCAACACCTCCGGCACCCCCGGCGGTGGCGGCGGTTACGGTGACGACCACCACGGGGGCAAGCCCTCCGGCGGCGGCGCCTCGGCCGACGGTCACGCGAGCGACTCACCCGGTGTGGCCTCCGGCAACCACGTGCAGTTGCCGGTGAACGTGCCCGTGAACGTCTGCGGCAACAGCGTCACCGTCGTCGGCGCGGGCAACCCGGCCCTCGACAACGACTGTGCCAACGAATCCGGGCACAGCAGCACCGCGCCCGGCGGGAAGCCGCCCACGAAGCCCGAGCGGCCGGGCAAGCCGGGCAAGCCCGAACAGCCCGGCAAGCCGCAGGACCCCGGCAACGGCGGTACGCCCGAGCAGCCCGGCAACCCCGGCACGCCCGAGCAGCCCGGCAACGGCGGGACGCCCGAGCACCCCGGTCAGCCTCAGTCGCCCGGCAAGCCTGGGCAGTCGGTCGACCCCGTGCAGTACGAGAAGGAGCGCTCGACGGGGCCGAACATGCCGGAGGCGCACATGATCACGCCACCCGAGGGCAAGGACCAGCTCGCGCAGACCGGCGGCTCACTGCCGGTCGGAGTCGCGCTGCCGGTGGGCGCGGGCATGCTGCTCGCGGGCACCGTCCTGTACCGGAGGGCCCGTGCCTGAGGGCCGCTGAGGTCCGGCCGGTCCGGTGGGTCCGGTGACGGTGAGCGGGCCGGATGAACACCGGGCGTAAACGGAGCGGGCCCCGCGATCGCGGGGCCCGCAGCGGGCCCCGCGATCGCGGGGCCCGCTCCGTTTTTCCTGCTCTCTCGCTCTTCGGGTGTATCTCGCCCCGTCCGCCCGTCACCAAGTGGCGCGTACCTGGCGGATGATGCGCCGTCGCAGCCGCACCCGCCGACTGCCGTCGGCGTGCAGGCTGAGGCGGTCCAACTCCCAGTGTCCGTACTCCGCGTGGTCGGTCAGCAGACGTGTGGCTTCCTTGCGGGACACCCCGCGCGGAACGTACACGTCGACAAATTCGTATTCCGGCATCGCATCTATTGTGCGGGCACCGGCCCGGTACGGATAGCGTCTGCACTATGTCTGATGCTGCGCAGCCCACCGCTGCCGAGGTACGCGCCGCCGCCGAGGCGGTCAAGACCGCGCTCGACCGCCACCTTGCGGCGGTCGAACGCAGGTCGGGCGAGGACGATCCCGATGTCTACGAGGCGTTCAACGAGCTGGCCGCCGCCGCCGAGGCGTACGACGAGCTGCTCTACGACCGCCATGACGAGGTCACACCCTTCGAGATCCCCGGGGCGGAGGACGCGTTGCCCCCGTACCAGGGGCCCGCGGAGCCGAATGCCCTGAGCGTGCTGATCCGGCGCGACTACGCCGTCGTGGAGCCGCAGCGACTGCTGGCCCAGGCGGCGCGGGTCGAGGCCGCGGAGGACGACGACGCCGAGTCGGACCGTCTGGCGGGCACCGTGCCGGGCGCGCTCGGACTGCTCTTCGGCGAGTTCGAACCGGACGAGATCGCCTCTCGGCACAAGGAGTTCGGCCTGGAGGAGGGCGACTCCACGCTGTGGGTCACCGCGGCGGGCGAGCCCGCCGAGCCCGGCGAGTGGCTGGAGTCCCCCTTCGAGCAGCCCGACGCCCAGCGGGTGGTCTGCCGCTTCGACGTCAGCGCGGTCTTCGACGACGAGCCGGACGACGACCTCGACGACGACCTGGACGCCGGGGCGAGCCCCGCGGTCGCGGCCCGCCGGAGACCGGCCCCCGGCAGCGACACCGACCTCGACGCGGGCATCGACTTCGATCCGGACGAGGTCGTGCCCCTCGACGACGTGGACGACGTGGACGACATCGAGGTCGTCGAGCGGGGGAAGGGCGGGGCGGGCGTTTGACGCCGTTCTGAGGGGGCGACGGGGCGAAGGAGCGAGGGGCCGCTGGGGCTTCGAAGGGGTGCGCCTGGGCGCGGGTTCGGGCTCGGGTTCAGATTCGCGCAGGCGTCGGGAGCCTCGGGACGGGAGCTCGGCGTTTCCCTTGTGGCGCGCCCGGTGGCTCTCGGTCGAGGCCGGGCCGGGCGCGCCCCCGTCTGAGACTCAGCCCGCCTCGGACGGCTGCGGGCGCAGCAGCGTGCGCAGGCGCGTCGTGCGCTCCTTGGCGGGGCGTTCGGCCACCGCCTGGGGCAGGGACTGGGCCACGCCCTGGACCACCGACAGGTGGCGCTCGGCGCGGCTGAACGCCGTATAGACCCAGGGCCTGGTGAGGGCATTCGCCGCGTCGCCGGGCAGGACCACCACGGCGGCGGGCCAGCGGCGGCCGGCGGCCTGGTGCGCGGTGACCGCCCAGGCGTGCCGCACGGCCTGCTCCACCCGCTCCTTCGGTACGACCACGGGGGTGCCCTCGCACTCCAGGCGCAGGCCCTGTGCGTCGGCGCCGACGACCCGGCCGAGCGCGGTGCGGCCCGGCACCGGGGCGTACGCGACGCGGTCGCCCGGGTCGAAGCCGCCGAAGCGGCCCGGGCCCGGGTTCAGCCGCTCCTTCAGCGCCGCGTTCAGTGCGCGGGTGCCCGCCGCGCCGCCGTGGCCCGGCGTGATGACCTGCGTCTGCCCGGCGGGCACCCCGATGGCGCGGGGCACCGAGTCCGCGACGAGCTGCACCGTGCGGTGGATCGCGTCGGCCGCGTCCCGCACCGGGACGATCACGACCTCCTTGCCCGGCGCCTCGACCTGGGTCAGCTCGCCGATGCCGATGCCGGAGACCAGCTCGCCGATGGGGCCGGGGTCCGGCGTGCGCGAGACGACCTGCGGGCAGCAGCGGGCCGCCAGCAGGTCCGCGAAGACCCGGCCGGGGCCCGCCGACCCCAGCACGGCGGGGTCGCCGCTGAGCACCAGCCGGGCGCCGTCCGGCAGCGACTCGACCAGCATCGCGGCGGTCTCCACGTCGAGCTGCGGGGCGTCCAGGACCACGAGCAGGTCGACGGCGAGCGCGCCGTCCGCGTCGCGCCCCGGCCCCTGCCGCCCGGACAACAGGCCCGCCACGGTCACGGCGACGGCCGTGTCGTCGGCGGAAGGCGTGGCGCCGCCCGGGGGTGCCGTAGCGGTGGTCGCCCCGTCGGCGTCAGTGGGGCCACCGGTGCGGTCGGCCTCCGTGCCGGTGGGCCCGGCCGGTCCGCCGGGGGCTCCGTGGTCCGCGTGCCCGGTCGCTCGGGCGTCCGGGTCCGTCCCGCCCTGGTGGGGGGCGCTGCCGGGCCCCGGCGCCGCGCCGTCGGTGTTACCGCCCAGGCGACCCGCCAGCCTGCGCTGACCGTCGGCGCTGTGCGTCGCCGCGCACACCCGC
>NZ_AOPZ01000172.1 GCF_000414115.1 Streptomyces aurantiacus JA 4570
CCGGGGGCGGAGCCCCCGGCCTACGACCCCGCTAGGACCCCGTCCAGGAACGGCTCGATCGCCTCGCGCCAGCCCTCCGGGCGGTCGTAGTGGACGAGGTGGCCGGCGTCGGGCACCTCGGCGTAGGCGCCGCGGGGCAGCACGCGGACCATCTCCTGGGCCTCGGCACGGCCCAGCTCGCCGTCGAGGCCGCGGACGACGAGGGCGGGGCACTGGACCTGGATCAGCTCCTCCCAGTGCGCGTCGTACACCCACGTCTCGCGGGACTTCAGCATCTGGGCGGGGTCGAAGACGGGACGCCAGCCGTCCGGGCCCTCGGCCATGATCTCGGAGAAGAAGGCGCCCCGCGAGGGGTTGGGGCGCTCCACCCACGGATCGTCCTCGCCGAACCACTTCCGCACGTCCGCGAGCGTCGCGAACGGCACCGGCCAGGACTTGAACCAGTCCTCCCACTCCCGCTGGGAGGCGGCGCCCAGGGCCGACGCGCGCATGTCGCAGATGATCAGGCCCCGGACCAGGTCCGGGCGGCGGGCGGCGAGCTGCCAGGCGGTGAGCGCGCCCATGGAGTGCCCGATGAGCACGGCGGGGGCGAGGCCGAGCTGCTCCAGGGCGGCCTCGGCGTCGTCCACGTACGCCTCGCGGTTGAAGGGGCCCTCGGCCGGCTTGTCGCTCTGGCCGTGCCCGCGCTGGTCGAGCGCGACCGCGCGATGCCGCTCGGAGAGCCAGCGGGCGGTGCCCGCCCAGTGCGAGGCGCGGCCCATCAGGCCGTGCAGTAACAGCACGCCACCCGGGGCCGAATCGGCCTCCCTGGATTTGGGAGGGTCGGCATACTCCCAGGCGGCGAGGCTCACTCCGCCCGCGCCGGTCACGTCGATGCGCCGCACCATGGTCCCAGGCACCCCCCTTGACTCCGCTCGGGTTGTTCACTCACGCACCCCGGCACGCTATCGAACCCTCATTCGAAAACGGCCGTCTTGCCGATAACACCCCTCGTTCGGGTGACCATGCTCAAGGATTGACCGCCTCCGCCGAGGGGAGATCTTCAACGGGGGGCGGACCGCTCGGGGAAATCGGTCCGAGGGGGGTGACCCTGGGAGCTCGGGGCTCCGGGTCAGCACAGGGGAGGACAGGCCCCGGCGCTCAAGGGCGCCGGGGCCCTCTGCGTGCAGGGCGTGCGTGAGGTGCGCGGCGCGCGGCCTGCCGCGCCCCGCGCGTGTCCGTTCACCAGCCGGGCACATCGTCTGCCCCCTCTCCGGCCTGCGGCCAGGACCCGGTGAACACCCGACCAAGTCCTGATGCCGACACGGTCAAGAGCCCTCAGGTCATATGCCTCTCGCGACAGCCTCGCACGCAAACCGTCCCCGCGCTGCGATTCGGCACACTGAATCTTGGGCTCCGGCGGGTCTCGGACTCGTCTCAACTGCCCCTGTCATAACGCTTGTTGACAGCGGCGACGAGGCCGGGACCCGGCCCGGAGCCGGACGCCGTCAGCGCTTGGCGACGAACACGTGCGACGCGACGTCCGCCGCGAGCTCGGCGGCCTCGCCGCTGCTGCCCACGAGTACCCCCCCGGCGGACTCCGTCACGCTCACGACCGAGCCGGGCTGCACGCCCGCGCGCCGGAGCGTGTACATCAGCTGGGCGTCCGTCTGGATCGGCTCGCCGATGCGGCGCACCACGACCGTCTTGCCGTCCGTGCCCGGGTCGAGGTCGATCAGGGAGACCATGCCCTCGTCCAGGAACGGGTCGGCGCCGTCCTTCTCGCCGAGCTCTTCCAGGCCCGGGATGGGGTTGCCGTACGGCGACTCGGTGGGGTGGCGCAGGAGCTCCAGGACGCGGCGCTCCACCGCCTCGCTCATCACGTGCTCCCAGCGGCACGCCTCGGCGTGCACCTGCTCCCACTCCAGGCCGATCACGTCGACCAGGAGACATTCGGCGAGGCGGTGCTTGCGCATCACGCGCGTGGCGAGGCGGCGGCCCTCCTCGGTCAGTTCCAGGTGCCGGTCGCTGGCGACGGCCACCAGGCCGTCACGCTCCATCCGCGCCACCGTCTGGCTCACCGTCGGACCGCTCTGGTCGAGCCGCTCGGCGATCCTGGCGCGCATGGGGACGACACCCTCCTCCTCCAGCTCGAGGATGGTGCGCAAATACATCTCAGTGGTGTCAATAAGCCCCGACATGGGTGCCCCTCAGAATTCGCTCGTGCGCTGGCCCTGCCCTCAATTCTGACGCATACCACTGACAAGCGGGTTGCGCCGGGGAAACAGGCTCTACAGCGGCGGCCCGTGGCCGTATTGACAGGGTGCTGGTCCAGACCGCACCGTGATCCGCGACACGACGGGAAACGGCGGGACGAAGGGGTTTCGCGGATGAGCGACGGTACGCGTGACGGTGGCGGAACGGGTGGGGGCGGCGGGGCGAGCACGCCCGGCGACCGCGACCTCTCCGGGCGGTATCTGGACGCCGCCATCGGCCTCCTGCAGCGCGTACGCGACGAGGAGGCCGGCCGCATCACCGCCGCCGGCGAGCTGATCGCCGACGCCGTCGCCGCCGAAGGCCGCCTCTTCGCCTTCGGCGCGGGCCACTCCTCGCTGGCCGCCCAGGACGTCGTCTACCGCGCGGGCGGCCTCGCCCTGATGAACCTGCTCTCCGTGCCCGGTGTCGTCGGCGTCGACGTGATGCCCGCCACGCTCGGCTCCGCCCTGGAGCGCGTCGACGGGCTCGCGGGCGCCGTCCTCGACTCCAGCCCGGCCCGGTCCGGCGACGTCCTGGTGATCATCTCCCTCTCCGGGCGCAATTCGCTGCCCGTGGAGATGGCCATGAACGCCCGCGCGATCGGCCTGAAGGTCATCGGCGTGACGTCGGTGGCGTACGCCACGGAGACGAAGTCCCGGCATGTCTCGGGGACCTTCCTGAAGGACCACTGCGATCTTGTCCTCGATTCCAAGATTGCCGTGGGGGACGCGGAGCTGACCCTCGACTCGGTCGACGCGCCCTTCGGGCCCGCCTCCACGATGGTCGCCAGCGCGCTCATGCAGGCCATGATGGCCACGGCGGCGGCCGCTCTGGCCGCGCGGGGTATCCAGCCGCCTCTGCTGCGGTCCGCGAATGTCGACGGGGGCCATGACTGGAACGGGCGGGTTTTCATCGAGTACGGGGATCGGATTTTTTACCGGCACTGAGCGCTCCGCGGGTTGGGCGGGTTTCTGCCTGCGGGCCGGTGGGGGCTGGTCGCGCAGTTCCCCGCGCCCCTGAAAACCCCGGTGCTCGGGAAGTGGACCGTTACCCGGAGGCCGCCTCCCGTCCCGTTCGCCTTCGCCTGCGTCGTGCCTCCGTGTGCTCTCGCTATCGCTGTCACTATCGACAGGCCCAGGCCCGTGCCCTCGCCTGGGGCGTGGGTGCGGTCGTGCAGGCGGCGGAAGGGCTCGAAGAGGTGGGTGACGGACTCCGGCGGGATGTCGGGGCCCGTGTTGACCACGGTGATCCCCGTGGTCGCGGTGTGCACCTGGACACGGCCGCCGGGGACGTTGTGGCGTACGGCGTTGGCGATCAGGTTGTGCACCAGGTGTTCGAGCAGGACGCCGTCGCCGTGGACGGTGAGCGGCTCCGCGCGCACATCGACCGTGACGGTACGGCGGGCCGCCTCCTCCGCCAGCGCGGCGGCCACCTCGCGGGCGGTGACGTCCAGGGCCACGGGCTCCTGCCCCGGCGCGTCCGCCGGGCCCTGCTCGGTGGTGGCGAGCAGCAGCAGGCCCTCGATGAGGCGCTCGCTGTCGTCGGCGACGGAGATGAGCTTGGCGCGGATGCGGGCGACCCGCTCGGGCGCCGGATCCCCGGCGAGCCCGATCTCGGCGGCGGCCCGCTGCACCGCCAGCGGCGTACGCAGCTCGTGCGCCGCGTTGGCCGCGAACCGCTGCTGCGCGCCGACCAGCCGCTCGATGCGGTCGAGCATCGCGTCGAAGGTGTCGGCGAGCTGCTTCAGCTCGCCCGGGGGCGCGTCCAGGGCGATGCGTTCGTGCAGGTTCGAGCCGGACAGGCGGCGCGCGCTGTCGGTGATCACGGCGACGGGGCGAAGCACCCGCCCCGCCATCCACCAGGCGAGCGCGACGGACAGCACGGCGTACGCGGTCAGGACGATCACGGAGATGGTGAGCAGCCGGCTGAGCGCGGCCTCCCCGGCGGCGTCGCTGAGCCGCGTCACCGCCTGCGCGGGCACGGTGTCGGCGAGCACCAGGGGCCGCGCGGGCGCCGCCGCCGTCCGCCCTGCCGTCGGCAGCGTCGCCCACGGCGGGCTCAGGGCGTCCCGGTCGACCCTGGCCCCGGGCACGGCCGTGGTGACGGCCGTACTGATCGACGAGTACAGGCCCTGCTGCACGAGCAGGTACACCACGCCGGTGAGCAGCGCCCCGGCCAGGACGAGCAGGACGCCGTAGAGGGCGGTGAGCCGGGCCCGCTCGCCGCGCATGCTGCGGGGGCCGGGCACGCGGGGGAAGCCGGGGACGCGGTGGGTGCCGGGCACGCGGGGGAAGCCGCCCGCCCTCACAGCGACCGCCCCGATATCCGGTATCCCGCCCCCGGCACCGTCTCCACCACTCCCGGCTCCCCGAGCTTCGCGCGGAGCTTGGAGAGGGTGACGCGGACGGCGTTGGTGCGGTAGCTGGTGTCCTCCTGCCAGACCTGTTCGATCAGGTCCTCGCCGCTGACGACCGCGCCGTCCGCGCGAAGCAGCGTCTCCAGGACGGCGAACTCCTTGCGGGACAGCGACAGGTGCCTGCCGTCGCGGCTGGCCTGGCGCCGAGCGGTGTCCAGGACGACGCCGGCCCGCTCGATGACCGGCGGCAGCGCGGGCCGGGCGCGCCGCCCGAGGGCGAGGACGCGGGCGAGCAGCTCGTCGTACGCGAACGGCTTGGTCAGGTAGTCGTCGGCGCCGAGCCCGAGGCCCGCGACCCGCTCGCGCACCGTGCCCGCCGCCGTGAGCATCAGGACGCGGGTGAGCAGCCGCTGCCGTACGACACGGCGGCACACCTCGTCGCCGTGCACGCCCGGCAGGTCCCGGTCGAGCACGAGCACGTCGTACTCGCCGAGCTGGAGCTTGCGCAGCGCGGTCAGGCCGTCCGCCGCCACGTCGACCGCGAGCGCGTCGCGGCGCAGCCCGTCGGCGATCATCTCGGCCAGGAATTCCTCGTCCTCCACCAGCAGTACGCGCATGCCGCCCTGTGTACCCGAGGGCCACCTTTCGCCGGTGTAAAGGTTTGCCGTGAGAGAGACGAAACCCCGCTTCCCGTGAACCTGTCCCGCAGCGGCCGCGACCAGCGCCGGCCACCGGACACCAGGGGAAGCCATGACACGTACCCGTACCCGTACCCGCAGCCGCTCAGCCGGGCTCGCCGCCGCGGGCGCCGCCCTCGCGCTCTTCGCGGCCGCCTGCTCCGACGGGGACGACGGCGGCGGCAAGAAGGACAACGGTGGCAAGGAGAACGCCGCCGACAAGGCGTTCAAGGAGCGCGAGTGCCTGCGCAAGCACGGCCTGAAGGTGCCGGAGCCGAAGTCGGGCCAGGACGGCAACGGCATCACGATCGGCGGGGACCTCAGCAAGGAGAAGATGCAGAAGGCCCTCAAGGAGTGCACCGGCAAAGGGCCGGGATCGGCGGGCGGCGGGATCTCGGCGGCCGACAAGGACAAGATGCTCAAGTACGCGCAGTGCATGCGCAAGAACGGCTTCAACATGCCCGACCCGAAATTCGAGGAGGGCATGGCGCGCGCGATGCCCGCGCCCAAGGGCGCCGAGATGAAAAAGATGGAGAAGGCCGCCAAGGCGTGCAAGGGCATCGTCGGATGAGGCGGCGCACGGCAGTCGTCTCGACGGTGGTCGCGCTGCTCGCGGTCACCGGCGCCGGTGTCGCCGTCACCGGGCACAGCGGGCTCATGGGGGACGGCGGCGACGACGGCGGACCGGCGCGCGGCGCGGACCTGCCGCCCGCCACCGCGCCCGTCGAGCGCGGCGACCTCAGCAGCGGCACCCAGGTCGACGGCACCCTCGGCTACGCCAAGGAACGCAAGGTCAACGCGGGCGGCGCGGGCATCCTCACCTGGTCGCCGGGAGCGGGCGACCAGGTGAAGCGGGACGGGCGGCTCTACGAGGTCAACGGCACGTCCGTGCGCCTGATGTACGGCACCCGGCCCATGTACCGCACGCTGAAGTCCGGCTCCGAGGGCGAGGACGTACGGCAGTTGGAGCTGAACCTCCAGGCGCTCGGCCACGCGGCCGGGCTCGACATCGACGACACGTACACCGCCGGTACGGCCGCCGCCGTCAAGCGCTGGCAGAAGGCGCACGACCGCAGGCAGACGGGCCGGGTCGGGCCCGGCGACATCGCCTTCTCGCCGTCGGCGGTGCGGGTGAAGTCGGCGGACACGGCGGTCGGCGACCAGGTGTCGCCGGGCAGGCCGGTGCTCACGACGACCGCTTCCGAGCGGGTCGTACGGTTCCAACTCGATGTGTCCGAGGGCAAGTTGGCGAAGGTCGGCACGAAGGTCGAGGTGGCGCTGCCGGACGGCTCGTCGGCGTCGGGCCGGGTGGCCTCGGTCGGCCGGACCGCGAAGCCCGGCGACGACCCGGCCGACAAGACCCCGAAGATCCCGGTCACGGTGACCTTCGACGACCCGTCCGACGTGGGCGGCTTCGACCAGTCCCCGGTCACCGTGAACCTCACCGGCGAGACCCGCGAGAACGTCCTGTCGGTGCCGGTCAACGCGCTGCTCGCGCTGCCCGGCGGCAGCTACGGCGTGCAGGTCGTCGAGGGCGGCCGGGCGCGGCAGGTGAAGGTGGGGCTCGGCATGTTCGGCTCGGGCCGGGTGGAGGTCAGCGGCCCGGGGCTGCGGGCGGGGACGAAGGTCGGGGTGCCCAAGATATGAGCACGCAGCCAGAGGTCGTGCCCGCGGGCCCCGGTGCCACCCCGGGCCCGGGCCCCGCCCCCGGACCCCACCCCGTGGTCCGCCTCGCCGGTGTCACCAAGGAGTACCCGGGCGGTGTCGCCGCGCTGCGCGGCGTCGATCTGGACGTGGGGGAGGGCGAACTCCTCGCCATCGTCGGCCCGTCCGGCTCCGGCAAGTCCACGCTCCTGCACATCGTCGGCACCCTCGACCGGCCCACGGCGGGCACGGTGGAGATCGCCGGGCACGACGTGGCGACGCTGTCCGACCGGAGCCTGTCCGCGCTCAGGGCCCGCCGCATCGGCTTCGTCTTCCAGGCGTTCCACCTCGTCCCGGGCGTCAGCGCCCGCGACAACGTGGCCGAGGGCCTGCTCTACTCCGGCCTGCCGCGCGCCGCGCGCCGGGCCCGCGCCGCCGAGGCCCTGGACCGCGTCGGCCTCGCCGACCGCATGCGCCACCGGCCGCACGAGCTGTCCGGCGGCCAGAAGCAGCGCGTGGCCATCGCCCGCGCGGTCGTCGGCGAACCGGACCTGCTGCTCGCCGACGAACCCACCGGAGCACTCGACTCCGCCTCCGGCGAGGCGGTCATCGAACTCCTCCACGGCCTCAACTCCGAGGGCGCGACGATCGCCGTCATCACGCACGACGCGCAGATCGCGGACCGGCTGCCGCGGCAGGTGCGGATCCGGGACGGCCAGGTGGTGGGGGACGTACGGGACGTGCGGGACGTACGAGCGACGTACGAGCAGGGAGCCGTGGCGCGATGACCGACCACCGTACGAAGCGGTTGCGCGCCGCCCGGCTGAGCCCCCGCGACGTCGCCCACGTCGGCGCGTCCGGCCTTCGCAGCCGCCCGACGCGTGTCGTCCTCTCCGCCCTCGGCATCGCGATCGGCATCGCGACGATGGTCGCGGTGGTCGGCGTATCGGCCTCCAGCAAGGCCCAACTCCTGGAGCGGCTCGACAGGTTGGGTACGAACATGCTGGTGGCCGAGCCGGGTGACCCGCTGTTCTCCGGGGAGAAGCTGAAGCTGCCGAAGGACGCCGTGGGGCGGGTGTCGCGGATCGCGGGCGTCGAGGGCGTCGGCGCCACCGGCGATCTCGAACGCACGGTGCGGCGCAGCGAGAAGATCCCCGAGGACGAGACCGGCGGCATCGGCGTCAAGGCGGCCACGGAGGGCCTGTTGGAGGTGCTGCGCGGCGAGATGGCGAGCGGGACGTGGTTCAACGCGGCCAACTCCCGCTATCCGTCGGTCGTGCTCGGCCATGTCGCCGCCCAGCGCCTGGGCGTCACCTCGCCCGGCCGGCAGGTGTGGATGGACGACCGCTACTTCACGGTGCTCGGCATCCTCGCCCCGCTGCCGCTCGCGCCCGACGTCGAACGCGCGGCGCTCACCGGCTGGTCGGCGTCGCAGTCGCTGCTCGGCTTCGACGGCCACCCGACGTCGGTGTACGAACGCTCGGCGGACGCGGCCGTCCACGACGTGCGCAAGCTGCTCGGCCCGTCGATCTCGCCGCAGAGCCCGCGCGACGTGAAGGTCACCGACCCGTCGGCCGCCCTCCAGGCGAAGGCCGACACCGAAGGGGCCTTCTCCACCCTCCTGTTGGGCCTCGGCGGCATCGCCCTGCTGGTCGGCGGCGTCGGCGTGGCCAACACCATGATCATCTCGGTCCTGGAGCGGCGGTACGAGATCGGGCTGCGCCGCTCCCTCGGCGCGACCCGCGGCCAGATCCGGATCCAGTTCGTCACCGAGTCCCTGATGCTTTCGGGGCTCGGCGGGCTTGTGGGTGTCGCGCTCGGCGCGGCGGCGACGGCCGCGTACGCGGCGTCCGGGGGGTTGCCGTGGGTGGTGCCGCTGTGGTCCGTGACGGCGGGGTTCGCCGCGACGCTGGCGATCGGGACGATCGCCGGCCTCTACCCCGCGGTGCGGGCGGCGCGGCTTTCGCCGACGTTGGCGTTGCACGCGGCGTAGGTCCCTGCCGGGGGCTTCCC
>NZ_AOPZ01000173.1 GCF_000414115.1 Streptomyces aurantiacus JA 4570
GCCAGACGCCGACGTGCGCGCCGAGCAGCAGCCAGGCCGTGGCCGGGCCGCCGTCGGCGAGCAGCGCGGCGGCGCCGTGACCCTCGCCGCCCGCCATCCGGGCCAGCGGGGAGCCGACGCTGCCGCCCCCGCACAGCACGTCGACGCCGAAGGACCGCAGCGGGCCCGTGACGGGGCCGCCCGCCTGGCCGTAGCAGACGTGCTGGCCCGAGGTGAAGACGGTGTCGGCGGCCAGCTCCAGGGGGATCAGGAGCGCGGCGATGCGGCCGAACCCGCGCTCGCGCCCCGCCAGCGCGTAGGCGACGGCATAGACGACGGCCGTGACGGCGAGGCAGGTCGTGAGCGGCAGCGGGGCACCGGACAGCAGAATGTGCGACGCGGCGGACAGCATCACGACGAGCGCCGTGAACAGTGCCGCGCGCACCACTCTGATCTGGGTCCCGGATATGTCCATCGCGCAAGCGAGTGTGCCACGAGCCGTCATAAGAGACCCCTAAAGGGTCCCTGTGAATCCCCTGACCGTCACAGGCCCGGGATCCGGCCGTTGCGGAAGAGGTCGACGAAGATCTGGTGGTCCGCGCGGGCCCGCGCGCCGTAGCCGTGTGCGAAGTCGATCAGGAGGTCGGCGAAGCCGCCCTCGTCGGCCGCGATGGCGGCGTCGATGGCCCGCTCCGTGGAGAACGGCACCAGGTCGGAGTGCCCGGACTCGTCGTCCGCGGCCGAGTGCATCGTCGCCGTGGCCCGGCCCAGGTCGGCCACCACCGCGGAGATCTCCTCCACGTCGTCGATGTCCGACCAGTCCAGGTCCACCGCGTACGGCGAGACCTCGGCGACGAGCTGGCCGGCGCCGTCCAGCTCGGTCCAGCCGAGCCACGGGTCCGCGTGCGCCTGCAGGGCGCGCTGCGAGATGACCGTGCGGTGGCCCTCGTGCTGGAAGTACCCGCGGATCGCGGGGTCCGTGATGTGCCGGGAGACGGCCGGGGTCTGGGCCTGCTTCAGATAGATCACGACGTCGTTCTCCAACGCGTCGCTGTTGCCCTCCAGGAGGATGTTGTACGAGGGCAGGCCCGCCGAGCCGATCCCGATGCCGCGGCGGCCCACGACGTCCTTCACCCGGTAGGAATCAGGGCGGGACAGGGAGGACTCCGGGAGCGTCTCCAGATAGCCGTCGAAGGCGGCGAGGACCTTGTACCTCGTGGCCGCGTCCAGCTCGATGGAGCCGCCGTCCGGGGCGAAGCGGCGCTCGAAGTCACGGATCTCCGTCATCGACTCCAGGAGCCCGAAGCGGGTCAGCGAGCGGGCGGCGCGCAGCGCGCCCAGGAGCGGGCCCTGGGCCGTGTCCAGCGTGAACGGCGGGACCTCGTCGCTCTTCGCGCCCGTCGCCAGGTCGTGGATCCGCTCGCGGTACGCCGTGGCGTACGTGCGCACCAGGTGGGTGATCTGCTCGTCGCTGAGCGCCTTCGTGTACCCGATCAGGGCCAGCGAGGCGGCCAGGCGCTTGAGGTCCCAGGTGAAGGGGCCCACGTACGCCTCGTCGAAGTCGTTGACGTTGAAGATCAGGCGGCCCTGGGAGTCCATGTACGTGCCGAAGTTCTCCGCGTGCAGGTCGCCGTGGATCCACACCCGGCCGGTGCGGTCGTCCACGTACGCACTGTCGTGCCGCTCGCGCGCCAGGTCGTGGTAGAAGAGGCCGGCCGTGCCGCGGTAGAACGCGAAGGCCGAGGCCGCCATCTTCCGGAACTTCACCCGGAACGCGGCGGGGTCGGCGGCGAGCAGCTCACCGAACGCGGTGTCGAAGACGGCGAGGATCTCCTCGCCGCGCTGCTCGGCGGTGGGCTGCGGGACCGACATCGCGGGGTGCCTCCTGGTGCATGACATGGGACGGTCTTCCGTCCCCTTCTCCAACGGACGACCGTACTGCCGAGTGCCCGGTCGATGTCAGTGAGCCGGACTAGACTTCCACGCTGTCCCCCCAGACTGCCCGCAGCCTGTCGCCCAGTGTTCTCGTTGGAGGCCCCAGCCGTGTCGAAGCCGCCGTTCACGCACCTGCACGTCCACACCCAGTACTCGCTGCTGGACGGTGCCGCGCGGCTGAAGGACATGTTCAAGGCGTGCAATGAGATGGGCATGACGCACATCGCGATGTCGGACCACGGCAACCTGCACGGGGCGTACGACTTCTTCCACTCGGCGCAGAAGGCGGGCGTGACGCCGATCATCGGGATCGAGGCGTATGTGGCGCCGGAGTCGCGGCGCAACAAGCGGAAGATCCAGTGGGGTCAGCCGCACCAGAAGCGGGACGACGTGTCCGGTTCGGGTGGTTATACGCACAAGACGATCTGGGCGGCGAACAAGACGGGTCTGCACAATCTGTTCCGGCTGTCCTCGGACGCGTACGCGGAGGGCTGGCTGCAGAAGTGGCCGCGGATGGACAAGGAGACGATCTCCCAGTGGTCGGAGGGGCTGATCGCCTCGACGGGATGTCCGTCGGGTGAGCTGCAGACGCGGTTGCGTCTGGGGCAGTTCGACGAGGCGGTGAAGGCGGCCGCGGAGTACCAGGACATTTTCGGCAAGGACCGGTATTTCCTGGAGTTGATGGATCACGGCATCGACATCGAGCGGCGGGTGCGTGAGGACCTGCTGCGGGTGGGCAAGAAGCTGGGGATTCCGCCGCTGGTGACCAATGACTCGCATTACACGTACGCGCATGAGGCGACGGCGCACGACGCCCTGCTGTGCATTCAGACGGGCAAGAACCTGTCGGATCCGGACCGTTTCCGGTTCGACGGGACGGGTTATTACCTGAAGTCGACGGATGAGATGTACGCGATCGACTCCTCGGACGCGTGGCAGGAGGGGTGCGCGAACACGCTGTTGGTGGCGGAGCAGATCGACACCACCGGCATGTTCGAGAAGCGCGACCTCATGCCGAAGTTCGAGATCCCCGAAGGCTTCACCGAGGTCACCTGGTTCCAGGAAGAGGTCCGGGTCGGCATGAACCGCCGCTTCCCGGGCGGCGTCCCCGAGGACCGGCAGAAGCAGGCCGAGTACGAGATGGACGTCATCATCCAGATGGGGTTCCCGGGCTACTTCCTCGTGGTTGCCGACTTCATCATGTGGGCCAAGAACAACGGCATCGCCGTGGGCCCCGGCCGAGGCTCCGCGGCCGGTTCGATCGTCGCCTACGCGATGGGCATCACCGACCTCGACCCCATCGAGCACGGCCTGATCTTCGAGCGGTTCCTGAACCCCGAGCGTGTCTCGATGCCCGATGTCGACATCGACTTCGACGAGCGCAGGCGCGTGGAAGTGATCCGGTATGTGACCGAGAAGTACGGCGCCGACAAGGTCGCCATGATCGGTACGTACGGCAAGATCAAGGCGAAGAACGCCATCAAGGACTCCGCGCGCGTCCTCGGCTACCCGTACGCGATGGGTGACCGCCTCACCAAGGCCATGCCCGCCGACGTCCTCGGCAAGGGCATCGACCTCGACGGCATCACCAACCCCGAACACCCCCGCTACAGCGAGGCGGGCGAGATCCGGGGGATGTACGAGAACGAGCCGGACGTGAAGAAGGTCATCGACACCGCCAAGGGCGTCGAGGGCCTGGTGCGGCAGATGGGCGTGCACGCGGCCGGCGTGATCATGTCCAGCGAGCCGATCGTGGACCACGCCCCGATCTGGGTGCGGCACACCGACGGCGTGACGATCACGCAGTGGGACTATCCGCAGTGCGAGTCGCTCGGCCTCCTGAAGATGGACTTCCTGGGCCTGCGCAACCTCACGATCATGGACGACGCCGTCAAGATGGTGAGGGCCAACAAGGGCGTCGACCTGGAGATGCTCGACCTCCCGCTCGACGACCCCAAGACCTTCGAACTGCTCTGCCGCGGTGACACGCTCGGCGTCTTCCAGTTCGACGGCGGCCCGATGCGCTCGCTGCTCCGCCAGATGCAGCCCGACAACTTCGAGGACATTTCCGCCGTCTCGGCCCTGTACCGGCCGGGCCCGATGGGCATGAACTCGCACATCAACTACGCGGAGCGCAAGAACGGCCGCCAGGAGATCACCCCGATCCACCCGGAGCTGGAGGAGCCGCTCAAGGAGACGCTGGGTCTGACCTACGGCCTGATCGTGTACCAGGAGCAGGTGCAGAAGGCCGCCCAGATCATCGCCGGGTATTCGCTCGGCGAGGCCGACATTCTCCGCCGCGTGATGGGCAAGAAGAAGCCCGAGGAGCTGGAGAAGAACTTCGTCCTCTTCCAGGCCGGCGCCCGCAAGAAGGGCTTCTCCGACGAGGCGATCCAGGCCCTGTGGGACGTCCTGGTGCCCTTCGCCGGATACGCCTTCAACAAGGCGCACTCCTCCGCGTACGGCCTCGTCACCTACTGGACCGCGTATCTGAAGGCGAATTACCCGGCCGAGTACATGGCGGCGCTGCTGACGTCGGTGAAGGACGACAAGGACAAGTCGGCGGTGTATCTGAACGAGTGCCGCCGTATGGGCATCAAGGTGCTGCCGCCGAATGTGAACGAGTCGGTGCACAACTTCGCCGCGCAGGGCGACGATGTGATCCTGTTCGGCCTCGAGGCGGTGCGCAACGTCGGCACGAACGTGGTGGAGTCGATCATCCGCTCGCGCAAGGCGAAGGGGAAGTTCGCCTCCTTCCCCGACTACCTGGACAAGGTGGAGGCCGCCGCGTGCAACAAGCGCACTACGGAGTCGCTGATCAAGGCGGGCGCTTTCGACACCATGGGGCACACCCGTAAGGGTCTGACCGCTCAGTACGAGCCGATGATCGACAATGTGGTGGCGGTCAAGCGCAAGGAGGCCGAGGGGCAGTTCGACCTGTTCGGCGGGATGGGTGAGGACGACTCCAGTGAGCCGGGGTTCGGCCTGGACGTGGAGTTCACCACCGATGAGTGGGACAAGACGTATCTGCTGGCCCAGGAGCGGGAGATGCTGGGTCTGTATGTGTCCGACCATCCGTTGTTCGGGCTTGAGCATGTGCTCTCCGACAAGGCGGACGCGGGGATCGGGCAGCTGACCGGCGGGGACTTCTCCGACGGTGCGGTGGTGACGATCGGCGGGATCATCTCCGGGCTGCAGCGCAAGATGACCAAGCAGGGCAACGCGTGGGCGATCGCGACGGTGGAGGATCTGGCCGGGTCGATCGAGTGCATGTTCTTCCCGGCGACGTATCAGCTGGTGTCCACGCAACTGGTCGAGGACGCGGTGGTGTTCGTCAAGGGACGCCTCGACAAGCGTGAGGACGTCCCCCGCCTCGTCGCCATGGAGATGCAGGTCCCCGACCTGTCGAACGCCGGCACCAACGCGCCCGTCCTGATCACCATCCCGACCGTGAAGGTCAGCCCGCCGATGGTCACCCGCCTCGGCGAGATCCTCAGCCACCACAAGGGCAACAGCGAGGTCCGCATCAAGCTCCAGGGCGCCCGGAAGACCACGGTGCTCCGGCTCGACCGGCACCGCGTGAAGCCCGACCCGGCGCTCTTCGGCGACCTGAAGGTGCTGCTCGGCCCGTCCTGCCTGGCGGGCTGACCCTCCGGATCACGGCTTCTGGATCACGGCTGCTGGATCACTGGACGGCCGAGGGGCGCACCCGGATCGGGTGCGCCCCTCATATGTGCCTGTGCGGTCGTCAGTTGCGTCAGTTGTGGCCGAAGCGACGCTGGTGCTTACGGGCAACATCCGCCGGGCTGCCCTGGGCCTGCGACTGCATGGCCTGCTGGGCCTCGGCCGCGGCCGACTTCGCCTCCTCCGAGGCGCGCTCGGCCTGCGAGGCACGGTTCTCCTGGGCGGCCTGCTTGCGGTTCTTGTTCTTGGCCATGGTGATCTTCCTCCTGGGGGTGATCGGGGGGCCAGGACGCGACCAGACTCACATAGGTTGACAATCAGCGCATTTCGGATAATTACCGTGCGTAATAAGGGCTGTCGATGGGTACAGAGCGGATACGCCACGCCGAAGATCGAGTTCGGGCCGTTAACCTCCCCGAGGTCGGGCAGACTCGAAGGAAACCCGAAGTAACCTCCAGGATCCTCCAGGAACCTCTGGATCTCCCGATCCGCTGAATCTCCTGATCCCCGCCCGGGATCTGTGGGACCTTCGGGCACCTTCAGGAATCTTCCAGGGAAAGAGGGTGGATCGCGTGGACCGCTGCATCGTCCTGGTGGACGCCGGGTATCTGCTGGGAGCCGCCGCGAGCCTCCTCGCGGGAGAGCCCTCCCGGTCCAGGATCACCGTCGATCACACCGCCCTCATCCAGGGCCTGCGCGAGCGCGCCGAGTCCGACACGGAGCGCCCCCTGCTGCGGATCTACTGGTTCGACGGCGCCCCCGACCGCGTACCCCAGCCGGAGCACAGAAGGCTCCGCGTGATGCCGCGTGTCACCGTCCGCCTGGGCGCCCTGACCCGCAGCGACGGGCGCTGGGCGCAGAAGGGCGTGGACGCGGCGATGCACGCCGAGCTGACCGAGCTCGCCCGCAACCGCGCCTGCTCCGACGTCGTGCTCGTCACCGGTGACGGCGATCTGCTGCCCGGCATGATGGCCGCCAAGGAACACGGCGTCGCCGTCCACCTGTGGGCCGTGCAGGCCGCCGACGGGGACTACAACCAGTCGGAGGACCTGGTCGCCGAGGCCGACGAGCGGCGCGTCCTGGACCGCACCTGGATCACCAAGGCCGTCCGCGCCAAGGAACTGACCGGCGTCTGCGCCCCGCCGCCCGCCCCGCGCCCCGAGATCGCCGCGATCCTCTCCGCACCGCTGCCCGAGTCCGCCCTCGCCACCGGCGCCGAGCAGCCCCGCCCCGCCCCCGCCCCGCACCCCGCCACGGCCGCCCGAGGCCAGGAGAACGGGGAGCGGATTCCGGCCACCAAGGGCGTCCCCACCCCCAAGGACCTCGCCGCTCTGCGCGGCCCCGGCGCCCAGCCCGTCAAGGAGGCGCCCAACGCGACCCTGCGCTGGTCGTCCGACAAGGGCTGGGTCGACCGCCCCGGCACCCCCGCCGAATCCGCCGAGGCCGCCGCGCTGCCCACGCTCGCCCAGCTCACCACGGCCGAGCAGCGCTGGGCCGACCGCGAGGAGGACATCACCACCGTCGGCGGCGACCCGTACGAGGTCGGCCAGGTCTTCGCCCGCCGCTGGATGGCGCGCCTGCCCGAGCACCACAACCTGCAGAAGCTTTCCACGATGTACCCGCGCATCCCGCACCGCGTCGACGGCGAACTGCTGCGGTACGCGGCCCGGTTCGGGCTGCTCGCCCACAAGGACGACCAGATCGACGAGCACGACCGGTACGCGATCCGGGCGGGATTCTGGCGCGAGATCGACGTCCGCACCGCCGCCGAGCACGCTCCCGCGGGGGAATGAGGTGGGGCCGACGCCCCATTTCGGCGCGGCGAGGGGGCGCGAGGGCCGCCCCGCGCGCCATACCGGACATCGGACCCCGTACCCTCGTCCTTCGTGAGTACGCGCGCGGCACAGGCAGTCCGACAGGGGCTCCGGCAGGGGCACGGCAGCGATGCCGTCTGCGTCGTGCGTGACCTGGTCAAGGTCTATCCGGCCGCCCGGGGCAGGCGCGGCAGGCCCGCGACCCCCGAGGTCAGGGCCAGCGACGGCCTCGGCATCGAGGTCGGCCGGGGCGAGATCTTCGGCCTCCTCGGGCCCAACGGCGCCGGCAAGTCCACTCTCGTACGCCAGCTCACCGGCCTGATGCGGCCCGACAGCGGCAGCGTCCAGGTCCTCGGGCACGACATCGTGCGCCACCCGGAGCGGGCCGCCCGGCTGCTCGCCTATCTGGGGCAGGAGTCCACGGCCCTCGACGAGCTGACCGTCTCCCTCGCTGTCGAGACGACCGCGCGCCTGCGCGGGCTCGACACCGCCAGCGCGCGGGCCGAGCGCGACGACGTCCTGGAGGAGCTGGGGCTCACCGCCCTCGCCTCGCGCCCCCTGAAGAAGCTCTCCGGCGGCCAGCGCCGGCTCGCCTGCTTCGCCACCGCGCTGGTGGGGGAGCGGCGCCTGCTCGTGCTCGACGAGCCGACCACCGGCATGGACCCGGTGGCGCGGCGCGCCGTGTGGGGCGCCGTCGACCGGCGCCGGGCCGAGCGCGGCACCACCGTCCTGCTGGTCACCCACAACGTCATCGAGGCCGAGACCGTGCTCGACCGCGTCGCCGTGCTCGACCACGGCCGGGTCATCGCCTGCGACACGCCCTCCGGGCTGAAGGAACAGGTCGCCGGGGAGGTCCGGGTGGAGCTCGTCTGGCGCGAGCGGGCGCCCGTGGACGTGCCGGAGGTCGCCGCGCTGCGGTCGTCGGCCGTCGAGTCCGGGCGCAAGTGGACGCTGCGGCTCGCGCCCGAGGAGGCGCGGGCGGCCGTCGCGGCGGTCACCGGCGGGGGCGCCTTCGCCGCGTTGGACGACTTCACGCTGGCCACGCCCAGCCTGGAGGACGTGTATCTCGCCCTGGGCGGGCGGGGCGGGGACGGGCTGGTGAAGGCGTGAGTCCGGAGTGCGTGAGCCCTGTGGGCGCGAGCCGCGTGGACGTGGGCCGCGTGGACGTCGGCCGCGTGGCCGCGAGCCGGGTTGAGGGGCGCCCGTGAGGCGTGGTGTTGTCAGGCCAGTCGGCAGGAAGGTTGTCCGTTGAGTGCCGTTCCCCTGGAAGCCGTCGTGCGCGCCGAGGACGGTGCCGCGCCGGTGCCGGACGTCGCGGCTCCGCTCGGGGCGCGGGCGCGGCTCCTGCCGGCCCTGGGCGCCGTCTACCGGGCGCAGCTCTCGCGCGCCCGCGTCGCGCGCATCCCGCTGCTCTTCGTCGCCACCTTCCAGTCCGTCGGGATCATGATCCTGATGCGGGGCGTGGTGGACGGCGGCGGGGAGGCCCATGCCGTCGTGGCCGGGTCGTCCGTGCTCGTGGTCGCGTTCGTGGCGCTCAACCTGCTCGCCCAGTACTTCGGCCAGCTCCGCGGCGACGGCGGCCTCGACCACTACGCCACCCTGCCCGTGCCGCCCGCCGCCGTCGTTCTCGGCGCCGCGGGCGCGTACGCCTCCTTCACGGTGCCCGGCACCATCGTCACGGCCGTCGTCGGCTGCGGGCTCTTCGGCCTGCCACTGACCCACCTGTGGGTGCTCGCCGCGGTGATCCCGCTCTCCGGTGCCGCGCTCGCCGGGCTCGGCGCCGCCCTCGGCCTGCTCGCGCCGCGGCCCGAACTCGCCACCCTGCTCGGGCAGATGGGCATGTCCGCTGCGCTGCTCCTCGGCGTGCTCCCGGCCGACCGGATGCCCGGATTCCTGCAGTACGCGCGCGATCTGCTGCCCTCCACGTACGGCGTGGAGGCGCTCGCCCGGACGTTCGGGCCCGACCCCGACTGGGCTGCCGTGCTGCTCGACCTCGCGGTCTGCGCGGGCGTCGGCGTCGTGTCGCTGGCCGTCGCCACCTGGGCGTACCGGCGGGCCGCCGTCCGCTGACGCCGATCCGCCGTCCGGTGGGGCGCGTCTCAGGTTCAGCTGGCACCATGTGTGCGTGACCGCACCGCTTACTCCCTCCCAACCGCCGCACGACCAGTCCGGGCAGAACCCCTGGCAGGAGCCCGCGAAGCCCTCGGGGCCCGCACCCGAGACCGCGCAGGAGGAGGGCGGGTCCACCATGAGAACCGAGGTGCGGGACGCCGTGGTGATCACGGTCGCGGTGGCGGTCAGCGGGGTGCTGCTCGGGCTGCTGTGGCTGTGGCTGGCGCCGCGGGTGCCGCTGATCGCCGACCGGACGACGGTCTACCTCAAGGACACCGAGGGCGAGCAGGCCATCGGGGTCGACGGAACGTTCACTCTGCTGGGGCTCGCGTTCGGGTTCGTCACCGCGCTCGTGGTGTTCCTCGTGCGGCGCCGGGGTGGGATTCCGCTGGTCGTCGGGCTCGGGGTGGGATCGTTGCTCGGCGCCGTGCTCGCCTGGCGGGTGGGGGTGTGGGTCGGGCCCGAGACGGATGTCGCTGCGCATGCCAAGGCCGTGGGGCGCGGGGTCGTCTTCGACGCGCCCATGGAGTTGACGGCCAAGGGTGTGCTGCTTGCGTGGCCCGTTGCCGCGATGGTCGTTCACCTTGCGCTGACGGGGCTCTTCGGGCCCCGGGATCCGGAGCCGTTCTCGTCGTACGACGAGGGGTTCCGGGATCCGTACGGGGCGCCGGAGCGGTAGCCGGCCGGGGGGCCTTCGGGGTTTTCCCCGCCGTGTCCAACAGCGCGCTCCGCGCGCGGGCGCCCCTTCCCGTAACCAGGGGGCTTCCGCCCCCTGGGTCCCCCTTATCGGCCTTCGGCCTCGTCCTCAAACGCCGGACGGGCTGAGATGGTGCCGGACGGGCTGAGACTGTTACGCCGGGCGCCTTCCGTGGTTGGCCTTGCGCTTTCTTACCCGCCACTTCCGCTTGCGTGTTTTCTTCGACATGGGTGTGGTCCTAGTCGAGGACCGGGTGCCCGTCGAGGGGTCATTCACGTCCGATCGGGGCGAGCACCGCGGTGGTGAGGGACGCCAGGTCGGCGGGGGCCAGTTCGACCTCCAGGCCGCGGCGGCCCGCCGAGACGCAGATCGTGGGGTGTGCGGAGGCCGAGTCGTCCAGGACCGTGCGGAGCTTCTTGCGCTGGCCGAGGGGTGAGATTCCGCCGCGTACATAGCCCGTGGTGCGCTCCGCCGCCGCCGGGTCCGCCATCGTCGCGCGCTTGCCGCCGACCGCCGTGGCCAGGGCCTTCAGGTTCAGGGTGCCCGCCACCGGGACCACGGCCACGGTCAGTTCGCCGTCGACGTCGGCGACCAGGGTCTTGAAGACGCGGTCGGGGGAGACGCCCATCGCCTCCGCGGCCTCCTGGCCGTAGGAGGGATGGGCGGGGTCGTGGTCGTAGGAGTGGACCGTGAAGGGGGCGCCTGCCGCGGTCAGGGCCACGGTTGCCGGGGTGCCGCCCGCCTGGGGCTTCTTCTGCTTCTTCGCCATGGTGCCCGTCGCTTCCCGCTTCGTACGTCTACGTACGTCAGTTGAGGCTCGTCGTGCCGCGCGTCAGTTCCGTCGCGGGCAACGACGGCAGGTTACGGATGATCGCGGTCTCGGTGCGCAGCAATTTCAGTTCCTCGCGCAGCCGGGACGCGGTGTCCGGGGCTTCGAGCAGGTCCTGCTTGGTGGGGGTGTCGAGCACGGCCGCCGCCGCGACCAGGTACGACACCACCGACGGCTCGTCGGGGAGCTCCGCGCTGGTCGACAAGGAGCGCTCCCGCGCGCCCGCGAGCCGCTTCTGGTACGAGCGGAAGGCCCGCAGCACGCCCTCGGCGAGGGCGCCCGCCTCGTCGCCCGGCTGCTCCTCCAGCGGTTCGAGCTCGGCGGTCAGGAAGGGCCCGGAGGCGTCCACCGAGCGCAGCCGCACCCGGGTCGTGCCGGTGGCGAGGACCTCGAAGCCGCCGTCCTCGCGCTCCCGGATGGTCGCCGCGTCCGCGACGCAGCCCACCTCGTGGAACGCCTTCAGCGGGTCGTCGCCGAAGCCCGCGGCGGGCCCCTGCTCGGGCTGCGCCGTCTGGTCGGGCAGCCCGGGCGCGCTCGGCGCGACCTCCCGGCCGTCACGGATCGCCACGACCGCGAACTGCCGCTGCTCCTCGTCGGGAACCTTCAGGAGTTCGCGCATCATGGCGCGATAGCGCTCCTCGAAGACGTTCAGGGGCAGCACGAGCCCCGGGAACAGCACCGAGTTGAGCGGGAAGAGCGGAAGCCGGACGGTCGTCACGATCCGAAAGCCTAACGGCCGCCGGACCCCGGACCGTCCGCCCGCGCGCTCCGGCCGCGCAGCGGGGTGCGCGCCGCGACCTCTATCCGCACCCCGTCCCTCAGCTCCAGGAACTGCCCGAGCGGGTCGTCGGACAGCCGGTCCCAGGGGAACGACGTCGCGTGCGGGCCGATCAGGCGGAGCTGGTCGAGGGCGTCGTGCCAGCGCTCCAGGCGGATCAGGACGTACATGAGGAGGTTGCGGACCTCGGCCGGCCAGGGGTCGGCGGCGGCGTACTCGCCGGACAGGGCGATCGCCAGATCGGCGGCCCGGTCCAGGCGCTCGCGCGGCAGATTCCCGGCGGCGCTCGTCAGATACGCGAACGCCGCGCGCACCGGCAGTGCCTGTATCAGCGACCCGGGCAGCGCGTCCGCCGCCGCCCGCTCCGCGAAGTGGAAGCACTCGGCGTGCGAGCCGTACCAGTTCGCCGAGAGGTACATCAGCGCCGAGGCGTGGCAGCCGTAGTGGTACGAGGAGCGGCGCACCGCCTGTGCCCACAGCTCCTCGAACTCGGTGTACGAGGCGTGCGTGCCGCGGGCGTGGTCGAGCGCGATGCGCCACGGCACCGGGTCGCGCGGGTCGGCGTCGGCGGCCGCCGTGAGCAGCGGGCTCACCTCGCGCAGGAGCTCCGCGCGCGCGGGCGACTCCCAGCCGCGTACGACGGCCAGCTCGGCCTTGAGCAGCAGGGCGTCCGGGTCGTGCGGGGCGGCGGACAGCCAGTCGTCGAACCACTCGGAGCGGGAGCGGGCGAACGCGGCGAGGCGGGTGGTGTACCGGTCGCGGTTCTCCCACTCGGCGGCCTCGCGGGTGGTGGCGAGCAGCTTGGCGGCCGGGCCGTACTCGCCGCGGCCCGCGGCGACCAGGGCCGGGCCCAGGCGGTCGTCCGGGACGTCGAGCAGGACCTCGTCGTCGGGGATGAGGCCGGCTGCGAGCCGCGGGGTGTGCCGGACCATGCGGGCGGTCCGTACGAGGGCACGCAGCAGCATGGTGCTCCCCCCTCACGCGTGGACGGTCTCTTGCCCGGCGGTTGTTTTCCTGCGGTCGTTGTGTCTTGACGGGCGAGCCGAGGGGATGGTTGCCCGCCGCCAGGTAACGGTTCCGCAGCTTATGGGGCTTCGCCCCTCTCCCCCTGTCGGCCTTCGGCCTCGGCCTTCGGCCTCGTCCTCAAACGCCGGACGGGCTCTCAGCTCCTGCGCAGCAGGCGTGTCGCGCCCGCCGCCACCGTCGTTGCCAGGATCCAGCCGAGCAGGATCAGGGCCGCCGCCAGCCACTGCCAGCCGCCGCGGAGTTGCCAGTAGCTGTCCTGGCCCAGGTTGATGACGGGCAGGAGCAGGTCGAGGGCGAAGAGGGAGGGGTTCCAGTTGGGGTGTTCGCCCGGTTTGAGCGGGGGGTGGTCGGCGCGGGAGAAGGCGATCGCGCTCGCCGCCCACAGGACCGCCATCCACAGCGCGGCCCGCCCCGGCCGGTAGCCGTACGCGACCGTCCAGTCCTGGGCGTACCCCCACAGCTTGGCCGCCGGGGGCAGCGTCTCGCGGCGGCGGCGCTGCTTGGCGAGCAGCACTTCGCGGGCGTCGGCGTCCTCGCCGCCGTTGCGCAGGACGGTGGCGAGCTTCTCGTAGGGCTCGGGGTTGTACTCGGCGGTGGCGGCGGCCACCCACTGGAGGCGCCGGGAGAGCGGGAAGCTGCCCTGCGGGATGAGGTTCTCGTACGTGAAGCCGCCCATCTGCAGGCTGCCGGGCCCCGGCCAGCTCGCCGCCTTGTCCATCAGGTTGACCACCCGGGCGCCGGACAGCACGATCTTGCCGCGCCCCGGGGCCTCGGAGAGGAAGCGCAGCTCGGGCGTCTGGACGCGGCGCAGCGACACCTCCTGGTCGTTCTGCAGCGTGAACCGGGCCTGGCCGAAATCCACCGCGTCGCCGAAGCGCCCGTCGTCGAGCCGGATGCCGCCCTCGCACTCGAAGCGCTGCACCCGCGTCCCGCGCGCGGGCGTCGTGCCGCTGGTCTGCGGGGGATTGCCGACGCCTGCCGGGGTCAGATAGAGGGTGCGCTCGACGGTGAGCTGGGGCGCGTTCAGGGCGCGGCGGCCGTACGGATTGGCCAGGCGGCTGCCGCGCAGGCTCAGGCTGACGCCGATCTTCGCGCCGCGCAGGCTCAGCTCGCCGTGCGACTCCAGCATCTCGGCCTGGAGGTCCTGGCCGACCGTCATGCCGTCGCCCATGATCGAGCGGCCGCGCCGGTCGCGGTACACCACGGCCTGGTTGAGCAGCAGGTCCGTGCCGATGTGGGCGTCCGTGAGCCGCATGCCGTTGTGGACGCGGCAGCGCGGCAGGTGCAGGTCGCCCTCGGTGTGCAGGCGGGCGCCCTCCAGGCGCGGGATCGAGCAGTCGACCATGCGCAGCGTGGTGAAGCGCGCCTCCGGGAGCAGCACCTCCTTCTCGAAGCGGCAGCCCTTCAGCTCCGTGTACGGCACCACCACGCCGCCCGCCAGGTCCAGCACATCGGTGATCTGCACCCCGGCCAGCTTCAGCGACGACACCCGCCCGGCAAGGGCGGGCGGACCGTCGAGCAGCAGCCAGCACACGATGCGGGCCCGGACGCTGCGCTCCGGCCCCCAGGGGTGGCCGCCGTGCGGGTCGTCCACCGCCGCGTCCCCCGACCTCAGGTCGTAGACACTGCCGTTGCGGAACGCCTGCCACATGCCGATCTCCGCCGCGGTCAGCCCGTCCGGCGGGTCCCCGATGCCGGTGTCGTCGACCACTGCTGACTTCCTCCCGTGCCGTCCGCGGCGTACGTGCCTCGTACACCTGTTCATGCCCGCTCCGTGACCGCCTGAACGCTAGTGGTGAACGTGGTCTTCCGTTAATTCGGGGGGCGGGCCGCCGGGGCGCGGGCGGCTTGTATCAGCCATTGATACGGGCGACCGGGCGCCGGTGGCGGTCTGCGAGAATTGGCCATGTGATCTCTCGAATCGATCTGCGCGGCGACGCCCTCCCCGAGGGCCCCGCTCTGCGCGCCCTGCTGCCCCGTGCCGACTTCGACGTCGCGGCCGCCCTGGAGAAGGTGCGGCCCATCTGCGAAGACGTGCATCATCGCGGCGACGCGGCGCTGATCGAGTACGCGGAGAAGTTCGACGGCGTGAAGCTGGAGCAGGTCCGGGTGCCCGCCGCCGCCCTCGCCGAGGCCCTTCAGTGGCTCGACCCGGACGTCCGCGCGGCCCTGGAGGAGTCCATCCGCCGCGCCCGCGCCGTCCACCGCGCCCAGCGCCGCGCCCCGCACACCACTCAGGTCGTGCCCGGCGGCTCGGTCACCGAGAAGTGGGTGCCGGTCGAGCGCGTCGGTCTGTACGCGCCGGGCGGGCGCTCCGTCTACCCGTCCTCCGTGATCATGAACGCCGTGCCCGCGCAGGAGGCCGGCGTCGCCTCCATGGCGCTTGCCTCGCCGCCCCAGGCCGACTGCGGTGCCTTCAGTGGACTGCCGCACCCGACGATCCTCGCGGCCTGCGCGCTGCTCGGCATCGACGAGGTGTACGCGGTCGGCGGTGCCCAGGCCGTCGCGATGTTCGCGTACGGCACCGAGGCGTGCGCGCCCGCCAACATGGTCACGGGCCCCGGCAACATCTGGGTCGCCGCCGCCAAGCGGTACTTCACGGGCCGCATCGGCATCGACACCGAGGCCGGGCCGACGGAGATCGCGATCCTCGCGGACGACACCGCCGACCCGGTGCACGTCGCCTCCGACCTGATCAGCCAGGCCGAGCACGACCCGCTGGCCGCCGCCGTCCTCGTCACGGACTCCGCCGAGCTCGCGGACGCCGTCGCCAAGGAGCTGCGGCCGCAGGTCGCCGCCACCAAGCACGTCGAGGACCGGATCGCCCCGGCCCTCGCGGGCAGGCAGTCCGCGATCGTCCTCGTCGACGGCCTGGACGAGGGCCTGCGGGTGGTGGACGCGTACGGCGCCGAGCACCTGGAGATCCAGACCCGCGACGCCGCGGCCCTCGCCGACCGCGTCAAGAACGCGGGCGCGATCTTCGTCGGCCCCTGGGCCCCGGTCTCCCTCGGCGACTACTGCGCGGGCTCCAACCACGTGCTGCCGACGGGCGGTTGCGCGTGCCACTCGTCCGGCCTGTCCGTGCAGTCGTTCCTGCGCGGCATCCACATCGTGGACTACACCCGCGAGGCCCTGGCCGATGTCGCGCACCACGTGGTGACGCTGGCCGAGGCGGAGGACCTGCCCGCGCACGGTGCCGCCGTGAAGGCAAGGTTCGGATGGAAGGTGCCGGGCCAGTGAGCGACCTCAGGATCGACGACCTTCCCGTACGGGACGAGCTGCGCGGCAAGTCCCCTTACGGTGCGCCCCAGTTGGACGTCCCCGTCCGCTTGAACACCAACGAGAACCCCTACCCGCTGCCCGAGGCACTGGTCGAGCGCATCGCCGAGCGCGTGCGCGAGGCCGCCCGGCACCTCAACCGCTACCCCGACCGGGACGCGGTGGAGCTGCGCACGCGGCTCGCCGAGTATCTGACGCGGACCGGCGGCCACGAGGTCACGCTCACCAACGTGTGGGCGGCGAACGGCTCGAACGAGGTCATCCAGCAGTTGCTGCAGACCTTCGGCGGGCCCGGCCGCACGGCCATCGGCTTCGAACCCTCGTACTCGATGCACGGCCTGATCGCGCGCGGCACCGGCACCGGCTGGATCTCCGGGCCGCGCAACGACGACTTCACGATCGACCCCGAAGCGGCCGCCAGGGCCATCGCCGAGAACGCCCCGGACGTCGTCTTCATCACCACCCCCAACAACCCCACGGGCAACGCGGTCTCGGCCGAGACGGTCGTCGCCCTGTACGACGCCGCGCAGGCGGCGAAGCCGTCCATCGTGGTCGTCGACGAGGCGTATGTGGAATTCAGCCACGGCGCGTCGCTCCTGCCGTTGTTGGCGGGCCGCCCGCACCTCGTCGTCTCCCGCACCATGTCGAAGGCTTTCGGCGCGGCCGGGCTGCGCCTCGGCTATCTCGCCGCGCACCCGGCGGTCGTCGACGCCGTGCAGCTCGTCCGCCTGCCGTACCACCTGTCGGCCGTCACGCAGGCCACCGCGCTCGCCGCCCTGGAGCACACGGACACGCTCCTCGGCTATGTGAGCCGGCTCAAGGCCGAGCGCGACCGCCTCGTCGACGAACTGCGCGCGATCGGCTTCGACGTCACCGAGTCGGACGCCAACTTCGTGCAGTTCGGCCGGTTCGCCGACGCTCACGAGGCGTGGCGGAAGATCCTCGACCGGGGCGTCCTGGTCCGGGACAACGGAGTACCGGGCTGGCTGCGGGTCACCGCGGGAACCCCCGCCGAAAACGACGCGTTCCTCGATGCGGTACGCGCACTCAAGAAGGAGCAGTTGGCATGAGCCGCGTAGGCAGAGTCGAGCGGACCACCAAGGAGACCTCGGTGCTCGTCGAGATCGACCTCGACGGCACCGGCAAGGTCGATGTGTCGACCGGCGTCGGTTTCTACGACCACATGCTCGACCAGCTGGGCCGGCACGGCCTGTTCGACCTCACCGTCAAGACCGACGGCGACCTGCACATCGACTCGCACCACACCATCGAGGACACCGCGCTCGCCCTCGGCGCCGCCTTCAAGCAGGCCCTCGGCGACAAGGTCGGCATCTACCGCTTCGGCAACTGCACCGTCCCGCTGGACGAGTCCCTCGCCCAGGTCACCGTCGACCTCTCCGGCCGCCCGTATCTGGTGCACACCGAGCCGGAGAACATGGCGCCGATGATCGGCGAGTACGACACGACGATGACCCGGCACATCTTCGAGTCCTTCGTCGCCCAGGCGCAGATCGCCCTGCACATCCACGTGCCGTACGGCCGCAACGCCCACCACATCGTGGAGTGCCAGTTCAAGGCCCTCGCCCGGGCCCTGCGGTACGCCAGCGAGCGGGACCCGCGCGCGGCCGGCATCCTCCCCTCCACGAAGGGCGCCCTCTAAGCCATGAGCGGTACCTCCACCCTGCTGTTCTTCGTCGGTCTGTTCCTGCTCGGCGGCGTCTACTCCTTCGTCAAGCAGAAGCAGTCCAGGAGCCTCATCACGCTTCTCTCCATCGGCGCCGCCATGTGCCTGATCGCGGGCGTCGTCCGCCTGGAGGTGTGGAATTGACCTCCGCCAAGAGAGTCGTCGTCTTCGACTACGGCTTCGGGAACGTCCGTTCCGCCGAGCGTGCCCTCGCGCGCGCGGGCGCCGACGTCGAGATCACGCGTGACTACGACAAGGCCATGAACGCCGACGGCCTGCTGGTCCCCGGTGTCGGCGCCTTCGCCGCCTGCATGAAGGGCCTCACCGAGGCGCGCGGCGACTGGATCGTCGGCCGCCGGCTCTCCGGCGGCCGCCCGGTGATGGGCATCTGCGTCGGCATGCAGATCCTCTTCGCGCGCGGCATCGAGCACGGCGTCGAGACCGAGGGCCTGGACGAGTGGCCCGGCACGGTCGAGCCCCTGAAGGCCGAGATAGTCCCGCACATGGGCTGGAACACGGTCACGGCCCCGTCGGACTCCGAGCTGTTCAAGGGCCTCGGCGCGGACGAGCGCTACTACTTCGTGCATTCGTACGCGGTCCACGACTGGTCCCTGGAGGTCGCGAACCCCGTGATGCGCGCCCCCAAGGTCACCTGGTCCACGCACGGCGAGCCGTTCGTCGCCGCCGTCGAGAACGGCGCCCTGTGGGCCACCCAGTTCCACCCCGAGAAGTCCGGCGACGCCGGCGCCCAGCTCCTCACCAACTGGATCGGAACCCTGTGAGCACCCTCGAACTCCTCCCCGCCGTCGACGTCCGCGACGGCCAGGCCGTGCGCCTCGTCCACGGCGAGTCCGGCTCGGAGACCTCCTACGGCTCCCCGCTGGAGGCCGCCCTGGCCTGGCAGCGGTCGGGCGCCGAGTGGCTGCACCTGGTCGACCTGGACGCCGCGTTCGGCACGGGCGACAACCGGGAGCTGATCGCCGAGGTGGCCGGGGCCATGGACATCAAGGTCGAGCTGTCCGGCGGCATCCGCGACGACGCCTCGCTCGCCGCCGCCCTCGCCACCGGCTGCACCCGCGTCAACCTCGGCACCGCCGCCCTGGAGACCCCCGAGTGGGTCGCCAAGGTCATCGCCGAGCACGGCGACAAGATCGCGGTCGGCCTCGACGTGCGCGGCACCACCCTGCGCGGCCGCGGCTGGACCCGCGACGGCGGTGACCTCTACGAAACCCTGGAGCGCCTGAACGCCGAGGGCTGCGCGCGCTACGTGGTCACCGACATCGCCAAGGACGGCACGCTCCAGGGCCCGAACCTGGAGCTGCTCCGCAACGTGTGCGCGGCGACGGACCGCCCGGTGGTCGCCTCCGGCGGCGTCTCGTCCCTGGACGACCTGCGCGCCATCGCGGGCCTCGTGCCGCAGGGCGTGGAGGGCGCGATCGTCGGCAAGGCGCTGTACGCGAAGGCGTTCACCCTGGAAGCGGCGCTTGAGGCAGTGCGGTCATGAGCGGCGTACGACGCGTACAGAGCGGCAGCCCCTGGGAGGAGGCGTTCGGCTTCGCCCGCGCGGTCGAGGCCGGCGACCGGGTCGTGGTCGGCGGCACCACCTCCTTCAAGGGGCCGGTCCTGTACGGCGAGGGCGATCCCTACGAACAGACGCGGGTCGCCATCGCCAACGCGCTTGCGGCGATCGCCGAGTTCGGGCTCGGCCCCGAGTCCGTGACCGCCGTGCGGCTGCTCATCACCCACGCGCGGGACGTCGACGCGGTGGGCCGTGCGCACAAGGAGGTCTTCGACTCCGTGCGCCCGGTGATGACCATGGTGGTCGTCTCCGGCTTCGTCGACTCGCGCATCCTGGTCGAAGTGGAACTGGAAGCCTTCCGAGGAGCCACCTCATGACGCTGGCCGTACGGGTCATTCCCTGCCTGGACGTGGACAACGGCCGGGTCGTCAAGGGGGTCAACTTCCAGAACCTGCGCGACGCGGGCGACCCCGTCGAGATGGCCAAGGTGTACGACGCCGAGGGCGCCGACGAGCTGACGTTCCTGGACATCACCGCGTCCTCCGGCGACCGCGAGACGACGTACGACGTGGTCCGCCGCACCGCCGAGCAGGTGTTCATCCCGCTCACGGTCGGCGGCGGCGTCCGGACGCCCGAGGACGTCGACAAGCTGCTGCGGGCGGGCGCGGACAAGGTCGGCGTGAACACCGCGGCCATCGCCCGCCCCGACCTGATCCGTGAGATCGCCGAGCGCTTCGGCCGCCAGGTCCTGGTCCTCTCGGTCGACGCCCGCCGCACTGCCTCCGGCTCCTTCGAGGTCACCACCCACGGCGGCCGTCGCTCCGCCGGGATCGACGCCGTCGAGTGGGCGCACCGCGCCGCCGAGCTGGGCGCGGGCGAGATCCTGCTGAACTCGATGGACGCCGACGGCACGAAGGACGGCTACGACATCGAGATGATCGAGGCCGTCCGCAAGCACGTCACGGTGCCGGTCATCGCGTCGGGCGGCGCCGGCCGCCTCGACCACTTCCCGCCGGCCGTCACGGCGGGCGCGGACGCCGTCCTCGCCGCCTCCGTGTTCCACTTCGGCGACCTGCGCATCGGCGAGGTCAAGGAGACGCTGCGGAGGGCGGGGCATCCTGTGCGGTAGCTCCGCGCTGCCGGGCTGGCGCGGTGACCGCGGGTTTCTGGGGATGCGGGCTGCGTGGTCGGCGCCCATGCTGGAGGTGACCGACGAAAGCGAGGAGGTCGGCTATGTCTGTGATGGACAAGCTGAAGCAGATGCTCAAGGGTCACGAGGACAAGGCCGGGCAGGGCATCGACAAGGCCGGTGACTTTGTCGACGACAAGACCCAGGGCAAGTACAGCGGCCAGGTGGACTCGGCCCAGGACAAGCTCAAGGACCAGCTTGGCCGCGACCAGGACCAGCCGCCCCAGTCGTGAGACCGCGGCCACCCGTCGAGGCCGAACAGCGGCCTTGACTCCCGCTGCCACGCCGCCGCACAGGTGAGACGGCCTCGGCAGGCGCTCACCGCTCCTGCAGAGGCCGTCCCGCGTGAATCCGTCCCGCGTGAGGCCGTCGCGCGGGCCTGCCGGAGGCCGAGCGGCCCGTCAGAGCCCCAGCTGCTTCGCCTCGTGCAGCCGCGCGACCGCGTCCTTGTCGCCCGCCAGCTCCACGTCCGCCGCCTCCTGGCGGCCGAAGACGAACATCAGCAGCTCGGACGGCTCGCCCGTCACCGTGACGACCGGGGTGCCGCGGTGCGCCACCGCCGTCTGCCCGTCCGGGCGGCGCAGCACCAGGCCGACCGGCGCCTTGCGGCCGACGACCCGGGCCATCCGCTCGAGCCGGGACCACAGGGCGTCGGCGAAGACCAGGTCGAGCTCGCGCGGCGTCCAGTCGGGCTGGGCGCGGCGCACGTCCTCGGCGTGGACGTAGAACTCCACGGCGTTCGACGCCTCGTCGACCTGCTTCAGGTTGAAGGGCGAGAACCTCGGCGGTCCCGTACGGAGGAGCTGGATCAACTCCTCGTACGGCTTCGCGGCGAACTCGGCCTGCACCCGCTCCAGGCGCCCGGCGAGCTGCTTGATCAGAATTCCGCCCGCGGCGTCCGCGCGCCGCTCGCGCACCACCACGTGGGCCGCGAGGTCGCGGGCGTTCCACCCGTCGCAGAGGGTCGGCGCGTCCGGACCGACCGCTTCCAACAGATCGGCGAGGAGAAGCCGTTCACGCTTCGCATGGGTCGACATGGGAGCCAGCCTACGACCGGGCGCCCGGTCCGGACAGTGGACGTCCGCCGGGCGCGCCCCGCGCGGGCGGCACAATGGGCTCATGACCGCATCGCCCCAGCCCAGCAGCCTCGACCCGCAGATCGCCGCCCGCCTCAGGCGCAGCGCCGACGGCCTGGTCCCCGCCATCGCCCAGCAGTACGACACCGGCGAGGTGCTGATGCTCGGCTGGATGGACGACGAGGCGCTGCACCGCACCCTGACGACGGGCCGCTGCACCTACTGGTCGCGCAGCAGGCAGTCGTACTGGGTGAAGGGCGACACGTCCGGTCACTTCCAGTACGTGAAGTCCGTGGCCCTCGACTGCGACGCGGACACCGTCCTCGTCCAGGTCGACCAGGTCGGCGCGGCCTGCCACACGGGCACCCGCACCTGCTTCGACTCCGACGTCCTTCCGGTGACCGACGCCCCGGCACCGGGTCAGTAGGGTCTGCTCCCATGGATCTCGAGACCTTCCGCAAGCTCGCGACCGACCGCCGAGTGATCCCCGTCAGCCGCAGGCTCCTCGCGGACGGCGACACCCCGGTCGGGCTCTACCGCAAGCTCGCCGCCGAACGCCCCGGCACGTTCCTCCTGGAGTCCGCGGAGAACGGCCGGTCGTGGTCCCGGTACTCCTTCGTCGGCGTACGCAGCGCCGCCACCCTCACCACCCGCGACGGCGAGGCCCACTGGCTCGGCACCCCGCCCGTCGGCGTCCCCGCCACCGGCGACCCCCTGGAAGCCCTGCGCGCCACCGTCGACACCCTGCACACCCCGCGCGACCTCGCCGGCGCCGAGGGCCTGCCCCCCTTCACCGGCGGCCTGGTCGGCTACCTCGGCTACGACATTGTGCGCCGCCTGGAGAAGATCGGCCCGGGGGAGCGCGACGACCTGCAGCTCCCCGAGCTGACCATGCTGCTCACCAGCGACCTCGCCGTCCTGGACCACTGGGACGGCTCGGTCCTGCTCATCGCCAACGCCATCAACCACAACGACCTCGACACCGGCGTCGACGAGGCGTACGCGGACGCCGTCGCCCGCCTCGACGCCATGCAGGCCGACCTCTCCCGGCCCGTCGCCCAGCCCCCGGCCGCGCTCCCGCCGTCCGAACTGCCCGAGTACACCGCGCTGTGGGGCGGCGAGCAGTACCAGGACGCCGTCGAGGACATCAAGGAACGCATCCGCGCGGGCGAGGCATTCCAGGTCGTGCCGTCGCAGCGCTTCGAAACTCCGTGCGGGGCAAGCGCGTTGGACGTCTACCGCGTGCTGCGGGCCACCAACCCGTCGCCGTACATGTACCTGTTCCGCTTCGACGGTTTCGATGTCGTCGGGTCCTCGCCGGAGGCCCTGGTAAAGGTCGAGGACGGGCGGGCCATGGTGCACCCCATCGCCGGCACCCGCCCGCGCGGCGCCACCCCGCAGGAGGACCAGGCGCTCGCCGACGAACTCCTCGCCGACCCCAAGGAGCGCGCCGAGCACCTGATGCTCGTCGACCTGGGCCGCAACGACCTCGGCCGGGTCTGCGAGCCCGGCTCCGTCGAGGTCGTGGACTTCATGTCCATCGAGAAGTACTCGCACGTCATGCACATCGTCTCGACGGTCACCGGCCGCGTCGCCGACGGCCGCACCGCCTTCGACGTGCTCACCGCCTGCTTCCCCGCGGGCACCCTCTCCGGCGCCCCCAAGCCCCGCGCCATGCAGATCATCGACGAACTGGAGCCGTCCCGGCGCGGTCTGTACGGCGGCTGCGTCGGCTACCTCGACTTCGCCGGCGACTCCGACACCGCCATCGCCATCCGCACCGCGCTGCTGCGCGACGGCACGGCGTACGTGCAGGCCGGGGCCGGTGTCGTCGCCGACTCCGACCCCGTCGCCGAGGACACCGAGTGCCGCAACAAGGCCGCCGCCGTGCTGCGCGCCATCCACACCGCGAACCGGCTGCACGCCACCGCGAGCCGTGAGGGATAGTGGACGGGTGACTTCTGCAGTGCCAACGCCCCGAACCGACGGCGCGTCGCCTCGTACCGACGAGGCGCCGCAGGTGGCCGCCGACCCCGCCCCGCGCGGCGGCAGG
>NZ_AOPZ01000174.1 GCF_000414115.1 Streptomyces aurantiacus JA 4570
GCGGGGCGACCGACGGCGGCGACGTCGCCGGTGGTGGGGCCGGAGAGGCCGCCGCGCACGTCGGTGATCCTGTCGCCCCACAGCCACAGGCCGACCAGCAGGACCGCCCAGGCGACGCCCATCACCAGGCGGCCGGTGCCGGGCGGGGGCGGGGTGCCCTCCGGGTCCGGGCCGGTCACGGTGTCACTCCTCGCGGAACCGCGGGAGCCTCTCCTGTCGGCGCCCGCGGGAGCCTCTCCTGTCGGAGCCATGGCGTCACTCCGGGCGGCGCCGGCGGACGCTGCGCAGCGCCACCGCCACGGCCGCGACGCCCGCGAGGACCAGGCCGACGACCGCGTGCCGGGTGCCGGGGCCGGTCTCCTCCGGCGCGGCCGCCGCGCCGGTCAGGGGGGCGGTGCCGCCGCCTCCGGCGTGCACCGGGGCGGTGGGGGTCTGCCGGGCGGCGCCGACCTGGACGGTGCCTACGCCCTGGTGCGGGTGTCCGTCACAGGTGACGGTGATCTCGTACGTTCCGGATACGCCCAGCTTGACCCGGGTGGTCCCTGTCAGCGTGTTCTGCTTGCCGTCGCGGCCCGTCAGCTCGGCGTCCCGGGTGAACGCCCCCGACCCCGCTGCCCCGGTGGTGCCGCTGCACCCCTTCACCCGCACGTCGACCTGGGCGCCAGGCGCCGCGTTCTCGGGGGTGACCTGGGCCTTCACCTGGTCCTGGTCGTGTCCGGCGGCGGTTCCCGGCCCCCCGGCGAGCACGGCCGCAGCCAGGGCCATCACCCCCGCCCCACGCCCCGCAAGCGAACATATACACATCGTGAACCTCCTCTACCAGCAGGTTCACGCTGTGCGCGGCACCCCGCATCCCCGGCGCACCCGTCCGTGCCCCGTGCCCCGTAAGGGGCGCGGGGAACTGCGCGCTCAGCCCAAGAAAAGCCGCAGACGCATCTGCCGAGTACGGAGCAGACGCGTCTGCGGCCTTTTCGTGGCTGGTCGCGCAGTTCCCCGCGCCCCTTGAGGGAACAGTCCCTGAGGTGGCCTCCGGGTCAGACCCGGTCCACCAGGTCCGCGATGGAGTCGACGATGTTCGAGGGGCGGAACGGGTGGCGGTCGATGTCGGCGCGGGTCGTGAGGCCCGTAAGGACCAGGAAGGTCTCCATGCCCGCTTCCAGTCCGGCAAGGACATCCGTGTCCATGCGGTCACCGATCATCGCGCTGGTCTCCGAGTGCGCCCCGATCGCGTTCAGCCCCGTCCGCATCATCAGCGGATTCGGCTTGCCCGCGAAGTACGGCTGCTTGCCGGTGGCCTTCGTGATGAGGGCGGCCACGGCACCGGTGGCGGGCAGCGGCCCCTCCGTGGAGGGCCCCGTCTCGTCGGGGTTCGTGCAGATGAACCGCGCGCCCCCGTTGATGAGCCGGACGGCCTTCGTCATGGCCTCGAACGAGTACGTGCGGGTCTCGCCGAGGACCACGTAGTCGGGCGCGTGGTCGGTGAGGACGTACCCGATGTCGTGCAGGGCCGTGGTCAGCCCTGCCTCGCCGATGACGTACGCCGTGCCGCCCGGCCGCTGGTCGTCGAGGAACTTCGCGGTGGCGAGCGCGGAGGTCCAGATGTTGTCGACGGGGACTTCGAGCCCCATGCGGGTCAGCCGCGCCTGGAGGTCGCGGGCGGTGTAGATGGAGTTGTTCGTGAGGACCAGGAACGGCTTCCCCGACTCGCGGAGCTTCTTGATGAACGCGTCGGCGCCGGGGATCGGCACGCCTTCGTGGATGAGCACGCCGTCCATGTCGGTGAGCCACGATTCGATGGGCTTGCGCTCTGCCATGGGGTGCACTCCTGCGGTCTGCGCGAACTGAAACTGCTGGGGGCGCCGGGACCACAGTGTCCCAGCGCCCCCAGCGTAATCACGAAGCGCTGATCTTCACCCCGTCGATCACCCAGAACCAGTTGTTGCCTCCGGTGTAGCGGAACCGGACCTGAGCGGTCCGCGCGCCCGCCGGGACCTGGAGCCGGAGCGACTCGACGACGGAGGGGGTGTCGGCCGCGTACGTCTTCACGACGACCGGCGCCCCGCCGTCGTAGGAGACGAGCACTTCGCCCTTCTGCGGCGCCTCGTGGCGGTAGAACGTCGTGTACGTGAGGGTCGCCGCGGCCCCGCCCCGCACCTCGTACGCGGGGCTGATCAGCGTCGAGTCGAAGGTGCCGGTGACGGCCTTGTCGGACCACTCGTCGCCGTCGGCGACGGCGAAGACATTGCGCGAGCGGATGTTGAGTTCGCGCTGCTGGTCGCGCTGGGTCCTGGTCCAGAATTCATCGGTCGTGAAGGACCAGCCGCGCCACTCGGTCATGCCGCCGCCACCCATCCGGGAGTTGTCGACGGACCAGCCGCTCGGCGGGGTGTGCGTGAACCCGATGACACCCGCGCCGACGCCGGTCTCGTCGACGGGCGGCTTCAGGGCGGCCCGCAGGGCGTCGAAGTCGTCCGGCGCCGGCTGCTGGAAGGGGCGCCCGTCGAGCCCCCAGGCCGGGTCGACCGGGACACCAAGATGGACGAGCGCGCTGACGGCGACGTCCGGCATCCGCACGTCGTGCCGCACCGACCCGGCCGCCGCCCCGCCCCCGCACGCGATCAGGAACGTCTGCCGCTCGGCCCAGCTCGACCCGCCGTGGCCGCCCGCGTCGGTGTGCCCGTGGTCGGCGGTGACCATGACCAGCCAGTCCTCGTCGCCGTACGTGACCCGGGACCGCACGGCGGCGACCAGCCGGCCCACCTGGCCGTCGGCGGTGCGGATGGCGTCCAGGTACGCGCGGCTCGCGGCGCCGTGGCTGTGCCCGGCGTGGTCGATGTTGTCGAGCTGCACGAACACGGCGTCCGGGTCGGTGTCCTTGAGCCGGGCGACGGCGCGCGCGGTGGTCCCGGCGTCGTACTCGGCGGACGGCGTGGACACCCGGGCGTCGACCTTCGGCGAGAAGATCGTGTCGGTGATCGGCGCCCAGGACGAGACGGCGTACGTGTTCAGGGACGGCTTCGCGGCTTCGGCCCGGGTCATGAAGTCCGGGTAGCGGGCGAGGTCGTGGCCGGTGAAGTCGTTGTCGACCACCTTGTGCTTGTCGGGCCAGACGCCGGTGAGGAGCGTGGACCAGCCGGGTCCGGAGGAGGTGGGGGCGAGGGGGGCCGCGTACAGGGCGCTCGGGGCCGTGAGCCCTTCCGCCATCAGGGACTTGAGGGTGGGCGCGGCGGCGTCCTTGATCCGGTTCAGGAGCGCCCCGTCGAGCCCGATGATCAGGACCTTGGGCTTGCGCGCGGCGGCGCGGGCGACGGCAGCCGGCGGCCCGGCGGAGACGGCGACGGCCGCACCGAGGGACGCGGCGGAGACGAGGAGCGAGCGGCGGGACGGGCCGTGGGACACGGTTCCTCCAGGTGAGTTGGATGGAGCGAGACGTGCGGGCACGCCAACGCCCCTGGCGGTGCAGGGGCGTTGGTGCGGACTCGTTACCGTTGTGGGTCAGCTGCCGGTGGCCGACTTCCAGTCCTCGACGTATGACTTGAGGTTCTCGGAGATGTCGTCCCAGTCCGGCTCGAAGACCTCGACGCCGTCCATGAGCTTGTCGAGGGCGATGGCGTTGGCGTCGGTGGCCTTGATGTCCTTGCGCGCGGCGAAGCCGCCGCCGATCTCGCTGACCTGCTGCTGCGCCTTCCGGCTGAGCAGGTAGTCGAGGAACTTCCTGGCGTTGGCGTCGTGCGGGGCCTTGTTCACCAGGCCCGCGGCGTACGGCAGCGCGAAGGTGGTGGGCTTCTTGCCCTGCTTCGCCGGGAACCAGATGCCGAGGTTCGGCATGTCCTTGGACTGCGCGTAGTTCATCTGTACGTCGCCGTTGGCCACGAGCAGTTCGCCCTTGTCGACCTTGGGGGCGAGCTTTCCGGTGGAGGCGGACGGGCCGACGTTGTTGGACTGGAGCTTCTCCAGGTACTTCATGGCGGGCTCCTTGCCGCCGAAGTCGTGCATCGCCTTGATGAGGACGGCGGTCCCGTCGCCCGCGACGCCGGGCGTGGAGTACTGGAGCTTGTTCTTGTACGAGTCGTCCGTCAGCTCGTCCCAGGTCTCGGGGGCCTTCGAGCCGCCCAGTTCCTTCTTGTTGTAGATGAACCCGAAGTAGTTGTTCACGACGGAGGTCCACTTGCCGTCGGGGGCCTTGTCCGCGCCGTCGACCTGCTCGGACCCCTTCGGTTCGTACGCCTTGAGCAGGCCCTTCTCGTCGGCCTGCTGGATGAAGGGCGGGAGCGTGATGATGACGTCGGCCTGCGTGTTGGACTTCTCGCGGACGGCGCGCTGCACCATCTCGCCGGAGCCGCCCTCGACGTACTTGACCTTGATGCCGGTCTTCTTCTCGAAGTCCTCGAAGACCTGGTCGTACCAGCCGTCGCCGTTCTCGCCCTTGAGGCCGTCGGCGCTGTAGACGGTGACGACCTTGGCGTCGGAGGCGGCGGAGTCGCCGCCGCAGGCGGTGAGGGTGCCGGCGAGGACGAGGCTGCCGGAGACGGCGGCGAGCGCCCGGACGGGGACGCGGGGGTGGCGGGACATGACGTGTCGTACTCCTAACGAGTCACAACGGGACACAGGGGGACGGGAGTCGGGGCGGTCAGCGGTAGGAGGCCCGGGTACGGATCCGGGAGACGGCGAAGAGGACGAGCAGCGTCGCCGCCATGAGGACCACGGCCAGGGCGGCGCCGGTGAAGGTGGCGCCGCGGTCGGTGGCCGCGTAGATCCGCACGGGGAGCGGGGTCCAGTCCGGCGGGTAGAGCATCATCGTGGCGCTCAGCTCGCCCATGGACAGGGCGAAGCAGAGGCCCGCGGCGGCGGTCAGGGACGGCAGCAGGAGCGGCAGCTTCACCCGCCACAGGACGTACGCGGGCCGGGCGCCGAGTGACGCCGCGGCCTGCTCGTACGCCGGGTCGAGACGCAGGATGGCCGCCGAGACCGACTGATAGGCGAACGCCGTGACAAGAATGGCGTGCGCCAGGACGACGATCGTGGACGTGCCGTTGAGGATCACCGGCGGCTTGCTGAACGCGACGAGGACGGCGAGGCCCACGACCACCGACGGCACGGCGACGGGCAGCATGAACAGCGTGTCCAGGGTCCGCCCGCACAGCCGCGAGAGCCGGGTCGTGCCGTCCCCGCGCTGCTTCAGCCTCGCGGCGGCGAGCGCGGCCCAGGTGCCCGCGGCAAGCGCGACGAGGCTGGCGCCGAGCGCGGTGAGCAGGCTGGTGGTGAGGGCCTGGAGGGATTCGCCGCGGGTGGCGGCGGAGTAGTGCTCACCGGTGAGGTCGGACGGGAACGCCCCCGACCAGTGCCCGGCGAACGACGCCGCGACGATCACGAGCAGCGGCAGCGCGAACAGCGGCAGGAACAGGACGAAGAAGGCCGCCCAGGTCGCCCACTCGCCCTTACGGCTATGCACCAGCACGACGGCTCACCACCCGGTACAGGCCGTACAGGCCCACGGAGATCGCGATGTTGACGACGGCGACGACGCAGGCCGCCGGGTAGTCGGACTCGAGCATCGCCTTGCTGTAGACGAGCATCGGCAGCGTCGTGACGTCCTTGGCCCCGGTGAACAGCACGATCCCGAACTCGTTCAGGCACATCACCAGGACGAGGCTGCCGCCGGCGGCGAGCGCGGGCAGCGCCTCCGGCAGGATCACCTTCCGTACGACCCGCAGGGGCCGCGCGCCCAGCGAGGAGGCGACCTCCAGCTGCGCGGTGTCGATCTGGGAGAACGCGGCGAGCAGCGGCCGCATCACGAACGGCGTGAAGTACGTGATCTCGGCGAGCAGCACGCCCCACGGCGTGGTCAGGAACTGGAACGGCCCGTCCCCGCTCGCCCCCGTCGCATCCGTCCACAGCCCGTTGGCCATGCCCTTGGTTCCGTAGATGAACAGCAGGGAGAGGGTGATCAGGAAGGACGGGAAGGACAGGAAGACGTCGATGAACTTGGCGACGGCCTTCCCGCCCGGGAACGGCACGAACGCGATGACCAGCGCGAGCGCGAACCCCAGCACGAGACACCCGACGGTGGCCCCCACGGCCAGCCACACCGTCGTACCCAGCGCCTCCCGGAACGACTCGGAGCCGAAGACGTCGGAGTAGGGCTGGAGAGAGGTCCCCCCGGTGTCGGGCTGCACGGACTGCTGGACGACGAGGGCGAGGGGGTACAGGAACACCAGGGCAAGGCCGGTGACCGGAGGGAGTGCCCATACCCATGCGGGAACCTTGAGAGAGGGCTTGGCCTTCTGCTCCGGCGCAGTGAGCGTGGCGCTAGCCATGGGTCACTCCGGCGGAGAGCAGCACCGCGTCCTCGGGTGCGAAGTGCACCGTGACCTCCTCGCCGAGCGAGGGCGGCTCCCGAAGCTCCCGGACGTCCGCCTTCACGGAGTGACCCCCCACCTCGACGTACAGCCGATGCGTGGCCCCCCGCCACTGCACCTCGGACACCGTCCCCGTAAGGGAGTTGGGCCCGGGCCCCAGCCCGACAAGATGCGGCCGCACGCACAGCGTGGCCGTGACCCCGGCGGCGACATCCCCCGTGTCGACCTTCAACTCGGCCCCGCCCAGGGAAACCGCCCCCTCCCCCACAGAGACCGGCAGCAGATTCGCGTTGCCGACGAACGAGGCCGTGAACGCGGTCCGGGGCGCCCGGTACAGCTCCTGCGGAGTCCCGCAGTCCTGCAACCGAGCCCGGTCCATGACGGCGATCCGGTCGGCGAGGGTGAGCGCCTCGACCTGGTCGTGGGTGACGTACAGAATGGAGACGTCCGGCAACTCCCGGTGCAGCCGGGCGAGTTCGGCCAGCATCCCGGACCGGAGCTGCGCGTCGAGCGCGGACAACGGCTCGTCGAGCAGCAGCACCCCCGGCCGGATGGCGAGCGCCCGCGCGATGGCGACGCGCTGCTGCTGCCCACCGGACAGCTCACGCGGAAACCGCTTGGCGTACGCGGCCATGCCGGTCATCTCCAGGGCGTCGGCGACCCGCCCGGGAATCTCCGCCCGCGCCACCTTCTGCGCCTTCAGGCCGAAGGCCACGTTCTCCTCGACCCGCATGTGCGGGAACAGCGCGTACTGCTGGACGACCATGCCGATGCCGCGCCGGTGCGGCGGCAGCTCGGTCACGTCGCGGTCGCTGATGAACACGCGCCCGGACGCGGGCCGCACGAACCCGGCGACGGCCCGCAGCGCGGTGGTCTTCCCGGACCCGGAGGGCCCGAGCAGCGCCATGACCTCGCCGGGTTCCACCGTGAGATCGAGGCCGTCGAGCACGACGTTCCTGCCGTACGCGACCGACACCGAGTCGAACCGTATGCCGCTGCTCATCGGGCGAAACCCCGGAGCAGCGCGGGCAGTTCGGCCACCGAGCCGAGGACGTGGGTGGCCCCGGCGTCCGCGAGGGCGGCCGCGTCGTGGGCGCCGGTGAGGACGCCTGCGACGACCCCGGCCCCGGCGCGCACCCCGCTGCGCATGTCGTACGCGGTGTCCCCGGCCACGGCGATCTCGCGCACGGAGTCGGCGGCGCCGGTGCGCAGGAACGCGGCGAGCACCATGTCCGGGTAGGGACGTCCGCGGCCGCCCGCGTCGGCGGGGCACAGGGTGAGGGCGACGAGGTCGCGCCAGCCGAGGGCGTCCAGGATGGCGTCCTGGGTGACGCGGGCGAAGCCGGTGCTCAGCGCCACGGTCAGGCCCGCGGCCCGCATCTCCTCGATGGCCTCGCGGGCGCCGAGGATCGGCGCGATCCGTCCGCCGTCCACCAGCTGCCCGTACGCCCTCTCGAAGGCCACGTTGGCCTGCTGGGCGAGCGCCTCGTCGCCGAACAGATGCCGGAAGACGGAGATCTTCGACTCGCCCATGGTGGCGCGCACGTACTCCAGCTTCGCGGCGTGGTCGGCGGAGCCCTCCTCGACGCCGAGCTCGCGCGCGGCGGCGGAGAACGCCTGCTCGACCAGGCCCCCGTCGGCGACGGTGGTCCCGGCCATGTCGAGCACCACAAGGCGTACGTTCCCGGTCACTGTGTCGGCCAATGCCCTCACCATCCCAGCTCGTCGGCGGTCTTCTCGGCGATCGCGGGCGAGCAGGTCATGCCGCGCCCGCCGGGCCCGGTGACCAGCCAGACGCCGTCGCGCACCTGCTCGCGGTGGACGACCCGGCTGGTGTCGACGCACTGCGCGTACACCCCCGCCCAGCGCCGCCGGATCTTCGGCAGCGGCCGCCCCAGGAAGCCCTCGACGACCTCGGTGAGGTGGTCGTAGGGGTCTTCGAGGGTGTCGAAGGCGAAGGGGTGCTCGTATTCGTGGGTGTCGCCGATGGTCAGGCCGCCGTCGGCGCGCTGCACCATGAGCAGCTGCATCTTGTGCGCGGCGGCGGTCGGCTCCTGGGCCTGCCCGGCGTTGAGGGCGTCCAACTCCGGCGTCCAACTCCGGTGACCTGTACGCCGGGTAGTAGCGGAAGCTGTCGGCGTCGGCGACCGACGTGGTGAGCGGCTCGCCCAGCGGGTCGGTCTGCATCATCTGCAGGCGGACACGGCGCACGGGCAGCTCGGGCGCGAGTTCCCGCACCAGGCCGCCGAGCCAGGCGCCGGTGCACAGCACCACGACGTCACCGGTGTGCACGTCACCGTGGTCGTCGCGGACGGCGTTCTCACCGATGACTTCGCGGACCTCGCGGCCCGGCAGGAAGGTGTAGCGGGGCGAGGCCAACAGGGCGTCCCGCAGCCGCAGTTGGGCGGTGCGGGGCTCAACGGCGGCATCACGCTCGCACCACAGCGCGGCGGTGAACCCGCCGCGCAGTGCCGGGTTGAGCGCGCGGGCCTCGTCGGCGCCGAGCAGCTTGTAGCCGCGGGCGGCCGCGTCCGGGCGGGCGAGCGCGGCCTCGGCGACGGCCCGCTCCCGCTCGTTGCGTACGAGGGTCAGCGAGCCGTTGGCGCGGAAGCCCAGGCCCGGCACGCGGGCGCCGATCTCCTCCCACAGCTCGCGGGCGCGCAGGGCGGTGTCCAGCTCCTCGCCGCCCGCACGGCCGCTGACCCATATCTGCCCGAAGTTGCGGAGCGACGCCCCGCGGGCCTCGCTCTCGCGCTCGATCTGTACGACCTCGTGGCCGCGCTCCACTGCGTGCCAGGCGTGCATGGTTCCCACCACGCCGGCTCCTACGACGATGACTCTCACGACGGCAACGCTCCTGTCGACGGATGGCCCGGCGGGGGCCGGTCGGCAACGGGACGGTGAACGGCCCCTCAAACTTGGCCTAGACCCGTTATCATTCCGTAATCATCGTGGACCAACTGACATACGGAAAGAGGGGGTTCAGCCCTCGCTCGCCAGATGCGTCGTGAAGGAGAACCGGTCGCCGCGGTAGAGGGTGCGCACACGCTCCAGGGGCTGCCCCTGGGTGTCCCGCGAGACGCGGTGGATCAGGAGCATGGGCAGCGCGGGCGGCGTCCCGATGAGCAGCGCCTCGCGCGGGGTCGCGAGCACCGTCTCGATGCGCTCGTCGGCGTCGCCGAAGGAGATGCCGAGCCGTTCGCGCAGGTACGCGTAGAAGGACGAGTCGGGCTCGAAGTCCTGGTCCAGGCGCGGCACCCGCTCCACGGACACGTACGTCGACTCGAGGCCCACCCGCTCGTCGTCCGCGAGCAGCACACGCTCCATGTGCCAGACGGGCTCCCCGACGGGTACGCCTATGTCGGCGGCGAGCGCGGCCGTGCAGGGGAAGCGGTCGAGCGAGATGAGGTTGCGTCCGGGGGCGCGGCCCTGCCTGCGGACGCCCTCGGTGTAGCTGGCGAGGGACAGGGGCTGCTCCAGCTTGGGCCCGGCGACGACGGTGCCGCGGCCCTGGCGGCGCAGCCGCCCTTCGAGGAGCAGCTCCCGCAGCGCCTGCCGCACGGTCTCGCGCGCGACCTCGTACCGCTCCGCCAGGTCCCGTTCGGTGGGCAGGGCCTGCCCGTCGCCCAGCTCGTCGATCAGCTCCGCGATGCGGGCCTTGACGGCGTAGTACTTGGGGATGCGGCCGTGCTCGGGGATGCCGGAGCGGATCGGCGCTCCGGGGGCCTGGCCGCGCAGGTGGTCGGGCGGGGCGGCGTTGGGGTCGGCGGGGTTGGCAGCGTTGTCCACGGGCAGATGTTCGCACGTCGGGGGGTTGGGGCGGAGTGACGGCCGGAGCGGGGTGGCTCGCGGGCGTGGGGCCCGGGGCAGGGCGGCGGGGTGCGGGGCCGTACGGACTGCCGGTACGGGGAGGGCCGGGTCCGTGCCGCCGGACTTGCTGGCTGGGGGCGGCGCGGACTCGGCCCATCCGGATGGGTGGAACCGGCTGATCAGCTCCTTCTGGCCCGAAGGCGCCGAGATCCCACCACAAGGGCCAGGCCGCCGAGGAGGAAGGCGACGGCGGTGGCCCCGAGCCCGGGCAGTCGCCCCGGGCCGGTCTTCGCGAGTTCGCCGGGGGACGGGCCGGTGGGCCCGCCTGCCTCGACGATGTCGAACGCATAGTCGTTGGACGCGCCCACCCAGTCCCCGTCGTCGGCGCGGCGCCGCACGACGGCGGCGCTCGCCACGACCCGGTCGGGCGCGGTGTCGGAGGTGAAGGCGAGCCGGAGGCCGACGGTGACCGTGCGGCCGGGGGCGATGGTGAAGCCGGGGAAGGCGGCGGGGTCGTGGGGGCGGCCGGACTCGTGGGCGCCGTCGGACGCGTCACCGCCGTGGGCCCCGTCGGCCCCCTCGGCCGCATTGCCCTCATGTCCCCCGTCGGCCCCGCGAGCACTGTCCGTCGCGCCGCCCCCGTCGCCGAGGACGCCGACGTTCTCGTCCCGGTCGGTCCGCTCGAACCGCACCGGCCGCAGCCGCTCCCCGTCGTCGAACTCCAGCAGGATCTGCCGGGGCCGCAGCGCCTTCGCGCCGTCGACGAGCACGACGACGGGGTGGACGTTCCCGCAGGTCTCGTCCGTGGCGTTGGTCAGCTCCAGCGACCAGCGCCGGAAGCCGCCGCCCGGCTCGTACGTGGCGGGGCCGCCGCTGATCCGCGTACCGATCGGGAAGTCGTCGCCCGCGGCGGTGGCGCAGCTGGGCCGGAGGGTGCCCGGGCCGCTCTCCCCCGGCCGGTCGCCCGCGGCCGCCGGCACCCCGGCCACGGCGGGCACGAGGGTGACGGCGGCGGCGACGGCGACGCCTGCCGCGAGAGAACTGCGAAGTCGCATGGAGGGCCCTTGCTGACGGCCGGCCGGACGCGCTGCGGCACCCGGGACGGCCGAACTGACGGCGGAGCAAAGCCCGTTGGGGTTCCCGGCGCGCAGCCGGAAATCAACGGGTCGCGGCCCAGACCCTGCCACGCGCGCGCGACCCCGCACAGGCCCCGCCGCCCCCGGGGACCCGTTCGGCTGGCCGATTCCCCCCTAACAGCCGATTCTTCCGATTCTTCGTCAAGTCCGATTGGCAGGAAAAGCGACGCTCGCCCGGCCGAAGAGCGGGGCGAGGACCAACTGCGCCGCGCCTTCCGCGACCACCCGCTCCCCGCCGGGCGCGGCCGCCA
>NZ_AOPZ01000175.1 GCF_000414115.1 Streptomyces aurantiacus JA 4570
CACCCCGGCCCGGGACAGCCGGACGCCACGCTCCGTGACCCGCCCCGTCGCCCCGTCCACCGCGCCGATCGCCGTCAGCACGTCCCGCGCGGCGGCCATCGCCCCCGCGGGCGGCGCGTCGAGCAGCGCGAGCCCGCCCGCCCCGGGGTCACCCCAGCACGCGGCCTGCAGCGCGAACGCCGTCAGGTCGGCCACCTTGATCTCGGGGGAGGGGAAGCGCGGCAGCCGCCCGTCCTCCGCCTCGGCCCAGCACCGGTACACCGCCCCCGGCGCCTCACGCCCGGCCCGCCCCGCCCGCTGCCGCCCGGCCGCCTGCGAGGCCCGCACCGTGGTGAGGGAACTCAGCCCGCGCGCGTGATCGACCCGCGGCTCCCGCGCGAGCCCGGAGTCCACCACGACCCGCACCCCCGGCACCGTCAGGGACGACTCGGCCACCGCCGTCGCGAGCACGATCCGGCGCCGCTCCCCGCCCGCGAGGACCGCGTCCTGCACCGCGGCCGGGGCGCGCCCGTGCACCTGGAGCACCTCGACCCCGCCCAGATCCCCCAGCTGCCCCGCCACCCGGCCGATCTCACCGACCCCGGGCAGGAAACACAGCACATCCCCGTCCCGCTCCCGCAGCGCCCGCCGCACCGTCGCCGCCACATGCGTGAGCAGTACGGGATCCACGCGCATCCCGTGCGGCGGCCGAACCGGCCGCGCGGACGGCGCCCACACCACGTCCACCGGGTGGGCGGTCCCCGCAGCCTCCACCACGGGGGCACCGCCGAGGACCCGCGCCCAGCCCTCCGCGTCCGTGGTCGCCGACGCCGCCACCAGCTTCAGCTCCGGGCGCAGCGCCTCGCGCACGTCGATCAGGAAGGCCGCGACCGTGTCGGCGTCCAGATGCCGCTCGTGGCACTCGTCGATCACCACGGCGTCGATGCCCGCGAGCTCCTGGTCGCGCTGCAGGCGCTGGAGCAGGACGCCGGTCGTGACGACCTCCACGCGCGTGGACGGCCCCACCACGCGCTCGCCGCGCACCGTGTAGCCGACGCTCGCGCCGACCTTCTCGCCGAGCAGCCACGCCATCCGCCGGGCGGCGGCCCGCGCGGCGATGCGCCGGGGCTCGGCGACCACGACGCGACGTACCGGACCGTGTCCGTCACCTTCCCCGCCGTCCGCGAGCCCCGCGAGCGCGAGCGGTACGAGGGTGGTCTTGCCGGTGCCGGGCGGCGCGCACAGCACGGCGGCGCCCGGCCCCTCCAAGGCGGCGCGCAGCGCGGGCAGCGCCTCGCGGACGGGAAGGTTCAGAGCGGCGTCACGGATCACGCCCTCAGTCTCGTACGCCGCCGCCCCCGGCCCGAAACAGACCTCGGGCCGAGGGCGTCACGTGCACGTCAGTCCCGTACACACACGAAGATCGCCGTCCCCGGGATCAGGTTCCCGCGCAGCGGCGACCAGCCGCCCCACTCCTGGGTGTTCCACGCCGGCCACTGCGGCTCCACCAGGTCCACCAGGCGGAACCCGCCCGCGACCACGTCCCGTACCCGGTCCCCGATCGTGCGGTGGTGCTCCACGTACACCGCGCGGCCTTCGTCGTCCTGCTCCACGTACGGAGTGCGGTCGAAGTAGGAGGCCGCCACCGACAGACCCTCGGGCCCCGGCTCGTCCGGGAACGCCCAGCGGATGGGGTGCGTGACGGAGAAGACGAAGCGGCCGCCGGGGCGCAGCACCCGGTGCACGTCCCGCAGCACCCGCACCGGGTCGGCGACGAACGGCAGCGCGCCGTACGCCGAGCAGGCGAGGTCGAAGGAGCCGTCCGCGAACGGCAGCGCGCCCGCGTCGGCCTGCACCAGCGGCATCCGGCCGCCGACGCCTTCCTGGATGCGCAGCGCGTGCTGGAGCTGGCGGTGGGAGAGGTCGAGGGCGACGGGCCGGGCGCCCTGCGCGGCCAGCCAGCGCGAGCACTGGGCCGCGCCGGCGCCGATCTCCAGGACGTCCTTGCCCTTCAGCTCCTCCGGCGGGCCGAGCAGCTCCGCCTCGACCTCGTCGAGCCCCTCGGGACCCCACACGAAACGGTCGTCCCCGAGGAACGTGCCGTGCTCGATCTGGTACTCGTCCGCGTTCCGGTCCCACCAGCCACGGTTGGCGCGGCTGCTCTCGGTGACGTCGGCGGCACGCCGGGTGGCCTCCGGCTCGGGTGCGTCGGGCTCTTGGATGATCCGCTCCATCGTCGTACTGTGCCCCTTTCGGGGCGCCCGGGCGCGGCGCGGCAGAGCGCGATGCGGCCCGTGTGGCCTCATGCAACAGGTTTTGTGCCGGGTATGCGGCGATCCGCCCCGGGTGTGCGCCTTCGCGCATTGACCCTGTACGACGGCCCCCGTATGCTACAAGTTGCGCTGCGGGCCTGCGTTCCTCAGACATAGCAGGTTGCGCTCGCGTCTGTTGTATGTCCCCTCGGTTGTCGAGGCGCTTTCCGTTTCCTTCGGGAACCTGGGATCGGCGTCTCCTAAGCTGTCCGGCTTCTGCAGAGCGAAACGGGCTCCGGCGTAAGCAGTACCTACGACTTCAATGTCCGTACCGGAGCCCTTTCCCACATGACGAGCAGCACCGAGACCACCGCCACCACTCCGCAGGTAGCGGTCAACGACATCGGTAACGAGGAAGCCTTCCTCGCCGCGATCGACGAGACGATCAAGTACTTCAACGACGGCGACATCGTCGACGGCGTCATCGTGAAGGTCGACCGGGACGAGGTCCTGCTCGACATCGGTTACAAGACCGAAGGCGTCATCCCGAGCCGAGAGCTCTCCATCAAGCACGACGTCGACCCGAACGAGGTCGTCGCCGTCGGTGACGAGATCGAGGCCCTGGTTCTCCAGAAGGAGGACAAGGAAGGCCGCCTGATCCTCTCGAAGAAGCGTGCCCAGTACGAGCGTGCCTGGGGCACCATCGAGAAGATCAAGGAAGAAGACGGGATCGTCACCGGTACCGTCATCGAGGTCGTCAAGGGTGGTCTCATCCTCGACATCGGCCTCCGTGGCTTCCTCCCGGCCTCCCTGGTCGAGATGCGCCGCGTCCGCGACCTTCAGCCCTACGTGGGCAAGGAGCTCGAGGCCAAGATCATCGAGCTGGACAAGAACCGCAACAACGTGGTCCTGTCCCGCCGTGCCTGGCTGGAGCAGACCCAGTCCGAGGTCCGCCAGACGTTCCTCACCACCCTGCAGAAGGGTCAGGTCCGCTCCGGCGTCGTCTCCTCGATCGTCAACTTCGGTGCCTTCGTGGACCTGGGTGGCGTCGACGGCCTCGTCCACGTCTCCGAGCTCTCCTGGAAGCACATCGACCACCCGTCCGAGGTTGTCGAGGTCGGCCAGGAAGTCACCGTCGAGGTCCTCGACGTCGACATGGACCGCGAGCGCGTCTCCCTGTCGCTCAAGGCGACCCAGGAAGACCCGTGGCAGCAGTTCGCCCGCACGCACCAGATCGGGCAGGTCGTTCCCGGTAAGGTCACCAAGCTCGTTCCGTTCGGTGCGTTCGTGCGCGTCGACGAGGGCATCGAGGGCCTGGTCCACATCTCCGAGCTGGCCGAGCGCCACGTGGAGATCCCGGAGCAGGTCGTCCAGGTCAACGACGAGATCTTCGTCAAGGTCATCGACATCGACCTCGAGCGTCGCCGGATCTCGCTGAGCCTCAAGCAGGCCAACGAGTCCTTCGGTGCCGACCCGTCGGCCGTCGAGTTCGACCCGACGCTGTACGGCATGGCCGCGTCGTACGACGACCAGGGCAACTACATCTACCCCGAGGGCTTCGACCCCGAGACCAACGACTGGCTCGAGGGCTACGAGACCCAGCGCGAGGCTTGGGAGACCCAGTACGCCGAGGCGCAGCAGCGCTTCGAGCAGCACCAGGCTCAGGTCATCAAGTCCCGCGAGGCCGACGCCCAGGCGGCGGCCGAGGGTGCCGAGGCTCCGGCCGGTGCGGCTCCGGCCGCCTCGGGCGGCAGCGGCGGCGGCTCCTACTCCTCCGAGGGCCCGGACAACTCCGGCGCGCTTGCCTCGGACGAGGCGCTTGCCGCTCTTCGTGAGAAGCTGGCCGGAGGCCAGAGCTGACGCTCGCCTCTAGGCGGTTGTAGCTGAACACTGTGGGCCCGCACCTGTTGGTGCGGGCCCACAGTGTTTTTTTGGCGCTTCGCGCCGGGGGTTCTCGGTTTCCTGCGGCTCAGTGGGGGCTTGGCGCGCAGTTCCCCGCGCCCCTTGGGCGCTACGGGGTTACTGGGACGTTCGTCAGACCCTTGCCGCCTTTGACCGTGTTGCTGGCGTAGACCGTTGTCCTGCAACTGGTGCTGTTGTTCGTGACATTGATCGCCAGCTGGGTGGCGCCCGTCGCGCCCGTGAGGTCGGACTTGTTGGCGCGGAAGACCGTGCCGCAGCCCCAGCCGGACTGCTGGGTGTGGGTCTCGAAGCCGTTGTTCGTGGTGTTCTTGCCGGTGTTGCCCTCGATGACGTAGTTGTTGCCCTTCACGTCGATCCACGAGTCGTCGTAGTTGTTGCCGGTCAGGCCCTTGCCGTCGAAGGTGTTGCCCGAGACCAGGCCGCCCCTCGTGCCCTCCTTGAGGTCGATCGCCTCACCGCCGACGTCCGGGCCGATGACGTTGTTCAGGATCCGTACGTTGTCGCTCTTGTCGGAGAGCGTGTTGGCGCTGCCGACGTACACGCCCTCGCCCATGCCCCGGTTGTCGTTGCCCGTGTCGTAGATCCTCGAGTTCTTGATCACGCCGTCGGGGCTCGACTTGCGGAAGTGGACGCCCTCCATGTCGAGGCCGTGGACCGTCACGCCGTCCACCACGACCCCCTTCGCGGAGTCGATCATGATGCCCTTCTGGCCGCCGGTGACGGTGATGCCCTTCACCGTCCAGTACGAGGCCGAGTCGAGGTGCAGACCGTAGCCGCCGCCCGCCTTGAGCACCGCCTTGGCGGAACCGGTGAGCGTGATGCGGGAGCCCGAGGTCGCGGCCGCGGTGGTCTTGAAGTTCCCGGAGTACGAGCCGTCGGCGAGGTGGATCGTGTCGCCGGGGCCGGCCTCGCCGAGCGCCGCCTTGAGCTCGGCGGCCGTCGACACCTCGATGGTGTCCGCGCGGTCGGCGGCGGGGCTCGCGGCGGCCGCCGTGGCCAGTAATCCGGCGGCGGCCGTGGCGGAGAGCAGGGTTCGGGTGCGCATGTGGGGGGTGACCTTCCCGTCGGTTCGCGGAGATGAGTTCTCGTACGTGAACAGTGGGTGCCCATATGAACGTAGGGGTGAGGTGTGCGCGCGTCAAGGTCCAGACCTAAGCGCCGCTTCAGCGGTGGCTGTGAAAGCGGAGCGGGAGGGAATGCCCGTGTCCCCCGGCGCGTTCTGATCAATGAACACGAGGAGGAGCGGTCACAGTGCTTGATCCGCAGGGTTTGTACGCATGGGAGCCGAAGGGCCTCGCTGTTGTCGACATGGCGCTCGCCCAGGAGTCGGCCGGCCTGGTCATGCTCTACCACTTCGACGGATACATCGACGCGGGCGAGACCGGCGACCAGGTCGTCGAGCGGCTCACGGACAGTCTTCCCGGGCAGGTCGTGGCCCGCTTCGATCACGACAGGCTCGTGGACTACCGCGCCCGGCGCCCGCTGCTGACCTTCCGGCGCGACCGCTGGAGCGACTACGAGGTGCCGACGCTGGACGTGCGCCTCCTGCAAGACGCCACCGGCGCGCCCTTCCTGCTGCTCTCCGGCCCCGAACCGGACATCGAGTGGGAGCGCTTCGCCGCGGCCGTCAGGGAGATCGTCGAACGCCTCGGCGTGCGGCTCTCCGTGAACTTCCACGGCATCCCCATGGGCGTACCGCACACGCGCCCCGTGGGCCTCACCCCGCACGGCAACCGCACGGACCTGGTGCCGGGCCACGCCAGCCCCTTCGACGAGGCGCAGGTGCCGGGCAGCGCGGAGGCGCTGATCGAGTACCGCCTGGCGGAGGCCGGCCACGACGTGCTCGGCGTCGCCGCCCACGTGCCCCACTACATCGCGCGCTCGGCCTACCCGGACGCGGCCCTGACCGTCCTGGAGGCGATCACCGCCGCCACCGGCCTGGTCCTGCCGGGCGTCGCGCACACGCTGCGCACCGAGGCGCACCGCACCCAGACCGAGATCGACCGGCAGGTCCAGGAGGGCGACGAGGAACTGGTCGCCCTGGTCCAGGGCCTTGAGCACCAGTACGACGCGGCGGCCGGCGCCGAGGCCCGCGGCAACATGATCGCCGAGCCCGTGGACATCCCGTCGGCGGACGAGATCGGCCGCGAGTTCGAGCGGTTCCTCGCCGAGCGTGAGGGCGACGGATAGCGACGGCCGAGCACCGGGCCGGAGTAAGGAGTCCGTTGTGCTCCAGCGGCCTCCGGCAGACAGCGACGGCACCGGCGCCTAAGCTGCCGGTCATGCTGAAAGTGGGGCTGACCGGCGGTATCGGTGCCGGCAAGAGTGAAGTGTCACGACTGCTCGTGGAGCGCGGAGCCGTGCTCGTCGACGCCGACCGGATCGCGCGCGAGGTGGTGGCGCCCGGCACCGAGGGCCTGGCCGCCGTCGTCGAGACGTTCGGGGAGGAAGTCCTCGCCGCCGACGGCTCCCTGGACCGCCCGAAGCTCGGCGCGATCGTCTTCGCCGACCCGGCCCGGCTGGCCGCCCTCAACGCGATCGTGCACCCCCTGGTGGGCGCGCGCTCCGCGGAGCTGGAACGGGCCGCCGCCGCAGCCGCCGAGGACACGGTGGTCGTGCACGACGTGCCGCTGCTCGCGGAGAACGGCCTCGCGCCGCTGTACGACGTCGTGGTCGTCGTCGACGCCACCCCCGAGACCCAACTCGACCGGCTGGTACGGCTGCGCGGCATGACCGAGGACGACGCCCGCGCGCGCATGGCCGCCCAGGCCACCCGTGAGAAGCGCCTGGAGATCGCCGACGTCGTCATCGACAACGACGGCGCCCTGGAGCAGCTCGCGCCCCGCGTGGACGAGGTGTGGCGGGAACTGCGGCGGCGGGCCGGGGCCGCGTAGCCCCCGGCGACGCGGGAGAAGACGCGGGAGAAGGGGGGCTCGTGGTCGTACTGGCGGCGTTCACCACGCTGGGTGGTCTGGTCGCGCTGCTCGCCGGTGCCTACGGTCTGCAGCGGACCCGGCGCATCACCGAAGCGGGAGAGGTGACGGAGGCGCTGGTCAAGGCGGTGTGGCAGGGCGCCGACCGGCCGACGCTGCAGTTCGAGACGGCGGACGGGCGGGTACTGGAGGTCGTCTCGCCGGTGCCCGCGAGCCGACGGCGGCCGCTGCCCGCGGGGGAGCGGGTGCGCATCGCCTACGACACCGACGACCCGCGTGAGATCGTGCTCATCGGTAGTGAACGGCGCGGCCTGGACCGGTCGTTCGCCGCGGCGGGCGCGTGCCTGGTGGTCGTGGGGCTGGCGTTGGCGATGACGGCGTGAGCCCGGGGCCGCGGGCCGGCCCCGGACCGGCCGTGCCGACCCGGAATACGCCGGATCGGCACGTGTGTTGACCATGAAGAGCAAGGGAAGGAGTTCGGCGTGCCCGAAAGCAGCCCGGAGAGCCATGTCATCGACTTCCGGGCGGCGGAGCAACTGCTCGCCGCCCGGGACCCGCGGGGTGCCGTGAAGCTCCTCGACTCCGTCATCGCGGCCCACCCGGAGAACACCGCGGCCCGGCTGCTGCGGGCCCGCGCCTTCTTCGCCTCCGCCCAACTGCGCGCCGCCGAGCTGGAGTTCTCCATCGTCCTGGAGCGCGAGCCGGACAACGCGTTCGCGCACTTCGCCCTCGCCCGCACCTACGAACGCGCCGGCAGGGCCGACCAGGCCCGCCGCCACTTCCGGCTCGCCGCCGCGCTCGACCCGCAGCCGGACTATCTGGCGGCGGCGCGGTTCGACGACGGCCGCGCGGACGGGCAGCCGCGGGCGGGTGGCGTGTAGGGGCGTACGGGCGCCGTCAGGTCCTCGGGGGTTCGTACGGCGGTACGTCGCGGCCCGGCTGGTAGTGCGGGCCCTGGCGGATGTGGCGCACGATCAGCGCCATGTCGACGGTGATCACCAGCCACAGCACCCCGCACGCGATCGCCCACTGCGGGCGCCCGGCGAGCGCGAAGGCCACCGTCCCCACGGCAGCCCAGATCAGCCCCCATACGCTGAACCAGAAGCGCATGCGCAAGGGACTCCGCGCGGTCACCGGTTCACTGCCTGTGCGCATCGGAACGTCATCTCCTCCTTCCAGGGTCCACCCGGCACGGGCCGAACGGAAGGCGGCGGAGGAGCCAAGGAGAGGTGGATGGAGAGGTGGGTGGAGCCGTGCTGGACGTGCTGCGGGTCGCGGCGGAGAGCGACGAGGCGCTCGCCGCGTGGCTGAAGGACCTGGCGGACGCGGGTGAGCCACGGGCCGAGGCGGCCCTGCCGGACGCCGACGAACTGCCCGAAGTCCTCCTCGACCTCGCCGTGCCGCACGAGGACATCAACGAGCTCGTCGCCCTGCGCGCCCGGGTGCTCGACCACCCGGACACACGGTGGCTGTTCACGCGGTGCGTCGACGCGCTCGTACGCGACCTGGGCGAGCCCGAGCAGGCGCCGCGGCTGCCCGTCCTGCCGGAGGAACTCGGCGAACTGGGCAGCTGCTTCTACGTCTTCGTCTTCATCGCCGTGCTGCCCCGGGTGCGGGCCTACCACCGGCGGCACGGCATACCCGACGACGTCTCCCGCCGCACCCTCGCCGACCTCGGGCGGCACATGGCCGTCCACCGCAGGACGCACGGCAGCCGCGGGGTGCCGGTGCCCGGCTGGAACGCGCTGCACTTCCGCGGCGAGCTCTACCAGTTGGGGCGGCTGCAGTTCCAGCGGGCGCTGCTGGGGGAGCGGATGGGGGCGGCTCTCGCCGCCGCGGGCACCGGGCTCGGGCCCGGGGACCCGTGCCTGAGCGTGCACATCGCGGACTTCCGGGGGCCGTTGTCGGCCACCGCGTGCGACCGGTCCGTGGAGCTGGCCCGGGAGCTCTTTCCCCGGCACTTTCCCGGTGAGCGGTACGACGTCGCCGTCTGTCACTCGTGGCTGCTCGATCCGCAGTTGAAGCTGTATCTGGACGCGGAGTCCAACATCGTGCGGTTTCAGGAGCGGTTTCGGCTCGCCGACACGTATGCCGGGCAGGAGCCGGAGGACACCGTGCCGGTGGGGTTCGTTTTCGGGGACCGGCATCTGCCGGTGGAGTCGCTGCCGCGGCGTACGCGGGTGGAGCGGGCCGTCGGAGACCACCTGAGGGGTGGGGGGCACTGGTATGTGGGGCATGGGTGGTTCCCGCTGGAGCGTCCCCCAGCCCGCCCCTTCCCGTAACCAGGGGGCTGCCGCCCCCTGGACCCCCGCTATCGGCGCTCCGCGCCTCGTCCTCAATCGCCGGACGGGCTGATACTGCGCCGGGCGGGACTCAGTCGGAACGACCGGCCGGGGGCTGGACCGGCCCCGTGCGGCTGTTCAGGGCCCGCAGGCGTTCCATGTCCCGGCGGTCCCGCTTCGTGGGGCGGCCCGTGCCGCGGTCGCGGATGCCCGCCGGGGCCACCGCCTCGCGCGGGGGCGGCGGGGGGCTGTTGTCCACGTAGCACTCGACGGCGACGGGGGCGCCGACCCGCTTGCGGATGACTCGTTTGACGATGACCACGCGTTCGCGCCCCGCGGGCTGGCGGAGGCGGACCTCGTCGCCCGGCTTCACGCCGTGCGCGGGCTTCACGCGGTCGCCGTTGACGCGGACGTGGCCGCCCTTGCAGGCCGCCGCGCCCGCGGAGCGGGTCTTGACCAGCCGCACGGACCAGATCCAGGCGTCGACGCGCACGGTCCCGCCGTCCGCGCCCCCTGTGCCGGGTGAAGTCTCCGAAGCCATGCACCAGACCTTAGTGCGGCATCGGGGCCCGGGGCCCCGCCGACCGGCGAGCCGTCCGGAATCCGCGAGCGACCGCACTCGATAATTCGGTCTGTTCACGGCAATTCGCCGCAAATTTCCTCACGCAGGGGTGCTGCCCATGACGCCCGAAGAGCTCGCCACCACGGTCGACGGTCTGATGGACGGTCTGCGCGCCGACCTCGTCCGGCTCGCCGAGATCCCCTCGATCGCCTTCCCCGGGTTCCCGGGCGGGCCGGTCCGGGAGGCGCACGACCTGGTCGTCGGGCTGCTGCGCGACGCGGGCGTGCCCACCGTCGAGCGGCTCGACCTGCCCGACACCGCCCCGGTGGTCTACGGCGAGATCCCGCCCCCGCGTCCGGACGCGCCGACCGTGCTCCTCTACGGGCACTACGACGTCCAGCCGCCGGGCGACGAGAGGCTGTGGAAGTCGCCTCCCTTCGAGCCGACCGAGGTCGAGGAGGCGGGGCACGGGCGCGGCCTGCGGGCGCGTGGCATCGCCGACGACAAGTCCAACGTCATCGCTCATGTGGGGCTGCTGCGGGCCTACGGCGGGCGCCCGCCCGTCGGCGTCAAGATCGTCGTCGAGGGGCAGGAGGAGTACGGCAGCGCCTTCGACGGCTACCCGCCCACCGACCCGGCCCGGTTCGCCTGCGACGCCATGGTCATCGCCGACCTCGGCAACCTCCGCCCCGGCACCCCCACCCTCACCACCGGCCTGCGCGGCGCCGCCGAGGTCGTCGTCGAGGTCCGCACGCTCGACGAGCCGCGCCACAGCGGCGAGTTCGGCGGCGCCGCGCCCGACGCGCTGCTCGTGCTCCTGAAGGCGCTCGCCACCCTGCACGACGTGCACGGCGATGTCGCGGTGGAGGGGCTGCGCCGCGAGGAGTGGGGCGGGACCTCGTACACGGAGGAGGAGTTCCGCTCCCTCGCCGGGGTGCGCGAGGGGATGCCGCTGATCGGCAGCGGGGGCCTCGGGGAGCGCCTGTGGAGCGGGCCCGCGATCACCGTGATCGGCCTGGACGCGCCGGGCGTGGAGCACGCGGCGTCGGCGGTCGTGCCGTACGCGCGCGCCAAGCTGAACCTGCGCTTCCATCCCCGGCAGGACCCCGGCGAGGCGCAGGGGCTGCTCGTCGAGCACCTGCGGTCGCTGCGGCCCTTCGGTGTCCCGCTGACCGTCACGCCCGGCGACACCGGCCCCGGCTACGAGGCCGCGACCGGCGGGCCCGCCTACCGTGCCGCGCTCACCGCGCTGAAGGAGGCATGGGGCGAGGAACCCTCGTACGTGGCCACCGGCGGGTCCATTCCGCTCGTGAACGGCCTCGCGCAGGCGGCGCCCGGCGCGGAGGTGCTGCTGTTCGGCGCGCAGGACAGCATGTGCAACCTGCACGCGCCCAATGAGCGCGTGCTGCTCTCGGAACTGCGGGACACGGTCGTCGCCCTCGGGGCCTTCGTGCGTGAGTACGCGGCCTCCTTCGCCGCACGTGACGGCGGACCGGATGCCGGGCGCGGCGGCGACGGGAGCCGCTCATGAGCACCACCGCGACCGGCCCGGAGGCTCGAGAGCCCGCGCCCAAGAGCAAGTTCACCTTCCCCAGCGCGCTGACCGTCCTCGCGATCGTCACCGTCGCGGTGTGGCTGCTCGCCTTCCTGGTGCCGCCCGGCGCCTACGACCGCGACGACAAGGGCGCGCCCGTCCAGGGCAGTTACCACCGCGTCCCCGACGACCAGTCCTTCGTCGACCGCCTCAACGACCTCTTCCTCGCGCCCGTCAACGGCCTGTACGGCGTGCAGGACACCGAGTCCGGGCAGGTCGGCCCCGACCTGACGGGCGAGCTGTACGGCAGCGCGGGTGTGTTCCTCTTCGTGCTCGCCATCGGCGCGTTCATCACCGTCGTGTTCGCCACCGGCGCCCTCGATCGGGGCATCGGGCGGCTCGCGCACCGGCTGCGCGAGCGCGGCGCCCTGCTCATCGCGGGCGTCATGGTGGTCTTCTCCGTCCTCGGCACCGTGGAGGGCTTCGCCGAGGAGACGCTGGGCTTCTACGGCCTCATCGTGCCGCTGATGCTCGCCCTCGGCTACGACCGGATGACCGCCGTCGGCACGATCATCCTGGGCGCGGGCATCGGCGTGCTGTGCTCGACCGTCAACCCCTTCGCCACCGGCGTCGCCTCGGCGGCCGCCGACATCTCGCTCGGCGACGGCATCGTGCTGCGGTTCGTGATGTGGCTGGTCCTCACGGCCGTCACGGTCGCGTACGTCATCCGGTACGCCAAGCGCGTCCAGCGGGACCCGGAGCGCTCGTTGAGCGGATTCCTGCCCGGTGACCGGGAGCGGGCGGCGGGCGAGGCCGAGGAGGTGCCCGAGCTGACCCGGCTGCACAAGGCGATCCTGGTCGTGGTCGGCCTGGTCTTCGCGTTCATGATCTTCTCGGTGGTGCCGTGGTCCAGCGCCCTGACGGGCGACGCGGACGCCGAGCCGTACGGCTTCGAACTCGGCTGGTCCTTCCCGCAGTTGGCGGCCCTGTTCCTGTGCGCGGCGGTGCTCGTGGGCCTGGTCGCGCGGATGGGCGAGCAGAAGCTCAGCTCGACGATCACCCAGGGCGCGGCGGACTTCATCTCGCCCGCGCTGGTCATCGTCCTCGCGCGCGGCGTCACCGTGATCATGAACAACTCGCGCATCACGGACACCGTGCTGCACTCCATCGAGGGGGTCGTGAAGGGCACGTCGTCCGGCGTGTTCGCGGTCATCGTGTTCCTGGTCAACCTGCCACTGGCCTTCCTCATCCCGTCCACGTCCGGGCACGCCACCCTCGCCATGCCGATCCTCGCGCCGCTCGCCGACTTCGCGGGCGTCTCGCGGTCCGTGGTCGTCACCGCGTGGGCGGCGGCCAGCGGCTGGATGAACCTGTGGGTGCCGACGACGGCCGTCACCATCGGCGGGGTCGCGCTCGCCAAGGTCGGCTACGACAAGTACCTGCGGTTCGTGTGGCCGTTGCTCGCCATCTTGTCCGTGCTGATCTGCGGGTTCGTGGCAGTGGGCGCGGCGCTCACCTGAGGGCGGTTACCGTGCCGGGATGAGTCTGTACCCGGAGATCGAACCGTACGACCACGGCATGCTCGACGTCGGCGACGGCAACCGCGTGTACTGGGAGGTCTGCGGCAACCCTCTCGGCAAGCCCGCCGTGGTGCTGCACGGCGGGCCCGGGTCCGGCTGCACGCCCGGATTCCGGCGCTACTTCGACCCCGACGCGTTCCGGATCGTGCTGCTCGACCAGCGCGGCAGCGGCCGCTCCACGCCGCACGCGAGCGATCCCGCGACCGACATGAGCGTCAACACGACCAAGCATCTGCTCGCCGACCTCGAACTGCTGCGGCGGCACCTGCGGGTGGAGCGGTGGCTGGTGTGGGGCGTCTCCTGGGGCTCGGCGCTCGGGCTGCGGTACGCCCAGACGTACCCCGACCGGGTGTCCGAGCTCGTCCTCACCGGGCTCGCCACCGGCAGCCAGGCCGAGGTCGACCTGCTCACGCGGGGGCTCGGGCGGGTGTTCCCCGAGGCGTTCGCGGCCTTCCGGGGCGGGGTGCCGGAGGGCGAGCGGGACGGGGACCTGGCCGCCGCCTACCTGCGGTTGCTGGAGTCGCCGGACGCGGCGGTGCGGGACCGGGCCGCGCGGGCCTGGACCGACTGGGAGACCGCCATCGCGATGGCCGCGCCCCGCTCCGTCGCGCGCTACGAGGACCCCGTGTTCCGGGCCGGGTTCGCGCGGACCGTCACGCACTACTTCTCCCGGGGGCACTGGCTGGGCGATGACGGGGTGGTGCTGCGGGACGCGGGCGCGCTGCGGGGGATTCCCGGGGTGGTGGTGCAGGGGAGCCTCGACTTCGGGAATCTGCTGGGGGTGCCGTGGCGCCTGCAGCGGGGGTGGGGCGACGGGGAGTTGGTCGTCGTGGACGACGCGGGGCATGACGCGGGGGCGTCGGGAGTGGTGGGGGCGCTGGTGGCGGCGACGGACGGGTTCCGGCCGGGGTAGGCCGTGCCCGGGGGGAAAGAGGGCGCGCTGTTTGATCGCGACCCCGGTGGATACCCGCCCGTGGCCAGGGCGTCAGTACCGGGACGACGAAAGCAGGTCGCGCATGGAGCCGTCGAACGTCTTCATAGTGGGGCTCGACGACAAGAACCTGGACGTGCTGTGTGCGCAGCCGTTCGCGGAGCGGTACCGATTCCACGCGCTGTCGGGCCACGAGGAGGTGCAGAACGGCGGCGAGGTGGAGCTGCCCGAGCTGCTCGACCGGATGGAGCGGCGGCTCCAGGAGTTCCCCGGACGGATCGATGCCGTCGTCGGCTACTGGGACTTCCCGGTGAGCACCGTCGTGCCGATCCTCTGCCGCCGCTTCGGGCTGCGCGGGCCGGACCTGGAAGCCGTCGTCAAGTGCGAGCACAAGTACTGGAGCAGACTTGAGCAGCGACAGGTCATCGAGGAGTATCCGCGGTTCGCGCTCGTCGACCTGGACGGTCCCGCGAAGCCTCCCGAAGGACTGCGGTACCCGATGTGGATCAAGCCGGTGAAGTCGTACTCCTCCGAACTCGCCTTCCACGTGGCCGACGACGCGCAGTACGCGAAGGCGGTGGCGGCGGTGCGCGAGGGCGTCGGCCGGCTCGGCGAACCCTTCGAGTTCGTGCTCGACCGGCTCGACCTGCCGCCCGAGATAGCCGAGGCCGGCGGACAGGCATGCCTGGCGGAGGAGTCGCTGACCGGCGAGCAGGTCACCGTGGAGGGCTACAGCTGCGACGGACGCATCGAGGTGTACGGCATCGTCGACTCCGTCAACTACCCCGATACGTCGAGTTTCCTGCGCTACCAGTACCCGTCGGCCCTGCCGGACTCCGTGCAGGACCGGCTCGCGGACATCTCCCGGCGGGTGATCGCCCGGATCGGCCTCGACAACTCGACGTTCTGCATCGAGTACTTCTGCGACCTGGACAGCGGCCGGATCGGCCTGCTGGAGGTCAACCCGCGCCACTCCCAGTCGCACGCCGAGCTGTTCGAGCAGGTCGACGGCATCCCCAACCACTACTGCCAGATCGCGATCGCGCTCGGCGAGGACCCGCGGCTGCCCCGCCGCCAGGGACCGTACGCGCTCGCGGCCAAGTGGTTCCTGCGCCGCTTCACCGACGGACGGGTCACGCACCGGGCGGACGACGAAGCCCTTGAGCGGCTGTGCGGGGAGATTCCGGGAGTCAAGACGATTCCGCTGGTCGACGCGGGCGCGCGCCTGTCCGAGGTGTCCCAGGCCACCGACAGCTACAGCTACGAACTCGCCCACGTCTACACGGCGGCGGCCGACCAGAAGGAACTGCGGGACAAGTACACGCGCGCCGTGGCGGCCCTCGACTTCCGCTTCGACGAGGACCTCGGCGACACCGGGACGGGGGCGGGCGGCACGGGAAAGGAGGCAGAACGTGCGTGAGGTGACTTCCCTGCCCCACGACGTCAAGGAGGACGAACACCTCTGGATTCCGGTCTCGGACGGCACCCGGCTCGCGGCCCGCGTCTGGCGCCCGGCGACCTCCGACGAGCAGCCGGTGCCCGCGGTCCTGGAGTTCATCCCGTACCGCAAGCGGGACCTGACGGCGGTGCGCGACTCCGTGCACCACCCCTACCTGGCGGGCCACGGCTACGCGTGCGCGCGCGTCGACCTGCGCGGCACCGGCGAGTCCGAAGGCGTCCTCACCGACGAGTACCTCGAACAGGAGCTGCGCGACGCCGAGGACGTCCTCGCCTGGCTGGCCGGGCAGCCCTGGTGCGACGGGCACACCGGCATGATGGGCATCTCGTGGGGCGGCTTCAACGCCCTGCAGGTCGCCGCCAGGCGCCCGCCCAGCCTGCGGGCCATCGCCATCGCGTCCTTCACCGACGACCGCTACGCCGACGACATCCACCACATGGGCGGCTGTCTCCTGTCCGACAACCTCTCCTGGGCGTCGACCATGTTCGCCGGCACGTCCTGCCCTCCCGACCCCGCGCTCGTCGGGGAGGACTGGCGCGAGATGTGGCTGCGGCGGCTGCGCGAGAGCGGCCTGTGGCTGCGGACGTGGCTGGCCCACCAACGGCGGGACGACTACTGGAAGCACGGCTCGGTCTGCGAGAACTACGAGGACGTCGGCTGCCCCGTCTTCGCCGTGAGCGGCTGGGCGGACGGCTACTCCAACGCCGTCTTCCGGCTGATGGAACGCCTCGGCGTGGAACGCAAGGGGCTGATCGGGCCCTGGTCGCACAAATACCCCCACCAGGGCCGGCCGGGCCCCGCCATCGGCTACCTCCAGGAACTGGTCCGCTGGTGGGACCGCTGGCTGAAGAAGATCGACAACGGGGTGATGGACGAGCCGACGCTGCGCGTGTGGATGCAGCAGAGCGTGCCGCCCTCCACCTCCTACGAGCAGCGTCCGGGCCGCTGGGTCGGCGAGCCCTCCTGGCCGTCCCCCCACACCCGGCCCACCGAACTCGCCCTCGCCCCGCACCGGCTGTGCCGACCCGGCGGACCGGCACCCGCGGCCGACGACGAGACCGAGCTGACGCTCGAATCCCCGCTGTCCGTCGGCCAGTTCGCGGGCAAGTGGTGCTCCTACAGCGCACCGCCCGACCTGCCCTACGACCAGCGGGAGGAGGACGGCGGCTCGCTGGTCTTCGACACCGGCGTACTCACCGAACCCTGCGAGATCCTGGGCGCCCCCGTCGTACGCCTGGAGCTGGAGGCGAGCGAACCCGTCGCGATGATCGCCGCCAGGCTCTCCGACGTGGCCGCGGACGGCAAGGCGACGCGGGTCACCTACGGACTGCTCAACCTCACCCACCGCGACAGCCACGAGCACCCGGAGCCCCTGGAACCCGGCCGCCGCTACCTGGTCGACGTGCAACTCAACGGGGTGGCCCAGGTGTTCCCGCCCGGCCACCGCATCCGCCTGTCCCTCTCCACGTCCTACTGGCCGCTCGCCTGGCCGCCGCCCCGTCCGGCCCGCGTCGCGGTGTTCACCGGTGCCAGCCGGCTGGTCCTTCCGGTGCGGCCCATGGCCGAGTCCGACGAGGTGAGCCTGCGCCCCTTCGACGAGCCGGAGGGCACGCCACCGCTGTCCACCACACAGGTCCACCCCGGCCGCCAGGAGTGGCGGGTCTCCCGCGACCTGGTGCACAACAGGTCCACGCTCGAAGTCGTCGCCGACAACGGCACCGTGCGGTTCGACGGCATCGACCTCGAAGTGACGCGGCGCGAGCGCCAGTGCTACAGCTCGGAGGCCGACGATCCCCTCTCGGCGCGCGGCGAGGTGGAGTCGACCCGCCGGTTCCGGCGGGGCGACTGGGACGTACGCACCGTCACGCACACGGTCCTGCGCTGTTCCGAGGACGCGTTTCTGCTGCACGCGCGGCTCGACGCGTACGAGGGCGAGCAGCGGATCCATTCGGCGAACTGGGACGAGACGATCCCGCGCGACCTGCTGTGACCCCGGTGAGCCGAGCCGGTGCGCCCGCCGTAGGGGTGACCCTGCCGGGGCGGCGGAGAGGGGTCGGCCACCGCTGGGGGGACGCTTGAGGGCCCGGTGCCCAGAGGGGGTGCCCCGAGAAGGGGAGTCGCCCCGTGCCCCAGCCGACCGTCCCGACGGGCCCCTCCCGCCGCAGGCGGGGAACCCGGCTCCGCCGCGCCCTCACCTCCGTGGCCACGCTGGCCGCCCTCACGGCCACGGGAAACACCGCGGCGGGCGCGCCGCCGGAACCCGTGGAGTTCTGGGTGAACCCCGACACCCACGCCGCCCACCAGGCCGCCGCCTGGCGCAAGAGCGGCCGCGCCGCCGACGCCTGGTTCATCGACCGCATCGCGGCCCGCGCCCAGGCGGAGTGGCTGAACAACGACGAGCCGGGTGACGTGGTGCGCGCCCACGTCGAGAAGGCCGCCGCGGCCGGCCGCACCGCCGTGCTCGTCGCGTACTTCGTCCCGCACCGCGACTGCGGCGACTACTCGGCGGGCGGTGCCCGCGACGGCGCCCACTACCGCGCCTGGATCGACGCCTTCGCCACCGGGATCGGCACCCACGCCGCGTACGTCGTCGTCGAACCGGACGCCGTCGCCCAGCAGATCGCAGGCTGCGGGCGGGCCGACGCCGCCGAGCGGTACGCGCTGCTCGCCCACGCCGTCGCCCGCCTCAAGCGGCAGCCGGCCGCCAAGGTCTACCTCGACGCGGGCAACGCGAGCTGGATCCCGGAGGAGCGCCGCCTGGTCGAGCCCCTGCGCCTGGCCGGCATCGAGCGGGCCGACGGCTTCGCGCTCAACGTCTCCAACTACCGCACGACCGCGGAGAGCGCCGAGTACGGCCACCGCCTCGCCCGCGCCCTCGGCGGCGACACCCACTTCGTCATCGACACCAGCCGCAACGGCAACGGCCCCTACGGGGGTTACGACAAGCCCTGGTGCAACCCGCCAGGGCGCGCCCTCGGCACCCCGCCCACCACCCGCACCGGCGACCCCGCGATCGACGCCCACCTGTGGGTCAAGCGGCCCGGCGAGTCCGACGGCACCTGCCGGGGCGGGCCGCCCGCCGGGGCGTGGTGGCCGGAGTACGCCCTTGGCCTCGCCAGCCGGGCCGAGACCGTGCCGGGCCCCTGACACCCCGTACGCCATGGCTCAGGGGCGCCACACGTACCGCACGTCCGGCTCCTTCTCCTCGTTGTCGCCGTCCGTCCGCTCCGCCGCCGTGAAGCCGTGGCGTTCGTAGAAGCGGTGCGCGGGCGCGTTGACCTGGAAGGTCCACAGGGACAGGCCCTCAGGGCTGCGCTCCTTGGCGAGCGCGACGAACCGGTCGCCGATGCCGCGGCCACGCCACTCCGGCGCCAGGTAGAGCTGGCTCAGCTCCCCGCCCTCGAGCACCATCATGCCGACGACCACGCCCGCCGCCTCGGCCACCCACGTGCCGCCGCGCCCCACCACCACGTGCCGGAAGAAGTCCCGTACCCCGTCGTCGGAATGGGCCCGGCGCACCTCGGGAAGGGCGGCGTCGAACGACCGCAGATAGACGTCGGCGACGGCCGCCGCATCCGCTGCGGTGGCCGCCCGCAGCGTGACGGCGGCCGTCGCCGGGCCGCTCACGCCCCGGCCCCGTCCGGCACGACGGCGGTCGCGGTGATCTCCACGAGCTGGCCGGCATAGCCGAGCACCGTCACACCGAGCAGCGTGGACGTGTGCGGCCGGGTGTTCAGCAGCCCGGAGGCGCGTACGACCTCCCACACCTCGGAGAGCACGCCGGGCTCGTCCCCGACGACGTACACCGTGCTCGCCACCACCTGCGACAGATCGCTGCCGATGGCACGCAGCGCCTCGTCGAGGTTGGCGACGACCTGATGGGCCTGCCGCACCGGATCGCCCTCGCCGACGAGTTTCCCGTCGGCGTCGAGGGGGACGGAACCGGCCATGAACGCGAGGCGCGCACCCGCCTCGACGACGGCCGCGTGGGCGTATCCGGGAGGCGGGAAGAGGGTCGGGACGACGGTGCGGTGGACGGGGGCTGGGCGTGTGGTCATGGAGGCATCGTGCGGGGCGGGGAGTCGCGCGCGCATCTGGATTTCGGGTGGGGTGCGGCCCGTTTCGTACGCGACGTACACCATGTGCATCGCCTCAGCGCACCGCGGCCGGTGAACTGCCGCCCGGCACAAGCAGCTTGGGGTGTCCGGTGCCGTCCGCCCGTGCCGTCCAGATGTCCTGCTTGCGGCCCTCGCGGCCCGGGAGCGCGTACGCCAGCGTGCCGTCGTCCAGCCACGCCGCCTGGTCATCGACGCTCCGGCGCTCGGCGAGCGGGTGCTCGCGCATCGTGCGCAGGTCGAGGACGTAGAGCCGCCACGGGTCCTTCGTGCCGCCGCGCACGCGCTTCTTGAAGGCGACGCGGGTGTTGTCGGGGGACAGGGACGGGCATTCGGCGTTCTGGCGCAGGGCCCGCGCCGACCACTTCCGCATGTCGCCCTCGACGAGATACGTCCGGCCCTTCGTCGAGACGGTGGCGTAGAAGCGGTTGTCGTCGCGGGCGAAGGTCACGCCCCAGTAGTTGACGTCGGGGGAGTGGTAGCGGCGGCCGTCGACGGTGAGCGGGATCTCCTCCATGTTCTTGATCAGATAGCCGGTGCGGGTGTCCAGGATCGAGGTGCGGGTGGAGAAGGACGAGCTGCCGCCCGCGTACGAGTCGCCGGTGGTGAACATCGTCCACGACAGCATCCGCCCGGACGCCGAGACCCGCGCCCGGTTCGGGATGCCGGTGAGCGCGACCCGCCGCTTCTCGCGCAGCCGCTCGTCGAGGACGACGGCGTACGACTTCGGCGGGATGCCCGGGCGGCGCAGTAGGCACAGGGCGGTGCCTCCGGCGGCGTGGAAGCGTTCGCAGGACGGGCCGTTGGGGGTGCGCGAGCCGGTGCCGGTCATCGGTACGCGGGCGACGCGGCCCGCCCCCTCCTGCGTCGAGCGGAAGTAGAGGTGGCCCCGGTCGAGGGCGAACTCCGAGCTGGAGGAGGCCGGTTCGGCCCGCTGGACCGCGCGCACCGTGTACGTGACGGCGACGGCGGCGAGCAGCGCGGCGGCCGCCACGACGGCGACGACACGCAGGCGGGTGGACGCCTCGGGCGGGGTGAGGGTCATGCGATGCCTTCCGGGGGCTTGGTGGGCGCCGAGGGTTCGGCGGCGGGCCGCTCCTGGGGCTGCCCGGCGGCCGGTGGACGTTCCGTCGGCCGCAGCAGGACCGCCGCGCCCGCGCCCGCCACGCTCAGCGCGAGCACCGCGCAGGCCAGGGCGGCGCCGACGCCCCACAGGGTCCAGGCCGCGCCGAACCCCGCCGCGGCCACAAGACGGCTGAGCGCCTGGCCGGTCTGCAGCACGGCCATCCCGCTCGCCCGCCGCTCCGCCGGGAGGCAGGGCGTGGCGAGCGCCATCAGGACGCCGTCGGTCGTGGCGTAGAAGACGCCGAGCGCGAGCAGCACCCCGACGAGCAGCGGGCGGCCGCCGGTCGGCAGGAGCAGCAGGACGTACGCGGCGAGCAGCGCGCCGTGCCCCGCGAGGAACGGCACGCGCCGGCCCACCCGGTCGGCGAGCCGCCCGGCCGGAACGGCGAGCAGCAGATAGACCGCCGCGGTGCCGAGCGGAAGCAGCGGGAACCAGCTCTCCGCGAAGTCCAGGCGCCGCTGGAGCAGCAGATACAGGAAGGCGTCCCCGACGGTCGCGGCGCCCAGCAGCGCGGCGGCGGCGCAGACGCGGCGGAAGGCGGGGACGCGGAGGAGGGTGAGGGCCTTGCGGGGGCGGCCCGTCGCCGGTGCGGGTGGAGCGGGCAGCGCCGTCCGCCCCGGTACGAACGCCACCAGGAGCAGCACCCCGAACAGCCCGAAGCAGAAGCTGACGACGAAGACGGCGTCGTACGCGTCCGCCGTGATCCACAGCAGCGCGAACGCCGCGAGCGGGCCGAGCAGCGCGCCCGTCGTGTCCATCGCCCGGTGCACGCCGAACGCCCGGCCGAGCCCGTCCGGCGGGCTGCTCAGCGAGATCAGCGCGTCCCGGGGCGCCGTCCGCACGCCCTTGCCGAGGCGGTCGGCCGCGATCGCCGCGCCGATCCCGGCGGTGGCCCCGCCCGCGAGCAGCAGCCCGAGCCGGGACAGCGCGGACAGCAGATACCCGGAGCCCGCGACGAGCTTGTGCCGCCCGCCGCGGTCGGCCGCGTACCCGCCGAGGAGCCGTACGACGGCCGTGGCGCCGTTGTAGAGACCGTCGAGGAAGCCGAACGCGAGCGGGGACAGGCCGAGGCCGAGGACGAAGTAGAGCGGGAGCACCGCCGCGACCATCTCCGAGGAGATGTCGGTGACGAGGCTGACCGCGCCGAGGGCGAGGACGGGTCCGGTGACGCGGCCGCGCGTGCGGCGTGCGCGGCCGCGCTCGGCGGCCGTGGCGACCGCGTCGGTGGTGGCCAGGTACATGTGCGTGACACCCGGGCCCGGGGGTCAGTGGCAGGAGTACGACGGGCTGGTGTCCTTGGTCGCGCCGTCCGTGCCGATGAGCTTCCAGGAGAAGCCGTCGTCGGTGAAGTCGAGTTTCACCACGCCGTGGGTGTTGGTGATCCGCTTCTGGCTGTTGGGCTGGACCTCTTCGATCTTGTACGGGTTCGCGCCGCCCGTACCGGCGAGCAGCTCGACGACGCCCTCGGGGTCGGCCTTGCCGTTCGCGTCCTGCGGGGCGAAGCGTTCGTAGTGGTGGTCGTGGCCGCCGAGGACCAGTTCGGCCTTCGCGTCGTCGAGGAGCTTGTAGACCGGCCTGCCGACGGGGTTGTTGCCGTGCTCGCCGGAGGAGAACAGCGGGTGGTGCCAGTACGCGGCCACGCACTTCTTGGCGTTGGCGGCGAGGTCCGTCTTCAGCCAGTCGATCTGGGCGCGGTCGTCGAAGCTGTTGGAGTCCAGGGCGATGAAGTGCCAGTTGCCCTGGTCGTAGCTGTAGTAGCTCTTGCCGTTGGGGTACGCGACGGCGCCGAAGTAGGACTTGTAGCCCTTGAGCGGGCCCGCCGGGTCGTACGTCTCGTGGTTGCCCGGCACGGGCTTCGTCTTGTCCTTGAAGGCGCCCCAGGTGGTCGCGTAGTACTTCTGGAAGTCCTTCAGGCGGGCGTCGTCGTACTGGTTGTCGCCCATCGTCAGCACGAACTGCGGGTTGATCTGCCGCACCAGCGCGGCGGTCTTCGGGTGCGCGCAGCGGCTGTCGCTCTTCGTGCACTGCTCGGCGATGTCGCCCGCGGCCACGGCGGTGAAGGCGGCCTTCGGCGTCGGGGAGGCGTCGGCCTCGCCGGCCGGCGACCACAGGAGCAGACCGCCGGCGGTGGCGAGGGCGGTCGCCGCTGCGGCCGGTATGACCCAACGGGCTTTGTGCGTACGGGAGTCGGCGGAGCCGTCGGTGGGGGTGAGCGGCATGTCTGCCTCCTGGGCGCGTGGTGGGGGGTGCGGGAGGGCCGTCTCAGGCATCGTGGCGAGTGGGCATGAGCGCGTCAAGGATGTCGACGGATTATTGTTAGGAAACTTTCCTACTGGAGGTGGTTCCCCCGCCGGGCGGTGCCCGGCCTCGCGGTGTCGGGGGCGGGGCGTGGGCTCGCCTAGGGTGGCGGGAGAGGGTGAGGGGCGGGCGAGCGGCCGGTGTGGAGCCGGTGAGCGGCGGGCGAGGATGAGGCGACGAGTGGTTGAGCGGTGCGCGAGGTGGTGGCGATGACGGCGACGGGCGCCGGGGCCGCCGCTGACGCCACCCCTGCCGCCTTCGCGGCTCTCGTGCCTCTCGTACGTTCCTGCGCTGCCGTCTTCCTCCCGGCCGAGGTGCCCCGGGAGGGCCGGATCGCGTGGTGGCGGCCGGACGGCGGGGAACTGCCCGACGTGAGCGGCGGCGAGGGCTCGGAGACCTGGAGCCGGGGTGAGATCACGGTGGTGCGCCGGCACGGCAAGGGGGTGCGCAGGCATGCCGTGCCCGCGTTGCTCGCGCCGGTGGGGGAGGCGGTGGCGGTGCTGTCGACCGGCGGGGCGGTCGCGGCGACGGGCGGGGCGGCCGGCGCGCATCCCTCCGCCGCCTGCTGGGCCGCCGCCGCGCGGCACGCCCTGCATCTGATCGCCCGGGGCAAGCTGCTGCCCGGACTGACCGGCGCGGACGTGGACGCGTGGCGGGCCGGGCCGCTGGGCGCCGAGGACATCGCGCACCTGCGGGCCATCGCCGGCGCCATGCCCGCCGAGGCGCACGCCGTGCCGCTGTGCCGCTGCCCGGCAGCCGCTCCCCGCTGCTGCTGCCCGAGCCGTACGCGCTGGTCAGGGCGTTCGTCGACGCCGTGGTCGACACCCTGCCGCGTACCCCCGCCGCCGCGTACGCCGTCGGCGCGCCCTTCGCCGCGCGCGGGCCGCAGCGGCTGCCCGGGGCGCG